>JBHOQO010000127.1:0-8715 GCA_042408925.1 Chloroflexota bacterium | reverse complement strand
GTGAACGCCGAGAACAGCCGGAAGGCGATCCAGTGGATCGAGTCGCTGACCCGCGAGGTCGAGGTCGGCGGCCTCTACCTCGGCAAGGTGACCCGGATCATGAGCTTCGGCGCCTTCGTCGAGATCCTGCCCGGCAAGGAGGGGCTCGTTCGGATCAGCGAGCTCGCCGACTACCACGTCCCCTCGGTTGAAGACGTCGTCTCGGTCGGCGACGAGATCATGGTCGTCGTCACCGAGATCGACCGCCAGGGCCGGATCAACCTCTCCCGGAAGGCCGCGATGCAGCGGCATCTGGCTCGCTCGGCGCGCTGACGGCCACCGGAGCTGCCGGCCGGGTCGGTGCGGCCCGGCCCGTTCGGCAGGCGTCGGGTCCGGGAACCGGCCGCTGGTATACTCGCGAGCGGTGCCCGGCCCTCGCAGCCTCTCGTTGGAGTCCGATCCACGGTGAATCCCGAACCCCTCACGGTCGCCGTCGTCGGGGCGACCGGTCTCGTCGGCAAGACGATGATCGCCGTCCTCGTCGAGCGCGAGTTCCCGCTTCGGGAGCTCCGGCTCCTCGCCTCGGGCCGCTCGGCGGGGACCGTCGTCTCCGTCGACGGCCGCTCGCTCGAGGTCGCCGAGGCGACCCCCGAGGCCCTCGCCGGCGTCGACATCGCCCTCTTCTCGGCCGGGAGCGACGTCTCGCGCGAGCTCGCCCCGCTCGCTGCCGCCGGAGGCACGACGGTCATCGACAACTCGGCCGCCTGGCGGATGGATCCGCGCGTCCCCCTCGTCGTCAGCCAGGTGAACCCCGACGACCTCGCCTGGCACGAGGGGATCGTCGCGAACCCGAACTGCTCGACGATGCAGCTCGTGCCGGTCCTCATGGCCCTCCGCGACGCCGTCGGGCTCGAGCGGGTCGTCGTCGACACGTACCAGTCCGTCTCGGGGACCGGCGCCGAGGCGATCGCCGAGCTCGAGGACCAGGTCCGCGCCCACGTCGCCGGGGCCCCGAAGACGCCGCGGGTCTATCCCCACCCGATCGCCTTCAACGCCCTCCCGGAGATCGACGTCTTCCTCGACGACGGCTACACGAAGGAAGAGCGGAAGGTCATCGAGGAGAGCCGTAAGATCCTCCACCTCCCCGAGCTGCGGGTCTCCTGCACCGCCGTCCGGGTCCCGGTTCTCGTCGGGCACTCGGAGGCCGTCCACGTCGAGACCCGGGAGCCGATCACCCCCGAGGCGGCCCGGGAGCGCTTCGCGGCCGTGCCGGGCGTCGTCGTCGTCGACGAGCCGGCCGCCCACCGCTACCCGATCGCGACCCTCGCCGCCGGGCGCGACGAGATCTTCGTCGGCCGCGTCCGCCGCGACCCCTCGGTCCCCGACGGGCGGGGGCTCGCCTTCTGGGTCGTCGCCGACAACCTCCGGAAGGGGGCGGCCACGAACGCCGTCGAGCTCGCCGAGCTCCTCGTCGAGCGCGGTTGGGTGCGGCGGGCGAGCGCTCGGACCGCCGGTACGGGAGCGGTGGGCGGGAGCCGGACGTGACCGAAGCCGAGCGCCGGGCGGCGCTCGAGCAGGTGGCAGCCGAGGTCCGGGTCTGCCGCCGCTGCCGGCTTCACGAACAGCGCACGAACGCCGTTCCGGGCGAAGGCCACCCCTCGACCGAGGTCCTCTTCGTCGGCGAGGGCCCGGGGCTGAACGAAGACCGCCAGGGGCGCCCCTTCGTCGGACCGGCCGGCGCCCTCCTCGACGATCTCCTCGCCGGCATCGGTTGGCGCCGGGACGAGGTCTTCATCACGAACGTCGTGAAGTGTCGGCCGCCGGGCAACCGTGATCCCGAACCGGACGAGATCGCCGCCTGTGCGCCGTTCCTCCGCCGTCAGGTCGAGATCCTCGACCCGGCCCTCATCGTGACCCTCGGTCGCCACTCGATGGCCCGCTTCATGCCCGGGGCCAAGATCGGCGCCGTCCACGGGACGGTCCGACCGGCGCCGGCTGAGACCGGAGCCGAAGGGGCGCTTGTCTTCGCCATGTACCACCCGGCGGCCGCCCTCCACCAGGCCTCGCTCCGGCCGACCCTCGAGGCCGACATGCTCCGGATCCCGGCGGCCCTGATCGAGGCCCGTCGGCGGCGGGTCGGGCTCGGCGACGAGGCGACCGGAGCGATCCACGCCGCGACGACGCCGGCGGAGCCGGCGGGCGGGTCGCCCGGCGAGCCGACTCGGGAGGGGCCCGCGATCGAGGAGCCCGCGATTGCGGCCGTCCCCGAGGTCGCCGCGCCCGTCTCGATCATGACCGGGCCGACGACCGAGGGCCGGGTCCCGACCGAGCCGATCGAACGCGCCGAGCCCGAGCCCGCGACCGCGCCGACCGGCGAGGCCGATCGCGACCAGCTGACCCTCTTCTGAACGCCGGAGACCCGACTGCCATGGCCGACCCGAACCGACCGCTCCGGATCATCCCCCTCGGCGGGGTGGGGGAGATCGGCAAGAACATGTACGTCTTCGAGTACGGCGACGACATCGTCGTCATCGACTGCGGGCTCATGTTCCCCGACGAAGAGATGTTCGGGATCGACCTCGTCGTCCCCGACGTCACGTACCTCCGCGAGCGGCGGGCGAACGTTCGGGCCTTCCTCATCACCCACGCCCACGAGGATCACGTCGGCGGCCTGCCGTACGTCCTCCCGGAGTTCCCCGGCGTCCCGGTCTACGCCTCGACCCTGGCCCGAGGCCTCCTCGCCGCCAAGTTCAAGGAGCACCGGCTCACCGATCATCCCCTCGTCGCCCTCGAACCGGGCGACGACCTCGCCATCGGGCCGTTCCGGGCCGTCCCCTTCCGGATCGGCCACTCGATTCCCGACGCCATGGGAATCGCCCTTCGGACCCCGGTCGGGACCGTCGTCCACACCGGCGACTTCAAGTTCGACCACACGCCCGTCGACGGCAAGCCGTCGGACTTCGCCACGCTCGCCCGGCTCGGCCAGGAGGGGGTCGTCTGCCTCCTGTCCGATTCGACCCGGGCCGAGAACCCCGGCTACACGCCGTCCGAGCGGACCGTCGGCGAGGCGTTCCGGGAGATCATCGAACCCCTCGAGGGGCGGGTCATCGTCGCCACCTTCGCCAGCAACATCGCCCGGATCCAGCAGGTCTTCGACGCCGCCGAGACCTTCGGGCGGAAGGTCGCCGTCGTCGGTCGGTCGATGGAGCAGAACGTCCGGATCGCCCTCGACCTCGGCTACCTACGCTACCCGTCCTCCGGCGTCGTCGCCAAGGACCAGATCGCCCAGACCCCTCCGGGACAACTCGTCATCGCCACGACCGGCGCCCAGGGCGAGCCGATGTCGGGCCTGGCCCGGATGGCGAACCGCGACCACCGCTTCGTCGAGATCGAGCCCGGCGACACCGTCATCGTCTCGGCGAGCCCGATCCCCGGCAACGAGGAGTACGTTGCCCGGACCATCGACAACCTCTTCAAGGCCGGGGCGAACGTCTACTACCACACCATCAAGCGGGCCCACGTGTCGGGGCATGCCAGCCAGGAGGAGCTCAAGCTCATGCTCGGCCTGACCCGGCCGCGCTACTTCATCCCGATCCACGGCGAGTTCCGGATGATGGTCCAGCACGGCCGGCTCGCCGTCGAGATGGGGGTCCGGCCCGAGAACGTCTTCATCATCGAGAACGGCCAGCCGATCGAGATCTTCCCGGACGGGCACGCCCGCCGCGGAGCCCCGGTCCCGGCCGGCTACGTCTTCGTCGACGGCCTCTCGGTCGGCGACGTCGGAGAGGTCGTCCTCCGCGACCGCCGGGCCCTCGCCGCCGACGGGATGTTCATCGTCGTCGTGACCGTCGACAAGCAGACCGGGAACCTCCTCGGTCGGCCCGAGATCGTGACCCGCGGCTTCGTCCCCTTGAACGAGCGCGACCCGCTCATCACCGAGGCCGCCGAGCGGGTCGTCCGGGCGATCGAGAACCCCGGCGACCACATCAGCGAGATTGCCCTCCTCAAGTCGCAGATCAAGGACAGCGTCTCGCGGTTCCTCTACGAGCAGACGAAGCGGCGGCCGATGGTCCTCCCGGTCGTCGTCGAGGTCTAGGCCGGAGGATCGGCCGATGGCGACCCGCCGCCGCTCCTCGACCCGCCCGGCGACCCGCCGCTCCGCCGCCCGATCGCGGCGTCGGAGCGCCTTCCGGTGGCCGTCGCTCGGGTCCGGCTGGCGGCTCAGCCCCGAGGTCGTCCGCTCGCTCGTCGGGGTGACCCTCCTCTCCTTCGGGGCGGTCACGCTCATCGCCCTCGCCCTGCCGGGCGAGGGGACGCTGACGACCTGGTGGCGGAACGTCTTCGCGCCCTGGTTCGGGACCGGGCGCTGGGCGCTCCCGTTCATCCTCCTCGCCGCCGGCGTCTACGTCGAGCGGGCCCGGGCGGCCGACGGCGGCTGGCGGCTGACGCTCCTCGGCGCCGGCCTCGCCTTCGCGGCCGGCCTCGGCCTCCTCGAGCTCGTCGGGCCGCCGAACCCCTTCGGGAGCGGCGAGCCGTTGACCGGCGGTCGGATCGGGGCCGGCCTCGTCGCGGTCACGACGACCCTGTTCGGCGGGGCCGGGGCATTCGTCGTCCTCCTCGCCGGCGGGGTCGCCGGCCTCCTCGTCATGTTCGACACGAGCCTCCGGGCCCTCGTCGCGCCGGTCGGCCGGATCGTCGGCGCCGTCGGGGCCGCGCTGGCGACGGCGCCGAGCGCCGCACGGTCCGAGCGTGCGGGGGCTGCCCGGGGCGAACCCTCAGAGCGCACCGTCCGCGCCGCACCGGCTTCCGGGCACGGCGGATTCGCGGCCCTCCGCGACCGCGTCGGCGACGGTGCCCGCGCCCTCCTCGGCCGAAGGACGCCGGAACAGACCGGCATCTGGGGCACCGACGAGGATCGCGGACCGGGCGGCTCCCCGGCCATCTCCGGGCGAGACCGGCCGGCCGCCGAACCGCTCCCGGGACCCGGGCTCATCGCCGCCTCGGGGACGCTCATCGGCCCGCGGCCGCCCGCCCCGGCCGAGCCGGCCGAGGATCCCGGCGGGCCGGCCGTGCGCCCGGCGTCCGCCGTGACCGCAGCACCGGTGGGCGAGCCGGATGCCGAGGCGGTCCCCGACCCGTATCGACTCCCCGAGCTCACCCTCCTCGACGACGTCGCCAGCCGGGCCGGGGGACCGGCCATGGACCACCACCAGAACGCCGCGATCATCGAGCAGAAGCTCGCCAGCTTCAACATCCGGGCGCGGGTCCTCCGCTGGAACGCCGGCCCCGTCGTCACCCAGTACGAGGTCGAGCCCGACCCGTCGGTGAAGGTGAGCCGGATCGAGTCGCTCGCCGACGACCTGGCGATGGCCCTCGCCGCCCGGACGATCCGGATCGAGGCGCCGATCCCCGGCAAGAGCGTCGTCGGGATCGAGATCCCGAACAGCGACTTCAACATCGTCTCGCTCCGACGGGTTCTCGAGGAGGTCGACATCGTCCACGGGCCGAAGCTGACGTTCGCCCTCGGTCGGGACGTCGCCGGCCACGCCCGGGCGGCCGACCTGGCGAAGATGCCGCATCTCCTCATCGCCGGGGCGACCGGCTCGGGCAAGAGCGTCATGGTCAACGCCCTCATCAGCAGTCTCCTCATGCACGCGACCCCCGACGAGGTCCGCTTCATCCTTGTCGACCTCAAGCGGGTCGAGCTCGCCGCCTACAACGAGCTCCCGCACCTCCTCGTCCCGGTCATCACCGAGCCCGACAAGGCGAAGGCGGCCCTCCGCTGGGCGGTCGGCGAGATGGAGCACCGCTACCGCCGCTTCGCCGGGGCCGGGGCCCGGAACATCGCCGCCTTTAACGAATCACGGGTCGACCCGGCGGACCGGCTCCCGTACATCGTCGTCATCGTCGACGAGCTCGCCGACCTCATGATGCGGGAGGGGAAGAACATCGAAGACCCGATCGTCCGGCTGGCCCAGAAGGCGCGGGCGACGGGGATCCACCTCGTCCTCGCCACGCAGCGTCCCTCGGTGAACGTCGTGACCGGGCTGATCAAGGCGAACTTCCCGTCCCGGATCGCCTTCGCCATGGCATCCCAGATCGACTCGCGAACGATCCTCGACGCGCCCGGCGCCGAGGACCTCATCGGCCGCGGCGACATGCTCTTCCAGCCGGCCGATATGCCCCGCCCGATCCGCCTCCAGGGCGTCTTCGTCTCCGACCGCGAGATCCGGAACATCACCGAGTACTGGCGGTCGTGGCCGCATCGCTACGATCTCGGGATCGTCGCCTCCGACGAAGAGGACGACGAGGCCGAGGAGCCGCTCGACGGCGACGCCGACCGTCTCCTCCCCGATGCCATCGCGGTCATCCGGGAGTACGATCGGGCCTCGACGTCGTTCCTCCAGCGGCGGCTCCGGATCGGCTACGCCCGGGCGGCCCGGATCATGGATCAGCTCGAAGCCCGGGGCTACGTCGGTCCGGCCGACGGCGCGAACGCCCGCCAGGTCCTCCGCCGCGACGAACCGCCGCCGCGACGAACGACCGACGACGAGGATGCCTTCGATCGATGAGGACCCGCCAGCACGCTCGACCGGATCCCGCCCGCGACGGCGACGCGCGGGTGCCGGGCTCGAACGCCGACCCGGCGGCCGGGCCTGACGGGCCGGCGCTGCCCCGGACGCGCCCGAACGCCGACGGCGGCGCCGACCGGCGGCGCGGGGGCGCGGGGGCCGAAGCGGCGCGGGAGCCGACCCTCGGCGAGCGCCTCGTCGCGGCTCGGGAACGGAAGGGCGTCGACCTCCATCGGGCGGAGCGGGACACGAAGATCCGGGCCCGGTACCTGGCGGCCCTCGAACGGGGCGACGACCGCAAGCTCCCGGGCGCCGTCTACACGAAAGGCTTCCTCCGCAACTACGCCCTCTATCTCGGGCTCGACCCCGACGACGTCTTGCGCCAATGGCGCCGGGAACGGGGCGACGCCGCCCTCGCCGCCCCACCGATCGCCGTCCCGCGGCCCCTCGAGGCGCCGCGCCAGGGCCTGACCTTTACCCCCGGTGTCGTCGTCGCGGCGCTCCTGACCGTCGCCGTCGTCGCTTTCGTCGGCTATCTTGGCCTCCAGCTCGTCCGGTTCGCGAAGCCGCCGACGATCACCGTCACCGACCCGCCCGTCGCCGTCGTCGAGGTCGACGAGGGGACGACCGAGTACACGCTCCGGGGCGAGTCGGACCCCGGGGCGACGGTCGAGATCAGCGCGCCCGGGCGCGACCAGCCGTACCGGGTCACGGCCGGTCCCGACGGGAGCTGGAGCGTCGCCGTCGAGCTGCGGCGCGGCCGCAACGAGTTCGAGGTCACGGCCAAGGATCCCGAGACCGGCAAGGTCGCCGAGACGCCGGTCCAGGTCCTCATCAACGTCCCGTTCAGCGTCGTCGCCGCGCCGACGTTGAGCGTCGACTCGCCGGCCGACGGGGCGACGTACGAGAACGGTGCGGTCCCGGTCGAGGGCCGGACGACGAACGCGGTCAAGGTCACCGTGGAGGCGGCGTACGCCGGCCCGGCGAGCGGCGAGCCGCTGCCGTCAGGCGCGCCGTCGCCGTCGCCGCCGCCCGCCCCGGAACCCCAGACGACCGAGCCGGCCGACGACGGCACGTTCAGCGTCCCCCTCGATCTCACGACCGGCCGCTGGACGATCACGATCACCGCCGCCTCGGCCGAGAACCGGACCGTTACGCTCCGCCGGACCGTCGAGGTGAGCTATCGCGGCGTCACCCTCGTCGTCCAGATCAAGGGCGGCCGGGCCTGGCTCAAGGTCTGGGTCGACGACCGGATCGACCCGACCGTCGGCGCCGCCGGAACCGTCTTCCGCGACGGCAAGACGCTGACCTTCACCGGCCAGCGCTCGGTCGAGGTCCGGACCGGCTCATCGGGGGTGACGTACTTCACCCTGAACGGCGTCTCGCTCGGGCGGCTCGGCCGGGTCGGCGTGCCCGAGACGTGGCGCTTCGAGCCGCCGAACCCGCCGGTCCGCACCGACCGGCGCTGAGGGGCTGGCGATGGCCGACGACCCCCTCGTCGCCCGGGCGGCGGCGCTCCAGGCGCGCTGCCTCGCCGCCGGCCTCCGGGTGGCGACGGCCGAATCGTGCACCGGCGGCCTCCTCGCCCACCTCTTGACCGAGGTTCCCGGCGCCTCGGGCTATTTCCGGGGCGGCGTCGTCGCCTACGCGAACGAGGCGAAGGTCGCCCTCTGCGGCGTCGACCCGGCGCTCATCGAGGCCCACGGCGCCGTGAGTGCCCAGGTCGCCCGGGCGATGGCCGCGGGCGTCCGCGATCGCTTCGGGGCCGACCTCGCCTGCGCCGTCACCGGGATCGCCGGCCCCGAGGGGGGGACGGCGGCGAAGCCCGTCGGCCTGACGTACGTCGCCGTCGCCGACGCCGCCGAGACGACGGTCCGGCGGGTCGTCTGGAGCGGCGATCGGCACGCCAACAAGCGGGCCTCGGCCGAGCTCGCCCTCGAGCTCCTCCTCGAGCGGGCGAGCGCGCTCGCCGACGCGCCGGCCGGATCCGGCCCGAGCGCCGCGACCGGGTCGCGGGCGACCGGATCCGACACCTGAGCGTCGCCGACCCGATGCTCCGAACCGCCGCGGAGATCGCCGCCGGCCTCGCCCCGGCCCGACCCGCCCGGCCGATCCGGCCCGGCGAGGCGATCCACGTCGTCGGCGCCGCGGGTGCCGGGGCGAG
>JBHOQO010000125.1:0-4051 GCA_042408925.1 Chloroflexota bacterium | reverse complement strand
TCCCGGCACCGGCTACGATCCCCTGGAGCCCGCCGGCCGACCATCCGTGGAGACGGGTCCGGCGAGACAGCAAGCTCTACCAGCGACTGACAGAATCACGCGGCAGTTGAGCTGACAGATTCGCTCGGCTTCGACAGCCTCCGGCGCGGCCCGGAGCCCGATAATCGGGTCCATGCGCCTCGCCGTCCTCGGTCTCGGACTCATCGGCGGTTCGGTCGTCCGCGCCCTCCGGCGGCCCGGGCCGTCGGCGCCCGCCGATCCCTGGTCCGGGCACCTGGAGATCGCGGCCTGGAGCCCGAGCGGCGAGGGGCCGCGGCGGGCGCTCGCCGCCGGCCTCGTCGATCTCGCGGCGCCGTCGCCCGAGCGGGCCCTCGAGGGGTCGGCGGTCGTCCTCCTCGCCGGGCCGCCGACGGGTGTGCTCGAGTGGCTCGACCGGCTCGCCGCGATCCTCGATGGGGGCACCGCCGCTCCGGTCGTCACCGACGTGGCGAGCACGAAGGGCGCGATCGGGGCCCGAGCCGACGCGCTCGGCCTCCGCTTCGTCGGCGGCCACCCGATGGCCGGCCGCGAAACGAGCGGCTTCGGCGCGAGCAGCCCCGACCTCTTCGTCGGCCGGCCGTGGGTGGTCGTCCCGGGACGGGCCGCGGACGAGGCCGCCGTCGTCCTCGTCGAGGGGCTCGCTCGGGCCGTCGGGGCCGTTCCGATCCGGATGGCGGCCGACGAGCACGACCGGGCCGTGGCGGCGATCAGCCACCTGCCGCTCGTCGCCAGCGTCGCCCTCGTCGAGAGCGTCCTCGGCACGCCCGGCACGCCGCCCCCGGACGACGGCGATCGGCTCCGCCGTCTCGCCGCCAGCGGCTGGCGGGACGCGACCCGCCTCGCCCGGGGCGATCCGGCGATGGGGGCCGGGATCCTGGCCACGAACCGGGCGGCGATCGCCTCGCGGCTCCGCCGCTTCCGGACGGTCCTCGACGAGTGGCTGGCGATCCTCGAGGCCGAGTCCCTCGACGCGCCGGGGCTCGCCGAGCGTCTCGCCGCGGCGCGCGCCCGGCTCGAGGCCGGCGAGCACGACGGGTCGGCGGGGTAGGGGATCGTGGGCGAGGAGCGCGTCCTCGTCGTGCCGCGCTCGGCGGTCGTGCCGGCACCCGGCTGGCACGGGGTCCGGGCGGGCGGCGTCGAGTCCGTCCTCGCGGCGGCCCGGGCCGCCGGGCGCTACCTGCCGCGCGGCGCGGTCGAGCACGACCCGGCCTACAAGCAGCTGATCCCGTACCTCGTCCTGCGGGACGGGGATCGGTACTTCCTCATGCGCCGGACGACGGCCGGCGGGGACGCTCGGCTCTTCGACCGCTACTCGATCGGGATCGGGGGGCACGTCGAGCCCGGCGACGGGGATCTGTTCGGCGGGCTGCGTCGGGAGTGGCGCGAGGAGATCGCCGCCGGCTTCGAGCCGGCCTTCCGGCCCCTCGGCCTCGTAAACGACGACACGACCGACGTCGGGAGCGTCCACCTCGGCGTCGTCTTCGTCGCCGACGTCGGCGGGCGGCCGGTCGCGGTCCGGGAGGCAGACAAGCTCGTCGGGGGCTTCGCGGCGCCGCCGGCGGTCCGGGCCGTCCGGGAAGCGATGGAGACCTGGAGTCGGCTCGTCTTCGACGCCCTCGACGCCGGCGTGCTCGGCTGAGGATCGACCTCGCGTCCGGAGGGCGGGCGGGGGGCCCCGATGGGATAATGGCTCCGGTGGGTCGAGATGCTCGGTAAAGGTTCGCGCTGCACCGTCCTCGTCGGGGCGGTCGGCCTCGTCCTCCTCGGGCTCGGCTTCGGCGCGCCGCCGGCCCGGGCCCTGACCCCGGGGGCCGTTCCCGTGCTCCGGGCGACGGGGATCGTCGACAACGTCCTCGCCGGCTACATCGAGGAGGGGATCACCGCCGGGACGGCCAACGGAGCCCCGGCCGTCGTCATCGTCCTGAACACCCCCGGCGGCAACCTCGACGCCACGAACCGGATCACCTCGGCCCTCCTCGAGGCCCGGGTTCCGACGATCGTCTGGGTCGCGCCCGCCGGCGGCCAGGCGGCGAGCGCCGGCACCTTCATCACCCTCGCCGCCCACCTCGCCTACATGGCGCCCGGGACGCGGATCGGGGCCGCCTCGCCGGTCGGCGCCGGCGGGGAGGACATCGCCGGGACCCTCGGCGAGAAGGTCCGCCAGGACGCCATGGCGGCGATCCGCTCGATCGCCGAGACCCGGGGCCGGAACGTCGACTGGGCCGTCTCGACGGTGAGCGAGGCGCGGGCCTCGCCGGCGTCCGAGGCCGTCCAGCTCGGGGCCGTCGACGGGATCGCCGCCTCCCTCGACGACGTTCGGCGGCTCGCCGACGGGCGGACGGTTCGCTCTCCGGACGGGGCGCTGACGATCCGCTTTGGCGACGCGCCGTTCGAGGAGCTGCCGATGAACCCCTTCCAGGCGTTCCTCCACCTGCTCTCGGACCCGAACGTCGCCTTCGTCCTCTTCACCATCGGCTTCTACGGGCTCCTCTTCGAGCTCCAGAACCCGAACTTCGTGACCGGAATCCTCGGAGGACTCGCGATCATCCTGGCCTTCATCGGGTTCGGGTCGCTCCCGCTCAACGTCGCCGGGCTCTTGCTCATCGGGCTGGCGATCGTCCTCTTCGTCCTCGAGACCCAGGTCGTGAGTCACGGCTTGCTCACCGTCGGGGGCCTGATCTCGTTCGTCCTCGGGGCTTCCGCCCTCTACACGGCGCCGGGGGCGCCGACCGCGCCGGACGTCAGCGTCGCCCTCCCGCTCGTCGTCGTCATGAGCGCGACGACCGCGGTCTTCATGGGCCTGATCGCCTACGCGGCCGTCCGCAGCCGGCAGATGACGACCCAACCGGGGCTCGTGGGAGCGCCGCTCCCGGCGGGGACGGTCGGGCAGGTCCGGCGGCCGCTCGCTCCGATCGGCTCCGTCTACGCCGCCGGCGAGGAGTGGACCGCGCGAGCCGTCGACGACCGACCCCTCGAGCGCGGGACGCCGGTCCGGATCGTCCGCTTCGACGGCCTGACCGCGATCGTCGAACCGATCGCCGAGGGTTCGGCCGGCTAGGATCCCCACCATCGGAAGGAGGAGCACTCGTGGAAGTCACCGCCCTCGCCGCCCTCGTGGCGTTCATCGTCGCCGTCGTCCTCGTCTTCCTCTACCTGTCGGTCCGGATCGTGAACCAGTACGAGCGGATGGTCGTCTTCCGCCTCGGACGGACCGACGAGCGGCTCGTCCGCGAACCCGGCTTGCGGTTCCTCATCCCGATCGTCGATCGGCCGGTCAAGGTCGACCTCCGGGAGCAGTTCATCGAGGTCCCGAGCCAGACGAACATCACCCGCGACAACGCACCGATCAACATCGACTTCCTCATCTACTGGAAGATCGTCGATCCGCTCAAGAGCCTCGTGAACGTCGGCAATTTCACCGGCGCTCTCACCGGCGTCGCGACAACGACGCTCCGGGCCGTCGTCGGCGACATCCTCCTCGACGAGGTCCTCTCGCGGCGCGAGCAGATCAACGAGATCCTGCGGACCAAGCTCGACGAGGTGACCGAGCGCTGGGGCGGCAAGGTCACGACCGTCGAGATCCGGGAGATCGTCCCGCCCCGCGAGGTCCAGGAGGCGATGAACCGTCAGCTCTCGGCGGAGCGGACCCGGCGGGCCGTCATCACCGAATCGGAGGGCCAGCGCCAGGCGGCGATCAACGTTGCCGAGGGCCAGAAGCAGGCCGAGATCCTCAAGGCCGAGGGCGACCGCCAGGCGGCGATCCTCCGGGCCGAGGGCTTCAGCGAGGCCCTCGAGCGGATCTTCCGGGCCGCGAGCGGGGTCGACCAGAAGACGATGGCGCTCCAGTACCTCGAGGCGCTCAAGGCCCTCGGCGCGAGCCCGGCGACGAAGTTCGTGATCCCGACGGAGTTCACCCGCCTCGTCGAGCCGTTCACGAGCTACGTCGCCCAGGGGATGGGCGCCGGCGCGGGCGGGGCCGCGGCGGGCGGCGGGGCGCCGTCGGGCGACGCGC
>JBHOQO010000123.1:0-3163 GCA_042408925.1 Chloroflexota bacterium | reverse complement strand
ACCGGGGTCGGGGGACCGGATGCGAGATCGGACCGACGCCGAAGCAGGCTGACGAACCGCTCTCGGGAGTTGTCCGGGGGCTCCGTCCGGCTGTCCTCCGAGCGTCCCGGCGCCGGGGCTTCGAGAGGATAGCACCGCCGGTAGGCGGGCCGCAAGGCGATTCGCCGCCGCTACGTGGATACTCCCCTAGGGTATCTACGGTGGGGTCGGCGCCGCTTGGGCGGGCTCCGAGGATGCTGCCATGCGCGGTGCGAATGGAGGCCCGGGCCGTGCGGGACCTGATGGCCGTGAGGGCCGTTGGGGCCCTGAGGTCCGCGGGGGTCGTTGGGCCGCCGAGGGCACGTGAGGGCCGTCCGCGCTCACCGGCTATGCGCGGTGGGAATGCAACCCGGCCGTGCGGCTGCCAGGCACGCGCGGGAGGCATGGATGGCGGGCGTTGCGGCCTCTCGGCTGGCGGGTATTCGCCGGCGGAATGTTCGCTCCCGTCCAGCCGGCCGGATCCTGCCTTGCATGCGCCCGGTGAATAAGTGGCGGTTGGCGCGGCCGGGCCGAAGGCGAGCAGGTCCTCTCCAAGGGGCCGCAGCCTCACCGCCGGCCTCGGCGGGCGGTGAGCATTCACCCGGCGGATATTCGACTAGCCCGGGCGGCTAGGACGGCGGCGGCCGAGCGTCGAGAGCGGGGCTGCCGCGTTTGACACCGGCCGACGGCGACCCCTATCATCCCGCCGACGGCGAACGCGCCACGCGCTCATCGGCGCGGGCGCGTTTGCGTGCCTCTCGGGGCGGCCGACCGCCGACCCGAGATCGAGCGGAGAGGATACGGACACGTCGCATGGGCAAACCGACCTACCAGCCCAAGAAGCGCCATCGGGCGAAGGAGCACGGCTTCCGAGCCCGAATGAAGACGACCGGCGGTCGTCGGGTCTTGGCAGCTCGGCGGGCCAAGGGTCGCAAGCGCCTGACGGCCTGACGAGCCGACGCGGCCGACCGACGCCGCGGCTCGTCATGCTCTCCCGTCCGGAGGACTTCGCCGCGCTCGAGCGATGCGGGATCCGCCGATCCCATCCGCTCCTGACGGCCCGCTTCCTCCGGACCGACCTCGAGGTCACGCGGTTCGGCCTCTCGACTGGGCGGAAGCTCGGACGGGCGGTCGTTCGGAACCGCGTCCGGCGGCGGCTCCGTGAGGCGCTTAGGGTGATGGCGCCCTCGTTCCAGCCCGGCTGGGACGTCCTCATCATCGCCCGGCCCGCGCTCGTCGAGGCCGACCACGGCGCACTGGTCGGAGCGTTGGAACGGGTCCTCCGCCAGGGAGGCGTCCTGGGAGGTCGAAGCGAAGCGATGACACGGGTGGGGGCCGACCGGTGAAGCGGCTCGGCATCGGTGCGATCCGGCTCTATCGGATCCTGTTCGCCTGGCTGCCGGCGAGCTGCCGCTACGAGCCGACCTGCTCCCGCTACACCGAGCAGGCGATCGCCCGCTACGGGCTCCTGCGCGGCAGCTGGCTCGGCCTCAAGCGGATCGCCCGCTGCCACCCGTGGGCGCCGGGCGGCTACGATCCGGTCCGCTGATCCGTCGTCCGGAGGGAGTCGTGGAGAGCCCAGCAGCCCGGCCCGGCCGGGCCCGCCGCCTCGGCCGGGTCGCCCTCGCCCTCGGCGTCCTCTTCGGCCTCGCCCTCGCCCTCGGCGCCTGTGGCGCGGTCGGCCCGACCCCGGTCCCCGGCGGGAGCCCGGAGGCGACCGTGGCGTCGCCCGCCGCGTCTCCCGCTCCGTCGGCCTCGCCCTCGCCATCGGCGAGCCACCTCCCGCCGGCGGCCGTCCCGCTCCGCCCGGCGAGCCCCGGCACGAACCCCGTCGATCTCCTGGCCTGGCTCTTCACCCCGATCTTCTGGCTCCTCTTCAACGCCCTCGTCGTCATCGACCTCGGGATCGAGGCGGTCCTCGGCCAGAAGAACATCGCCATCGCCATCGTCGTCCTGACGATCGTCATCCGGGCCCTCCTCGTCCCGCCCTTCCGGCACCAGATCGTCTCCCAGCGACGGATGCAGCTCGTCATGCCCGAGCTCCGGGAGATCCAGCGCCGCTACAAGGGCGACCGGGCGAAGGCCCTCGAGGCGCAGCAGCGCTTCTACCGGGAGCGGGGGATCAGTCCGACCTCGGGCTGCCTGCCGCTCCTGCTGCAGTTCATGCTCCTCATCCCGATGTACTCGGTCATCAGCCAGGGCCTGACAAATTTCAACCCCCAGGCGATGACCCCGATCCAGCTCGGCTGCGACCCGGCCCCGATCATCGACGCCAACGGGCACGTCACGAACCCGTGCCTCAACCCCGTGGCCTTCGGGATCGACTGGAGCCGCCCGGAGATCCTCTTCACGGTCGCCGGCTTCGGCATCAGCGGCCTGGCCATCGTCTCGGCGATCCTCCAGCTCGTCCAGAGCCGGATGACGCTCCCGCCGCCCGACCCGACGAACACCGACCCGAACGTTCGGCTCCAGCGCCAGATGGTGCTCTTCCTGCCCCTCATCTCGATCGCCTACGGCGGGATCCTGCCGGCCGGGCTCTTTGTTTACTGGATCACGACGACGATCTTCTCGATCATCCAGCAGTACCTCATCATCGGCTGGGGCTCGATGTTCCCGATCTTCGGCTGGTATCCGGACTTTGCCCGCAATCACAAACCGCGCTTCCCCGTCGAGGTTCCGGCGCCGCTCCCGCTGCCCGACCGAGCCGGCCCGGCCGCCGCGGCCGGCCCGATCGACCGGACACTGTCGGCCCAGCGGACGATCCGCCCGAGCCGCGGACGGGGCCGCCGAGGGAGACGACGCTGACATGAGTGCATACAAGGAATTCACCGGCAAGACCGTCGAAGAGGCCCTCCGCGCCGCCCGGGAGGAGTTCGGCGTCGGCCTCGACGACCTCGACTTCGAGATCCTGACCCCCGGCAGCCGGGGCGTCCTCGGGATGGGGGCCGAGCCGGCCCGGATCGTTGCCGCCCCCCGGGCGCTCCTCGGCGGGGCCGCCCCGAAGCGGGAGGCGGCCGCGGGCCAGCCGGTCGTCCGACCGGAGGGGCGCCCGGCCGGCGGTCGTCCGCCTCGGGAAGAGCGGCGCCCGTGGGGCGCCGGCCGCTCGCCGATCGACGACGTCTCCGACGAGCGGCTCCGGGCCGCC
>JBHOQO010000120.1:0-17321 GCA_042408925.1 Chloroflexota bacterium | reverse complement strand
CCCCGGGGCGTTCTTGAACGCCTGGACCTGGAAGTAGTAGGTCGTCCCGCAGGCGAGGCCCGTGATCACCTGCGATCGGTTGTTGTTGTCGCCTGCACTCGCGGATGCAGGGACGGTCGACGTCAGGCTCCCGCTGCTCGTCCCGTAGTGGATGCGGAAACCGTCCTCGTTCGTGCAGTCGTCGAGCCAGTTGACGGTCAGCGACGTCGTCGTGGCTCCGGTGATGACCGGTGTCTCGTTATTCATGCAGCTCGAGGTGGCCGGATCGAACTCCGTCGTGAACACCGCTCCGGACGAGAGACCCGTGGCCATGACCCGGTAGATCCCGCCGGGCATCCCGTCGGCCAGGAAGAACGAATCCGTGAACGTCCCGTCCGCGGCGGCCGTGACCACGTGCTCCTGGGCGAGCGACCCGTCCGGGAAGAAGACCTCGACCCGAACCGACTCGCCGGGGGCCATCTCGTCCCCGGCGATCTGGACCGTCTCGCCGATGGCGTAGTCCGGCCTGTCGGTCGTCACCGCCGCGATGGCGGCGCCCGGCGAGAGCAGCAAGGCAATGAGCAAGAACGATTGACCAACCGCCGCGAGGCGGCCGGCCCGGCCGAGGAACACGCGCATCTCAAGACCCCCTGTCGATCCCGGTTCCACCCATGCCGGTCGGCGGATCGGGCCCGTGGCGCCGACTTAAGAGAACGCGTGGCGATGCGTGCGAACTGCGTCGCCGGCGCCGGGCACCTCCCCGGAACGACCGTGCCGGCCGCGATGCGGACGGTGGCCTGATGGTACTCCGGTACCAGACCCTGTCTAGTACCCTGTCAGACCGGTGGTGCGCCGAGGCGACGCATTTGCGTGAACCTCCGCGTAAGCGGTAGCGGGCACGCTCTCCGCGTGGTCAGCCAGCCCGAGCTCGCCCGGCTCCTCGATCGCCTCGATCCCGAACAGCGGGCCGCCGCGACGGCTCCGCCGGGACCGGTTCTCTGCATCGCCCCGGCCGGGAGCGGCAAGACGACGACCCTCGTCGCCCGGCTCGCCTGGCTCCTCGCCGGTGCTCCCGCCACCGAGCGGGCCCGCCCCGGCGAGGTCTGCGCGGTCACGTTCAACCGGCGGGCTGCCGAGGAGCTGACCGAGCGGACCGCGGCCGTCCTCGGCCAGCTCGGCCTCCCGCCGGACGCAGTCCGGATCCGGACGTTCCACGCCCTCGCCCGCGAGATCCTCGTCGATGCCGGCGTCCCCGTCGAGCCGCTCGTCGATCGGGCCGCGCTCCTGCGCGACTGCTTCCCGACCCTCGATCCCGAGGAGCGGCAGCGGCTCGACGACGCGATCAGCCGCCTCAAGCTCGACCACGACGTCGACGCCGCCGACGTCGCCGCCGATCCCGATCCCTCGCCCCTCGGGCGCGCCTTCCTCCGCTACGAGGCCGCCGTCGCCGAGCACGGCGGCCTCGACTTCGACGACCTCGTCGTTCGGGCCCGCCGGGTCCTCGAGGCGTCGCCGTCCCTCCTCGACCGTTGGCGTCGCCGGTGCCGCGACCTCCTCGTCGACGAGGTCCAGGACGTCGACCGGGCCCAGCTCCGGCTCGCCCTCCTCCTCGCCGCCCCGGGGAACCGGGCCTTCTTCGTCGGCGACGACGACCAGACGATCTACGCCTGGCGCCTCGCCGACGTTCGACGGGTTCTCGACCTCGACCGCTCGCTCCCGGGTCTCCGCCGGGTCGCCCTGGAGACGAACTACCGGTGTCCGGCGGTCGTCGTCGAGCGGGCGGTCCGGCTCGTCGAGCGAAACGGTGAGCGGTTTCCGAAGACGATCCGGGCCCGCCCCGGCGCCGAGGGCCGGCTCGTCCTCGCTCCCGTCGATGGCGAGGCCGACGACGACACGGCGGTCACGGCGGCGATCCTCGACGCCTGGGACGCCTCGGGCGGCGACGGGAGCCGGGCGATCCTCGCCCGGACGAACCGCGAGCTCCTGCCGGCCGTGGCCGTCGCCCTGGACCGCGGACTCCCGTTCCGGATCCCGCGCCTGGCGAGCCCGCTCCTCGATCCGGCCCTCGGCCCGCTCCTCGACGCCGTCGAGGCCGGCGATCCGGGCCTGCCGCTTCTCCGACGGATCGCCGCGGCCGCGGCCGTCGTCGAGGGAGGGGCCGCGACAGCCTCGGGGCTCGGCGTCGCGCCGTCGGCCGACCTCGACGATCCGGCGGCACGGATCGCCGAGCCCCCGGACGCCGACGGGCGGCGTGCCTCGCCGACCGGACTCGTTCAGGCCGTCCTCGGCTGGGCGGCGCGGTTCGATCCCGGCGACGGCCCGGCCTTCGTCGCCGCGGTCCGCGACCGGCGCGACCGGCTCGCGACCCTCCGGCGGGACGACGCCCGACTCACCCTCTCGACGGTCCACGGGGTGAAGGGCCTCGAGTTCGATTTCGTCGCCGTCATCGGCCTCTCGGCCGACGGCTTCCCGAACGCCCGGTCGGTCGCCGCCGCCCTCGAACCGGGGCGGGCTTTCGAGGAGGAGCGGCGGCTCGCCTACGTGGCCTGGACCCGGGCCCGACGCTCGCTCACCCTCGTCTTCGATCCCGCTCGGCCGTCGGCGTTCCTCCTCGAAGCCTTCGACCCGGCCGAGCTGGGGCTCGCCGTGCCGGGGGCGCGATGGGCGTGAGCCGCCGCCCCGGGCCGCGCCCGGGCGCCGTACGATCGACGGATGACGCGGGTGCCACCGTCTCTCGGACCACGTGGCGAAGGCTGGGTCGCCCTGCAGGTCGTCGTCCTCCTCTTCGCCGCCGCGAGCGGCTTCGCCGGACCGGCCGTCGACGGGCCCCTCCGCGAGGTGGCCCGCTGGGTCGGGTTGGCGGTCGGCTTCGCCGGGGCGCTCCTCGCCCTTCGGGGCGTCTGGGATCTCCGTCGGCAGATCACCGCCCTCCCCTACCCGCCCGACGGCGCCCGCCTCGTCGAGACCGGGGCCTACCGGCTCGTCCGCCACCCGATCTACGGCGGGATCGTGCTCGGCGGGATCGGCTGGGCGCTCGTGACGGCCTCAGGGGCTGCGGCGGTCATGGCCGCCCTCGTCTTCGTCTTCTTCGATCTCAAGGCCCGACGCGAGGAGGCTTGGCTTCTGGCTCGTCTGCCGGGCTACGCGGCCTACCGGGCGCGGACGCGCCGGCTCATCCCCTGGTGCTACTGACGCCCTTCGAAGCTCGGGCGCCCCGCGGCGGCGGGGCGGTCGAACACCGTGGCCCCGTCGCACGGCGCCGGCGCCGGAGCGAGCTCACAGCCCGCGGCCGCGCCCCTCGATCGCCTGGATGCCGTCGTTGATCCGGAAGAGGACGACGACGAACTCGAGGACGACCCGCCAGTAGAGGTTCCCGAAGATGAGCGTGAGGAGCCCGACGACGAACCCGACCGCCCCACCAACGGCGAGGTTGAACAGCGCGAGGAGGGTAATGAGCACGGCCCCGATGACGTAGATGACCGTGACCAGCGCGGGGGTGATGAGGTAGCGAAAGTTCAAGAAGTCATCGAAGTTGAAGCCGGGTGCAGGTGCCACCTGCGGGGACCCTTGCGTCGGCGCACCTGGTCGCTCGTCCATGGCTCGTCCTCCCGTGTCCCCACCCGCCCCCGCGGGTGTCTCGCCGCCCGATCGATGAGTCCCACCGGCGGCGGCGCTGGCCCGCCCCGTGCCCTCCGTGGGACCGGGCAAGCACGAGTGTACGGCGCCCGCCAAGGCGAGCGCACGCCGTCGGCGCGGCGGTCAACGAGTTCGTCCGAGGCGGCTGACCGGCGAACCCGTTACCGATCCGCCTCGAGGCGGTTCAGGGCCCGCAGGAGCGCGTCGATCGCCTCGCGGAACGGCTCGGTCAGCTCAGGTGGAAGGCCATCGCGGATCGAATCCGTCGGCCCGTAGGCCGCCCGGGCTCGGAGGGCCATCCCGCGGAGCGTCGGAAGCGGATCGTCCCGGAGCCGGTCCGGGAGCTCGGCGAGGAAGAGGACCCAGCGCTCCCGACGGGCGACGCGGGCGGCCTCGAGGAGTCGGTCGGCCCAGCGGGCAGCGGCGAGGGCGGCGGCGTCGACGGCCGGAGCGTCGTGGCGGGCGAGGGGTGTCGGCCGCGGCGGCGTCGATCGGCCACCGGCGCCCGCGGAGGCCTCGGCCTCAGGCATCCGGCCGGCGGGCGCCCCCGTCGCCGGCGACCGAAACGATGAGCGGCAGCCGCTTCCGCTCGGAACCGTTGACGAGGAGGCGGACCGAGTAGTCGCCGGGCGCCGGGAAGGTCAGGTTCCAGAGATCGACCGAGAAGGTCAGGAGCGTGTCCCGCCCGTCGGCGTGGCCGTGGGGGACGATCGAGCCCTGGGCCGAGGCGATCTCCTTCCCGTCCGGGTCGAGGACGACGATCCGGAGCTCGTGGGGCCGGCCGATCTCGGGTGCCGTGACGGTCAGGCCGACGACGAGGGCGAGGTGGGGGTGGACCACCGGCAGCGACCGGCCGGCGATCCGCTGGATCCCGCCCCCGAGGACGTGGAACTTCTGGGCCGGCTCGGTGCTCGCGGCGTCGGCGAGGAAGGCGAACTCGATCTCGGGCATGGGGCAATCGTACCCCGGACTACCCGGGCGGCGAGCCTGGCCGTCGTGTGCAGCAACACCAAGAGCGGGAGGCCGTCGCCGGCCACGCGTCCGATTCGGCCGCGTTGGTGCGCACCGAACACGAACCGGCGGGAGCGGCGCTCGCCGATTCCGGGCGTGCGGCCGGTGTCGTGTTTGGAGAAAACGGGGTGGTGCCCGGCGAGCCTCCCGGCCGTCCCACGGTCCCCTACCCGACCGCCCGGCGAACCGCGACGGCGCGCTTCCGGGCCGAGGCCAGCTCGGGCAGCGGCGGCACCTCGACCGGCTCCTCCCCGCCCCGCCCGGCCGCCTCGGCGAACGTCACTCCCGACAGCGGCACGAGCGGCTCACCCCGCAGGACCCGGGCGAGGTACTCCCCGGTCGCCGAGCCCGGCACGGCCGCGACCGCCTCCGGCGTCCCCTCGGCGACGATCTCCCCGCCCCGGACCCCGCCCTCGGGCCCGAGGTCGATGATCCAGTCGGCGGTCTTGATGACGTCGAGGTTGTGCTCGATGACGATGACCGTGTTGCCGGCGTCGACGAGCCGGTGGAGGACGGCGAGGAGCTTCTCGACGTCGGCGAAGTGGAGGCCCGTCGTCGGCTCGTCGAGGACGTAGAGGGTCCGGCCCGTCGCCCGCTTCGAGAGCTCGGTCGCGAGCTTGACCCGCTGGGCCTCACCGCCGGAGAGGGTCGTCGCCGGCTGGCCGAGGTGGATGTAGCCGAGGCCGACGTCGTAGAGGGTCTGGAGCTTGGCCCGGACGGCCGGCACCGGACCGAAGAACTCGAGGGCCTCCTCGACGGTCATCTCAAGGACCTCGGCGATGGAGCGGCCCTTGTAGTGGATCTCGAGGGCCTCGCGGTTGTAGCGGGCCCCCTTGCAGACCTCGCAGGGGACGTAGACGTCGGGCAAGAACTGCATCTCGATCTTGATGATCCCGTCGCCCTTGCAGTTCTCGCACCGCCCGCCCTTGACGTTGAAGCTGAAGCGACCGGGGCGGTAGCCGCGGAGGCGGGCCTCGGGGACGCCGGCGAAGAGCTCCCGGATCGGGGTGAAGAGGCCGGTGTACGTCGCCGGGTTGCTCCGCGGCGTCCGGCCGATCGGACTCTGGTCGATCTCGATGACCTTGTCGATGTGCTCGAGCCCCTCGATCCGGTCGTGGGCACCGGCGGGCTCCCGGGCTCCGTGGAGCTCCCGAGCGAGGGCCCGGTAGAGGACGTCCTCGACGAGGGTGCTCTTGCCGGAACCCGAGACGCCGGTGACGGCGATGAACGTCCCGAGGGGGAAGCGGACGTCGATGGACTTGAGGTTGTGCTCCCGGGCGCCCCGGACGACGATCGCCTTCCCGTTTCCGGGCCGGCGGCGGGCCGGGATCGGAACCGACCGCTCGCCGCGGAGGTAGGCGCCGGTGATCGAGCGGGGCTCGGCGAGGACGACCTCGAGCGGGCCGTTGGCGACGATCTCGCCGCCGTGCTCGCCGGCGCCGGGGCCGATGTCGATGACCCAGTCCGCGGTCCGGATCGTCTCCTCGTCGTGCTCGACGACGAGGACGGTGTTGCCGAGGTCGCGGAGCCGGGTGAGCGTTGCGATGAGCTTCGCGTTGTCCCGCTGGTGGAGACCCACGGACGGCTCGTCGAGGATGTAGAGGACGCCCATGAGGCTCGTCCCGATCTGGGTCGCCAGCCGGATCCGCTGGGCCTCCCCGCCCGAGAGGGTGACGCTCGGCCGGTCGAGGGTCAAATAGTCGAGGCCGACGTCGACCAGGAAGCCGAGCCGGGCGATGAGCTCCTTGCGGACCTGCCGGGCGATCGTCCGCTCGCGCTCGGTCAGCCGCTCGGGGAGCCGGGTGATCCAGTCGAGGGCTTCGGTGACCGACATCCGACTGACGTCCCAGATGTTCCGGCCGTCGATGGTCACGGCAAGGGCCTCGGGCCGCAGCCGCTTCCCCTCGCAGGCGGGGCAGGGCCGGCTCACCATGTACCGCTCGATCTCGCTCTTGATGTACTCCGAATCGGTCTCCCGGTAGCGGCGCTCGAGGTTCGGGACGACGCCCTCGAAGGTTGCCCAGTACGTGTTCTCGCCCCGGTCGTGGCGGTAGCGGATGAGGACCCGTTCCTCCTTCGTCGAGAAGAGGAGGTAGTCGAGGGCGCCCGGCGGGAGGTCGCGGACCGGAGCGTGGAAGTCCCAGCCGTGCGCCTCGCAGATCGCCTCGAGGATTTTGAGGCGCCAGGAGGCGTCGGTCGGCATCCGGGTCCAGGGCGCGAGGGCGCCCTGGGCGAGGCTCTTGCCCTTGTCGGGGACGACGAGGTCGGGGTCGACGACGAGCTGGCTGCCGAGCCCGGTGCAGACGGGGCAGGCGCCGTGGGGCGAGTTGAAGGAGAAGCTCCGCGGCTCGAGGTCGTCCATCGTGAAGCCGTCGTACGGGCAGCTGAAGCGCTCGCTGTAGCGGCGCTCCTCGAAGGCCGGCAGCTCCCCCTCCCGGGGCGCGGGGGCGATGACGACGACGCCCTCGCCGAGCCGGAGGGCGGTCTCGACCGAATCGGCGAGCCGGGCGGCGTCGGGGTCGGGGACGACCTGTCCCGTCGCCGGATCGATCGGCCGGCCGAGCGGGTCGCGGGGCCACTCCGGCGGCGCCTCGGCCCGGCGGACGACGTAGCGGTCGACGACGACCTCGATGGTGTGGCGCTTGTACTTGTCCAGGGTCGGCGCCTCGGCGAGGTCGTACAGGACGCCGTCGACCCGGACCCGGACGAAGCCCTGCTTCGCCGCCGCCGCGAAGACCCGATCGCCTTCGGTCTTGCGGTCCTTCACGAGGGGTCCGAGGACGAGGAGTCGGGTCCCCTCGGGCAGCTCGAGGACCTGGTCGACGATCTGCTGGACGGTCTGGCGGGTGATCTCGTGGCCGTTCGGGCAGTGGGGGTGGCCGATCCGGGCGAAGAGGAGCCGGAGGTGGTCGTAGATCTCGGTGACGGTCCCGACGGTGCTCCGGGGGTTCCGGCTGGCGCCCTTCTGGTCGATGGAGATGGCCGGCGAGAGGCCCTCGATGCTGTCGACGTCGGGCTTCTCCATCTGGCCGAGGAACTGGCGGGCGTAGGCGGAGAGGCTCTCGACATAGCGGCGTTGACCCTCGGCGTAGATCGTGTCGAAGGCGAGGCTGCTCTTGCCGCTCCCCGAGAGGCCGGTGATGACGACGAGGCGGTCGCGGGGAAAGGCGACGGTGACGTTCTTGAGGTTGTGCTCGCGGGCGCCGCGGACGACGATTCGATCGAGGGGCACGGGGCTAGTCTAGCCTGTCGGCGTACGATCGTACAGGTGTTCGATTTCGGCGGGTCGTTCGGGCCGGGCTGGTCTGCCAACGCCGCGACGCGTCGCCCTGGCCGGCACCTTGGACGATGGTTGGTGCAGCCGAACCCCAGGGCGCCCCAGCCCGGAGGGAAGGTCGCACCGGCCGGCACCTTGGACGATGGTTCGTGCAGCCGAACCCCAGGGCGCCCCAGCCCGGAGGGAAGGTCGCACCGGCCGGCACCTTGGACGATTTCTCGTGAGGCGAACGTCTCGGGCGAACTTGGAGGGGCCGGGCGGAGAGGAGCGCGCTCGCGACGCTCCGCCGAGCGTCGGCGTGCACGGCCCGGTGCCGGTCGCGGTGCCCGGTCCGGGCCGGGCGCCCTCTCGGAGGGACATACGCTCGTGGCACGGTCGCATGTCCGGAAGTCGGCCGGCCCGAGCCCGTCGGCGACGCCGAGACATCCCATAACGGTCGCCCAGTGAGCACGGTGGCCTCGGCTGCTCGTGGCATGGGAATCCCGCGCCTCCTGACGGCTCAAGCTGGACGAACCGGGCCGGGAACCCGACTCCGCAGCCGTGAAACGCGCAGCTGGCGAGAAGATGTCCAGGAAGCGCCCGGCCCGGGAGAGCAGCGCCCGGATCGGGAGAGCAGCGTCCGGCCCGGGAGAGCAGCGCCCGGCCCGGGAGAGCAGCGCCCGGCCCGGGAGAGCAGCGCCCGGATCGGGAGAGCAGCGTCCGGCCCGGGAGAGCAGCGTCCGGCCCGGGAGAGCAGCGCCCGGATCGGGAGGCCCGCGCAGATGCAACCGTCGCCGAGCGACAGCCGTGGCGCAGGGACAGCCGGCCGGCGTCCGCGGCTACGGCCAGGGCGAGCCCGGCCTCGCTCCGCGGCGGGGGGTCGGCTACCGGACCGGCGCCGTGACGAGCTCGAGGATCGTCGAGACGAGGCTGATGACGATCGAGGCGAGGACCGCGGCGACGACCGCGTCGAGGCCGAAGTCCGGCGGGAAGCCGCCGATGGTGAAGGTGATCCCGACGGCGTCCGAGACGTAGGCGACGGCGAGGAGGAGCAGGCCGTTCATCACGAGGCCGAAGAGGCCCATCGTGACGAGGTTCGCCGGGAGCGAGACGATCCCCACGATCGGCTTGATGTACGCGTTGACCAGGCCGATGAGGAGCGCGACGACGACGATCTGCCACCAGTCGCCCTCCGGGAAGCGGTCCGGGAAGGCGTTCGCCGCCGGGAACGAGATGTCCGGCACGAAGCGGACGGCCGCCCAGACGGCGACGGCGGTGACGAGGGTCGAGACGATGACCTTGCGCATGACTCCCTCCCGTGGCTGCCCACCAACGGGCGCCATCGTACAAGGATCAGTCTGGGAGACGCCAGGCGTGCCGCATCTCCCAGGTCGCCCCGCCGTTCGAACTCCAGAAGAACTCGACCTGCCGGGCGTCCGGGTCGCGCACGAGGGCGGCGAGCGCCGTGCCGTCGGCGATGGCGATCGACTCGGGTTCGGCGACGTCCGGCGATCCGACCCGAAGCTCGGTCCACGACCGGCCGCCGTCGGTGGATCGAAGCGAGAACGACCGCGACAGGACGAGGACGAGGACGTCCCCGAAGGCGGCGAGACTGGTCACGTGCCCGCTCAGCGTGAGGCCCGCTCCGACGGTCGGCTGACCGGGCGGAGGCGCCGCGGCGCGCAGCTCCCACGGACCGAGCCCGTCGCGCGCGACGTAGATCGCCTTCGCCGACATTCCGGTCGCTCCCTCGCCCGAGCAGGCGACCCAGACCCGGTGGTCGGCCGAGGCCGCGAGGCCGGTGAGGTACGGGGTCCCGCCCGAGCACGGGCCGAGGAGCGGCACCCACGTGCGGCCGCCGTCCCCGGTCGCCACGAGGACCGAACCGGCGGCCTCGGAGAGCCCGATCGGGATCGCCCAACCCGACGCGGCGTCGACGAACACCGGATCCCGCAGGGCGACCGGCCCGAGGAGCGTCCAGCTCGTCCCGCCGTCCGCGGATTCCAAGAGCGGGTTGCTCCGACCGCTCGGGTCCGCCCGATTCGAGGCAACGATCCAGAGGCGACCGACGGCCGAGGTGACCGACAGGATGCTGCCGAGCCCGGTCTCGCCGAGCTGCCAGGTCCGTCCCCCGTCGTCGCTCCGCCCGACGACCCCGATCCCGGAACGGAAGGCCTCGCCGACGACGATGGGCCGCCCCTCGGCGTCGAAGGCGAGATCGCCCGGCACGAAATCGTCGATCTGCGCTCCGAACCCGACGACGACGTCGGGCGACGGCGATGGCGGGCCCGGCGACGGAGCGGCGGGCGACGGCGACGCGGACGACGGTTCGGCGAGGGACGACGCGGCGGACGACACCGGAACCGACAGCCCCGGGCTCGACGCCGCGGATCCGCCGCATCCGGCAAGGAGCGCGGCGAGGGCGACCAGGAGGCAGGGCGCGATGCCGAGCGCGGGCGACCGCGACGAGCTCCGGCCGCTCAGCCCCATCGCCCCCGACCTCGCCGCGGCGGTCGCGCCCCGCGACGGCGCCGGACGTTCGGCGTCACCGAGCGGTCCCAGGTCGGCCGATCGAGCCAGCGGGCCTGCCAGCCCTCGTCCTCGTGCTCGTCCCGGATCCCCGGCAGCCAGTCCGCGGCCGGCGCCCCGGCCTCCTCTTCGAGGCCGTCAACATCGGCCGCCGGGACGACCTCGACGGCCGCGACCTCGAGGACCGGTCCCGGTCGCACCCCGCCGCGACCCCGCCCGTCGCCGGCGGCCCGGACGCCCGCCCCGCGCTCCGCCGCCGCCCGTTCGGCCGCTCGGGCCACCTTGAGCGATTCGTCCTCTTCGAGGACCCGTAGCCGGATCGACTGGATCTCGTCGCGGATCGCCGCCGCCCGCTCGAACTCGAGCTCCTTCGCCGCGGCGCGCATCTCCGCCTCCATCTGGGCCAGGAGCTTCTCGACGGCCGCCCGGTTGTCCGCGGCGAGGGCCCGCTCGGCCAGCTCCTCGCGCTCGGAGCGGTAGACCGTCGTCGCCTCGGCGACGGCCCGCAGCCGGTCGTTGAGGTCCCGGATCTCCTTGACGATCGACCGCGGCTCGATCCCGTGCTCGCGGTTGTACCGCTCCTGGATCGCCCGCCGGCGGTTCGTCTCGTCGATCGCGGCCCGCATCGAATCGGTGATCGTGTCGGCGTACATGATGACCTCGCCGCCGACGTTCCGAGCCGCCCGGCCGATCATCTGGATGAGCGACCAGGCGCTCCGCAGGAAGCCCTCCCGGTCGGCGTCGAGGATCGCGACGAGGGTGACCTCCGGGAGATCGATCCCCTCCCGAAGGAGATTGATCCCGACGACGACGTCGTAGACCCCCATCCGGAGGTCCCGGAGGATCTCGACCCGCTCGAGCGTGTCGATCTCCGAGTGGAGGTACTGGACCTTGACCCCGAGCTCGCGGAGGTAGTCGGCGAGGTCCTCGGCCATCCGCTTCGTGAGCGTCGTGACGAGGGCCCGCTCACCGCGCTCGACCCGGCGCCGGATCTCCTCGAGGAGGTCGTCGATCTGGCCGGCCGTCGGCCGGACGTGGACGATCGGATCGACGATCCCGGTCGGGCGGATCAGCTGCTCGACGATCTGCTCGCTCCGCTCGAGCTCGTACGGCCCCGGGGTCGCGCTCATGAAGATGACTTGGTTGAGATGGGCCTCGAACTCCTCGAAGGTGAGCGGCCGGTTGTCGAGGGCCGACGGGAGCCGGAACCCGAAGTCGACGAGGATCTCCTTCCGGGTCCGGTCGTTCTTGTACATCCCGACGACCTGAGGGATCGTCATGTGGGATTCGTCGACGACGAGGAGCCAGTCCGGCGGGAAGTAGTCGAGGAGCGTCCAGGGCCGGCTCCCCGGCTCGCGGCGGGAGAGGTGGCGGCTGTAGTTCTCGATCCCCGAGCAGTAGCCGAGCTCCCGCATCATCTCCAAATCGAAGGTCGTCCGCTGCCGGAGTCGGGCGGCTTCGAGGGCCCGCCCGGCCGCCTCGAGCTCGGCGCAGCGCGCCTCCATCTCGGCCGCGATGTCGACCATCGCGGCCTCGAGCTTCTCGCGGGGGGTCACGTAGTGGGTCGCCGGATAGACGTTCACCTCCGTCCGCTCGGCGAGGAGCTCGCCGGTCAAGGGATCGAGCTCGGTGATCCGCTCGACCTCGTCGCCGAAAAACTCGACCCGGACGACCCGCTCCTCCGACGCCGGCTGGACCTCGAGGGTGTCGCCCCGGACCCGGAACCGCGAGCGGCCGAGGGCCGCGTCGTTCCGCTGGTACTGGAGATCGACGAGGTGCCGGAGGACGGCGTCGCGGCGGTACCGGGCGCCCGTCCGGAGGCGGAGGACCGTGGCCCCGTAGTCGACCGGCGCGCCGAGGCCGTAGATGCACGACACCGAGGCGACGATGATGACGTCCCGTCGCTCGAAGAGGGCGTGGGTCGCGGCGTGGCGAAGGCGGTCAATCTCGTCGTTCCGGGAGCTGTCCTTTTCGATGTACGTGTCGGTCCGCGGCAGGTACGCCTCGGGCTGGTAGTAGTCGAAGTAGCTGACGAAGTATTCGACGGCGTTGTCGGGGAAGAACTCCCGGAACTCGCTGTAGAGCTGGGCGGCGAGGGTCTTGTTATGGGCGAGGACGAGGGTCGGGCGACGGTGGCGGGCGATGACCTGGGCGATCGTGTACGTCTTCCCCGTCCCGGTCGCCCCGAGGAGGGTCTGGAACCGCATCCCCCGGGCGAGGCCGTCGGCGAGGCGCTCGATCGCCTGGGGCTGGTCGCCGGTCGGCTCGAAGGGGGCGACGAGACGGAACTCGGGCATCGCAGGTCGGAGGATAGCACCACCCGGGAAGGGTGTTTCGAACGGACGTTCTGGCGAGGAACGGAGGATCCACCGCCTACGTCGAACCGGCGACGGGGAGCGTGACGGCCGGGCCATCCGGCCCTGGGACGAAGGGTCGATGGCCGCCGCCGCCGGGAAGACCGAGACTCCGAGTGCCGCCGGGGGTCGAACGGAGGTCATGCGTGCCATGCGCGCCGTCAGGCGCCCGCGAGCCGGAGCGCGACCCGACCGTCCGCCCGCCGACCGGCGGCGCGGACAGAGCCTCGTCGAGTTCTCGCTCGTCCTCGCGCCGCTCCTCCTCCTGCTCCTCGCCATCGTCCAGTTCGGCTTCATCTTCAACGCCTACGTCACGCTCACGAACGCGGTCCGTGAGGGGGCGCGCGCCGGCACGATCTACGTCTACGACCGCTCGAAGTCGAAGAGCCAGAACGACCTCGCCCGCAACGAGGTCGTCCGCACGACGATCCTCGGCTCGCTCAACCTCCTCGCCCGTTCGGCGCCCCAGTTCTCGACCGGCTCGACCTGGAACCAGAGCGGCCTCACCTTCACGAACGGCGACCTGACGATCACGTACACGATCCCGGCCGGCGTCACCGACAGCGACCCGCGGGTCGGGCAGCAGATCACGGTGCGTGCCGTCTACCACCAGGACCTTGTCATCCCGATCGTCGCGAACCTCCTGCCGCGCGACGCCGGCGGCCGGCTGGCGCTCCCGGCGGAGGTGACGATGGTGATCAACTGAGCGATGGATCGCCTGCCCTCCCTTCGCCGACCCGACCCGCGCCGCGCCGACCCTGAGCCGGCCCGCGGCCAGGTCCTCGTCCTCTTCGCCCTCGGGCTCGTCGCCCTCCTCGCTGCGGCCGGCCTCGCCTTCGACGTCGCCCGCTTCTACGCCGAGCGCCGCTTCCTCCAGAACGCCGCCGACGCCGCCGCCCTCGCCGCGGCGAATGCCCTCGTCCGCGGGGCCACGCCGAGCCAGGCCGAGCAAGACGCCCGGGCGACCCTCGCCCGGAACCTCGCCGTCAGCCCGAACGGGACCGCCCCCGCCCCGCCGCCGACGACCCCGGTCTACGAACCCGGCCACGCCGGCGACCCGCGGTACCTGGCGAACGGGATCCTCATCAGCAGCGGCGACGTGCGGGTCGCCCTGGAGAGCCCGGTCGGCTACACGTTCGGTCGGGTCGTCGGCCTCGAGGCGAGCACGATCGGCGCCCGGGCCCGGGCCCGGACCGTCGGCGACCTCCTCCCGATCGCCGTCCGCCATTACGTCAACGCCCCTGGGCCGCGCTCGAACCCGCCGACGCCCTGCGACGGCGACGACCGCTACTTCATGGACTTCCTCGCCACCGCCGACACGGCCTGCCTGGGGACCGTGAGCGATCGGTCGCTCCGCCAGAACCCCTCGCCCGGCCTCGCCTTCGACCCGGCGAACCCGAACAACGACCCGGCCCACCACGGCCCGATCGTCACCCTCGTCGGCCAGGGGGCCCAGCCCGGGAACGGGGCGAACTTCCGCGGTTTCGTGACCCTCGACATCCGGAACTTTGCCTCGTTCACCTCGAACGTCTTCTACAACGGCGTGACGGCCGGGACGAACCCGAACACCCTCAAGGCCATCGAGGCCGGCTGGGTGGCGACCGGCTACCCGGGCCCCGCCTTCCCGCCGGCGACGACCCCGCCCGACCCGAACGACCAGGTCGGGATCATGGACGGCAACTCGGCCGGGATCGTCGTCGACGCCATCGGGGAGCGGTACGGGCCCGGCGACGAGGTCCTCGCGGCCGTCTACTCGGGGACGGTCATGGGGATCCCGGACTTCCAGTACAGCCTCGCCGGGACCGTCCAGATCGGAACGAGCCAGGACCGCTCGAACCAGGTCTCCATGTCGGTGACGAAGAACACCGACTTCGTCGGCCAGGTCTACACGTCCGCCTTCGCCGACTGGGGGGACCCCGCCAACCCCCTCGCGACCGGGACCCTGGCGCCGCTCACGTTCGCCCCCGACGGCGCGACGCCGCCGACGACGGTCGTCTGGACGACGTTCCGGACGAGCGGTGCTCCGGTCGGGATCTCGACGATCTGGATCAGGGGCCACTCGCCGTCGCCGTACCTGACCGACCACTACTACCCGGTCGCGGTCAACGTCGGCGGCGTCGGCCGCGACTTCACGAGCACGGCCGCCGGGCAGGTCTTTGCCGTCGCGGCGACGGGCGAGACGGTCTCCGGCGTCGTCACCTTCAGCACCCCGAACCGCTCCGACACCGCCTTCGGCGGCACCGTCACCGTCAGCGTCGAGGGCGGCCCGGCCGCGACCGGAGCGCTGCCGTCGGGGATCGGGCCGATCAGCGTCAGCCCGGCCTCGTTCAGCCTCCCGCGGGGCGCCCGCCAGGACGTGACGATCACGATCAACAGCGGGACCCTCGGCCCCGGCGAGTACCCGCTGACGATCCGGGCGACCGGGACGAACGCCGACGGGCAGCCCGTCACCCGACTCTTCCCGATCGTCCTCGACGTCGCCACGGCCGGAACCTCGAACCAGTACGTCGATATCGAGGGCTTCGCCGTCTTTCGGATCACCCAGATCACGGCGAACGCCGTCTACGGGTACGCGATCAGCGGCCTCTACGCCGACATGAACGATCCGGCCCTCGCCCGCGGCGGGACCGCTCGCTTGGTCCCCTGGGACTAGCGGGCGAGCCCCGCCACCGAACGCGCCACCGAACAGGAGCCGCCATGGACGCCGAGTTCCCGGACCACTCCCGCCGCGCCAAGCTCGTCATCGTCTTCGGGGTCCTCCTCGCCCTCGTCGCCGGCGGGGCCGCCTTCTACCTCGTCAGTCAGGCGCAGCAGCAGGCCGGTCAGGGCGAGCTCGCCCGGGTTCCAGCGGTCGTCGCGACCCGGACGATCCCGGCCCGTAAGCCGATCGAGGCCGGCGACGTCGCGGTTCGCCAGGTACCGGTCGATCCGACGAACGCCAACGGCGTCGTCGCCGACCCGGCCGAGGTCGTCGGGAAGACTCCGGCGGTCACGATCCTCGAGGGCCAGCTCGTCACGACGAACCTCCTCGCCTCGACCCAGGCGACGAGCGGCTTCTCGATCCTCGGCCCCGAGGAGACGGTCGCCCCCGATTCGGAGGCCTGGCGGGCGGTCTCGCTCAGCGTCCCCGACGAGCGGGCGGTCGGCGGGCTCCTCCAGCCCGGCCAGACCGTCGACGTGTTCGTGACCGCGACGGTGAACGTTCCCCAGGAGATCGCCGCCGAGGGGCGCTACTACCCGGACCGCTCGACGAAGATCACGTACCAGGACATGGTCATCCTCGCCAAGTCCGGGACCTTCTACGTCCTCCGGGCGACGCTCCCCGTCGCCGAGGAGATCAGCCACCTCCTCGCCAGCGGCACGGCCTCGTTCAGCCTCGCCCTCCGGCCCGACATCGACACCCGGATCCTCGACGTGAGCGCCCTCGGGACGACGACGAACCGGATCATCGAGAAGTACGGGCTCCCGCTCCCGGAGACGTACCCCTCGGGCAGCGGGCCGCTCGCGACCCCGCCGCCGCTCCCTTCACCGACCCTCGCCCCCTCGGTCCCGCCGGCGCCCTGAGGCGCCGGGCGCGGGCGCCGACGTTCGTCAGTCGTCCCGGCCGGAGTCGTCCCGGCCGGCCCGCCGGAGCGCCGCCCGGTAGGCCTCGACGACGCGGCGTTGCGTTTCGACGGGGTCGCCGCTCGTATCGACGACCCGGGTCGCCGACGGCCGGAGCCGCTCGACGAGCCCCGCCTGGGCCCGGCGCCGCTGCTCGATGTCGACGGCGGCGAGGCCCCGGGCCGCGAGCCGTGCCCGCTGGGCGGCGGGCGCGCAGGTCACGAGCCAGACCTCGTCGCAGAGGGCCGCGAGGCCGCCCTCGACGAGCTTGATCGCCTCGACGACGACGGCCGGGGCACCAGCCGCGGCCGCCCGCCCGAGCGCCTCGAGGATCCGCGGCCGGACCGCCGGATGGACGATCGCCTCGAGGTCCCGGAGCGCCGCCGGATCGTCGAAGACGATCCGCCCGAGGGCGGCCCGATCGAGGCTGCCGTCGGCGGCGAAGACCGCCGGACCGAAGCGCTCGCGGATCGCCGGGAGCGTCGCTGCCCCGGGGCCCGTGACCTCCCGGGCGACCGCGTCGGCGTCGACGACAACCGCCCCGAGCTCGGCGAGCCAGGCGGCGATCGTCGACTTGCCGCAGCCGATGGGGCCGGTCAGGCCGATGACGACGGGACGGCCGCCGGCGGTGCTGCGACGGGGCGCCCGTCCGTCGCGGTTCACGGCGCCCGGGCCTCGAGTTCGAGCCAGGCGTCCTCGGCCCGGGCGAGCTCGGCCTCGACGGCGGCCAGCTCGCTCGTGACCCGGCCGAGCTCCACGAAGTTCGCCCGGATCGCCGGATCGTCGAGGACGGCGAGGAGGCTCGAACGCCGCTCGGCGAGGCGGTCGAGGACGGCGTCGAGCTCGGCCCGCCGACGCCGGTAGGCGTCCTTCGAGAGGCGCGGCGCGGGCTCGGTCCGCCGGGGCTCGGGGCGGGCCGGCACGGGGGTCGCGCGTCGCCGGTCGCGGCCGCC
>JBHOQO010000119.1:0-8839 GCA_042408925.1 Chloroflexota bacterium | reverse complement strand
CGCGGCCGGCTACCGCCTCGACCGCCTCCGGCAGCTGCTGTGACGGCAGAACGCCTCCCCGAGGAGGCGCGGTTGCTCGGGCTATCCGGTATGTGGTATCAGCCGCCGCCGAGCCGCAGGCGACGATGAAGGAGCGGGCCGACGCCCGCCAGAACCGGCTCATGCTGCAGCACAGACTTGGGATGCTGGCGCGGCCGTCCGGGCGGCTTGGACGAGCTGAAGCAGAAAGATGGCGACGCGGAAGTCGTCGGCGCAAGCAGTGGGCATTCCAAGACGTCGAGCAGAAGCACCGGCAGACGGAGCGCAACATGGCTCCGAGCTCAAGGCTCAGACCACGCCGGGGCCGTGCGGCTTTACTTGCAGACTGTTAGACTACCAATCCGCAACTAATGCCGCTCTACACCTTCCTCAACCACGCCGAGTTCCTCGATCGCGAGGCCGAGCTCGATCGGCTCGGTCGGTGGTGGGCGGACGAGGGCGATCCCTTTCCCCTCCTCCTCTTCGGGCGGCGCCGAACCGGCAAGAGCTGGCTGCTCCGCGAGTTCGCCCACGGCAAGGACGCTGACATCCTCGTCTGCGACAGCCGGGCCGAACGGGACCAGCTCGCGTCCTTCGCCGGGGTCCTGGAGCGCTCCGTCGGCGTCCGACCTGAGCTCCCCGACGTCCGGTCGTTCTTCGACGTGATCCTCCGTCCGCGGGGGCCGGATCGACGACTCGTCGTCATCGATGAGTTCCCGCTCCTCCTCGAGGTCAGCCGCGGGGCGGACTCCGCGCTGGCAGCAGCCCTCGAGGACCGCGAGCCGGGCGTGAAGCTCGTCCTCTGCGGTTCCCACATCTCGACGATGACGACCCTCCTCGCCGAGCGAGCTCCCCTTCACGGCCGCGCCACCCCGCTCCTGCTCGCCCCGCTGCGCTTCGATCAGGCTCGCTCGTTCCTCCCCGAGCTGCGTGCCGACGACCTCATCACCCGCTACGCGATCGCCGGCGGGATGCCCCTCTACCTGAAGCGGCTCGGCCGACAGGGGAGCCTCAGGGCGGTCCTCTGCGACGAGGTCTTCGATCCGCTCGGCCCGCTCTTCGACGAGGGCCGCGAGGTCCTCACGATGGAGCTCACCGGCACCGCGACCCACTTCTCGCTCCTCGCCGCGCTCTCGAGCGCGCCGAGCCTCGAGTGGACCGATCTCGTGGCGCGATCCCGCGTCGACGAATCGGCCGCGTCCCGCTACATCCGGATCCTCGAGGACCTCCATCTCGTCCGGTCGGCCAACCCGGTCTTCGCTCCGGCCGGCGCTCGCCGCCGCCGATACCGGGTCGCCGACCCCTTCATCCGGTTCTGGTTTCGCTTCGTTTTCCCGTTCCAGGCCGATCTCGCTGCCGGGCTCCCGCCCAGGGTCCACTACGACCGGAACGTGGCACCCTTTCTCGCCGATCATGTGGCCCCCGCCTTCGAAGATATCTGCCGGGCCTGGGTGCGAGCGCACTATTCCGCCACGACCGACACGGTCGGAGCGTGGTGGGGGCTTGCCCGCCACGATCTCCGCCGGGCGAAGCTCCGCTCGAACGAGGAGATCGACATCGTCGGGGCCCGCGGGGAGGTCGTCACCGTCGTCGGCGAGTGCCGTTGGCAGCGCCGGCCGATGGGCAGCGACGTCCTCCGCGACCTCGTCGACTACAAGCTTCCCGCCCTCGCCCAGACGGGGGTGGACGTGAGCCGGGCCACCATCGTTCTCTTCTCGAGGGTCGGTTTCCGCAAGGAGCTGGTCGACGAAGCCGCTCGACGCGGCGACGTCCACCTCGTCGATCTCCCGATGCTCCTCAGCGAAGCGGACGCCGCCGCGCCCACTGGGACCGCGTTGTAGCGAGCAAGCCTTGATCGCCGGCGACGCCGCGTCCCCTACCCTGACCCCGCCGCCCACCCCTCCCGCAGCAGCGCCGGCGGCGGCGCGCCGACCGAGAGGATCCGCTCCCGGAACGCCCGCCGCTCCCGCCTCTCCCGCCCGCCGGACGGCTGCAATCCTCGCCGAGCTCGACGCCCTCGCCGACGCCGACGGCTAGCGCTCCCACCACCTCCGGCAGCCGGCGGGTCCCAACGGGCGGTGGGATCGCTCCATCGACGTTGGAGGGCCGCTACGGCCGCTCGAGGAGGCCGACCAGCTCGAGCAGGACGTTCGGCTCGTCGCCTTCGACCCACGCGTCGTGCCCGGGCGGCATCACGGCCACGTCGCCCGGCTCGAGCACGAGCTCGGTGCCGTCGTCCATGACCACGTGCTGTCGGCCCGACAGGATGTACTTCACGTGGTACTTACGGCAGCTCTCGGTGCCGACCCTCGGCTTCACGTGCTCGGACCACCGCCAACCCGGCTCGAGCGTCTCCCGGTTGACGACGAGGCCGCCGAGGGCCACGACCTCGATCCTCCCCTTCTCGAACGGGGTCCGCGTCTCGTCGGGCGAGTCGAAGCTCCTCTTCTCCAGCCTGGTGATGCCATCGCTCATCGTCCCCTCCTGTCCTGTCTCGGCACCCGCACAACCCATCCCTGCGGTGACCGTGTTGATGCCCTCGCTCATGGTGTTCCCTCCTTACTTGTGCTCCCATGGCGGACCGCTTGGCGCAGGATGCGCCGGGGGGCTTACGATTCGCTTGCGATGTCCGGGTCGCCACGGGAGCGGGTGGAAGTCCGCCTGCTGGGCCGCTTCGTCGTCCGCCGGGGGGAGGCGGAGATCCCGGCTCGCGATTTCGGGGGACGCCGCGTCCGCACGTTGATCCGGCTGCTCGCGAGCCGATGCGGCGAGCCCGTGCCGAGGGACGCCCTGGCAGACGCCCTGTGGCCGGAGCGCCTCCCGGCCGATCCCGCAGCGAGCCTGGAGGTCCTGGTCCACCGGGCGCGCCGGGCCCTCGGCGATCCCGCCCTCATCGTCACCGGGGACGGCGGCTACGCCTTCGCGCGCAGCGAGGGCTGCGTGATCGACGCGGAGGAGTTCCGGACCCTCACCGAGGTCGGCCGTGCGGCCCTCCGCGAGCAGGACTGGGCGAAGGCCCTCGGCTCGTTCACCCATGCCCTCGGTTGGTGGCGTGGGGAGCCGCTCGTGGAGGACACCTATGCCGACTGGGCGGGGCCCGTGCGCGCCGACCTCGCCCGGCTCCAGCTCGAGGCTCTGGAGGGCGCCGCGGAGACCGCGCTCCGGCTGGGAGATCCCGTCCGGGCCGTCGAGTTCGCCGAGATGGCCGTGGCCCGCGAGCCGTTGCGGGAGGCGGCGCGGATGCTCCTCATGCGGTCGCTCTGCCTCTCCGGCGACCGGGCGGGCGCGCTCCGCACCTTCGAGGAGCTCCGCCGCGATCTTGCCGAGGACCTCGGCGTGGAGCCCTCCCCCGAGGCCGTCCAGCTCCACATCGAGGTGCTCCGGGGGGACCTGGGGGTGGACGAGTCCCTGCGCAGGATCGTGGGCGGCGGCGTCCTCGACGAGGAGCTCAAGGGCGCGCTCGGCGGGGCGGGGGGCGCCGCGCTCCGTTCGCTCGCCCTCTCCCGGATGGCGGGGTTCGCCGCTGGGGCCGACGACTACCGCAGGGCGTCGAGGCTGGCGGAGCTGGCCCTCGCGGAGGCCGGCGACGACGCGCCGGCCAGGGCCGAGGCGCTCGCCGCGATGGCGGTGATCGACATGAACCTCGGGCGCCTGGCGGACTGCGAGGGCCGGGCCGACGAGGCGCTCGCGATCTTCGACCGGCTGGGCGACCGCCACGGCCGGGCACGGATCCTCGACCTCCGGGCCATGATGACGTTCCTCGCCGGCCACATCCGGGCCGGCGTGGAGGCGTTCGGGGAGGTCGCGGACCTGTTCGAAGAGACCGGCGATCCCTTCCGTTCCATCACCCCCCGCTCCACCCGGGGCCACGGCCTCGTCCACATGGAGCGGGCGCGCGACGGCCTCGCCGAGATCGACCGCGCCCTCGAGATCGCCCGCGACCTCCGGCACCGGGAGATGACCTGCTACTGCCTGTGGCATCGGAGCGAGGCCCTGGCGGCCCTCGGCAGGGGGGAGGAGGCCCTCGCGGACGCGGGAACGAGCCTCCGGATCGCGAGGGAGCTCGGCCACCGGGAGTGGACCGCGGCGGCGCTCCGGGGGGTCGGGATCGCCCGGACGGCCCTGGAAGGCCCCGCGGCGGCCGAGATCGCCTTCCGCGAGGCCCTGGCGGCGGCGGAGGGGCTCCCCCTGTTCGAGTCGTGGGCCGCCGCGCGGCTCGCGCTCGCCCTCGTCGCCCGGGGGAACCTCGACGAGGCCGAACGGAGGGCGGAGGCGGCGCTGGCAGGGCAGGTGCCGCACTCCCTGTTCGAGGCGCGCCTCGCTCAGGCGGAGGTACTGGCCGCCCGGGGCGCCGCGGAGGCCGCAGCAGTCATCCGCCGGTCGCTGGCCCTGGCCACCGAGGAGGGTCATCTCGCCAGCGCCCGGCGGCTGGCCGAGCTCCTCGTCGCGGTTCAGTAGGCTCGCCCCTCGACTCGGCGGCCTCCGGAAGGAGCTGGGCCCCGACGAGACCCCATCGCCCCGCGGAAGCGGCGTCGCTCACAAGTCTCGGTTGTACAAATCGTGGCTTTACAATTTTCAGCCTTGGGCTTATCCTGCTGCCATGATCGCCGAGATCGTCGATCGCGAGCGGGAGATCGAGGAGCTGCGCCGGCTCGCCGAGCGTCCCCCCGCCCTGGTCATCCTGCGGGGCCGACGACGGGTCGGGAAGACCTTCCTCCTGCGCGTCGCCCTCACGGGGCCGCGGGTCGTCCACGTCCAGGCCGAACAGCAGCCGCGCCCCCTTCAGCTCGCAGTGTTCGCCCGGGAGTGCGCCCGACTCCTCCCCGGTGCTCCGCCCCTCTCATTCGCCGATTGGGCGGACGCCTTTCGGTTCGTCGGAGAGCAAGCCCGCCGCGAAGGCCCACTGGTCGTCGTCCTCGACGAGTTCCAGTATCTGGCGGCGTCCGATCCGAGCATCGTCTCGACGATCCAACGGTACTGGGACGAGTGGGATGCCAACCGCCTCCCGGTCCTGCTGGTTCTGAGCGGGAGCGCCCTCAGCTTCATGGAGGGACTGCTCGGCGGTGCTTCGCCAACCTTCGGCCGGAGCACGTATCGACCACTCCTCCTTCCGTTGACATACCGGGACAGCGCGGCCTTCGCGTCGGCGGGAACCCCGCCGGACCACCTGATCGAACGGTTTGCCGTGCTTGGAGGGACCCCGCAATACCAGATCTGGGCCGGGAGACGATCGCTCGACCGGGTAATCGAAGAGGCGATCCTGCCTCCCCATGCTCCCCTCCACAGCGACCCCGAGCACCTGGTTCGGCAGGAACAAGGGGTCAAGGAGCCCGGACCGTACTTTGGGGCGCTCCAGGCGATCGCCGAGGGCTACGCGTCGACATCCGCCATCGCCGCCCGCATCGAGATGAAGCAGCAGCTCGCCAGCCACTTCCTGGCCCGCCTCGAGACGCTCGGCTACGTCGACAGGGTCGTTCCCCTGGAGCCCGGGCGGAGGGGTGCGGCCCGGGCATACTGGAGGATCAGCGATCCCTACGTTCGATTCTGGTTTCGATACGTGTTGCCGAACAGGAGCCGACTTGCCCGGGGCCGAATCGCGGAGGTGGCGAGAGAGATCCGATCGGATCTCCCCACCTTCGTCGGTCGGGTCTTCGAGGAGTGTTGCCGCGAGTGGGTGGCGCGGTACTCGCCGCTCGGGAGCGAGGCCCTTGCGGTCGGGGCGTGGTGGTCACGGAAGCACGACGTCGAAGTCGATGTCGTGGCGGTCCACAGGCGGGGGTATGGACTTCTCGGCTCGTGCACGTGGTCGACCCGGCCCATCGGCACGGGCGTCCTCGATCAGCTCTATGAGGCCAGGGCCGCGCTGGGCCCCAAGGCAGCCCAGGCGAAGCTGGCGATCTTCTTCCGTGGCGGCGTTTCGCCGGCCCTCGCCCAACGGGCATCGCGCGAAGGGGTTTTGCTCGTCGGGGTCGCCGACCTGTTTGCGTAAGGACGGGCGGCGAGCACCTCCGGACCCCTCCATGCCGACGCCCTCAGCCCGAAAGCCATCCCTCCCGCAGCAGCGCCGGCGGCGGGGCGCCGACCGACAGGACCTGCTCCCAGAACGCCCGCCGGTCGAAGCCGTCGGGGCCGACGAGCCCGCCCGGAAGGTCCCGAGCCGCCGGGCCCGCGACCCCGAGTCGTCGGGCCGCCGCCTCCCGAGCCCGGGCTTCGAGCTCCCAGAAGGCGAGCGAGCCGACGAAGTACGTCGAGAGCTGGCCGGCGGTCAGGCGAGCCCGGCGGTACTTGTTCCGGGCTTCGGCCGGTTCCTGGAAGCCGTCGTCGACGAGGAGCGAGAGGGCGCCCGCTTCGTCGAGGCCGCCGGCGTGGACGCCGACGTCGAGGAGCGCGTTTAGGACGGCCCGAAGGTAGAACTTCCAGTGGACGAGCTCGAGGGCCGGGTCCGACGCCGCGAGCCCCTCGTCGATCATGACCTGGGTGACGTAGACGGCCCAGCCCTCGGCATAGACGCCGCTCGCGAAGACCGAGCGGACGAGGGACGGGCAGCGGTTCGCCCAGACGCCCTGGAGGTAGTGGCCGGGGACGCCCTCGTGGACGACGAGGAGCATGATCTGGCGGTCGTTCATCTCCCGGAGCCACGACTCCCGCTCCTCCGCCGACCAGTCGTCGGGGACGGGGGTGACGAGGAAGAGCGAACGCTGACCGCGGTCCAAGGGTCCCGGGCTCCAGAGCGAGGCGCCGCCGAAGGCCCGGAGGAACGGCGGCGTCCACTCGATGGCGAGCGGCTCGTCCGGCAGATCGACGATCCGCCGCTCGGCGACGAAGGCCTCGGCCCGGGCGATGGCCGCCCGACAGGCGTCGAGGAGGCCCTCGGCGGTCGGGTGCTCGGCGGCGACGGCGTCCAGGACGCCGCGGACCGTCGCCGCGTCGGCCGCCGCTTCGGTTTCGATCCCCCCGACCCCGGGGGACGGGAGCGGGCGGTCCGGACACCAGCGGGGCCAGAGCTCCCGGGCGAGGCGGACCATCTCGGCCCGGATCGCCGCCGCCTCCCGCTCGGCCCGGGCGACCGTCGCCTCTGGATCGAGGGCCCGATCGCGGATCGTGTGCCGGAAGAGGGCCCGGTACGCGTCCGGCCCGAGCCGCCCCTCCCCCTCGCTCGACGGAAGGACGACCCGCTCGAGATGCTCGCCGAACCCCTCGAGCGCCCGCCGGCCGACGTCGGCCGCGGCCCGGAGGCGGGGCAGGAGGGCCGCGACGGCACCGTCCCCGCCCCGTGCCGCCGCCTCGGCCGCAGCGAGGGCCTCGTCGATGAGGGCAGCGACGCCGGGGAGCTGGTCGACCGCCGCTTCGACATGGAGGCGGCTCGGCGGCCGGTTCGACGTCCCGCGGAGCTCGCCTCGGGCCGCGTCGAGAAGAACCGGAAGCCCCTCGAGCCGCCCGGCGACGGAAGCGAGCCGGTCGGCGAGCGGCGCGAACTCGCGGGCGAGGAGGAGAAAGAGGCCCGCCCCGGCGAGCTCGACCCACTCGAGGGCGTTCCAGGCGTCGGCACGGAGCTCGGCCTCGGCGAACCGGATCGCCGCCAGCTCGTCGCGGGCGACGGCGACGTCGAGGGCGTCGTCGGGATCGAGGCGCGTGGGGTCGATCGAGTCGAGCTCGGCGAGCCAGCGGTCGACGACGGCGAGGACCGCCGCGCGACCGGCCGGGCTGCGGTCCGGCCAGCGAGCGTCGAAGCGGTGGTCGCCGGCGTCGGTGGCCCGAACCGGATCGAGATGGAACAGCTCGTCGAGGAGGCCGGCGAACCGAGATCGGAGCGATGGCATGCGAGCCTGGCAGGTTACCATCAGCCGACATGGGACCCCGCGACCGTTTCGCCGAGCGCCTCCGCCGCGGCCCGCTCCTCGCCGACGGCGGGATGGGCACGCTCCTCTTCGCCCGCGGCATCCCCCAGCGGGCGTGTCTCGACGAGCTGCCGACGACCCGCCCGGAGCTCGTCGGCGCGCTCCACCGCGAGTACCTCGAAGCGGGCGCCGAGCTCATCGAGACCGTCACCTTCGGCGCGAACCGGCTCCGCCTCGCCCTCTGGGGCCTCGGGCCGCACGCCGCCCGGTTCAACCGTCGGGCCGCCCAGGTCGCCCGGGAGGCCCGCGACGTCGCCGGGCGGGAGGCGTACGTCGGCGGCTCCATCGGCCCCCTCGTCGCCCCGACCCGGGACCCGGCCCGACCGCCCGAGGGGGTCGTCCGGAGCGCCATCGGCGAGCAGGTCGAGGGGCTCCTCGAGGGCGGGGTCGACCTCTTCGTCGTCGAGACCTTCGCCGACCTCGAGCACGTCGCCCTCGCCGTCGAGGAGATCCGGGCCCGCTCCGACCTCCCGATCATCGCCTCCCTGACCTTCGGCGAGGACCTCGTGACGACCGAGGGTTCGACCCCGGAGGAGGCCGCCGCGGCCCTGGCCCGCCTCGACGTCGACGCCGTCGGGGTGAATTGCGGGGTCGGACCGCTCATCTGCCTCGAGGCCCTCGGTCGGATGACGACGAGCGGCGAGGCCACGAAGCCGCGCTCGATCATGCCGAACGCCGGGCTCCCGCAGCGGATCGAGGGGCGCTTCGTCTATGCCGCCGGGCCCGACTACTTCGGGGCGATGGTCCCGCGACTCCTCGAGGCGGGGGCGACGATCGTCGGCGGCTGCTGCGGGACGACGCCCGACCACATCGCGGCGATGCGGCGGGCCCTCGACGAGCTCGTGCCGGCCGACGCCGGGCGGATGCTCGGGGCCTCCGGATCGCCGGCGGCACCGGTGGCCGGCTCGGGACCGCGGGTCACC
>JBHOQO010000118.1:0-11134 GCA_042408925.1 Chloroflexota bacterium | reverse complement strand
CGCGGCCGGGGCGCCGGCCAGGGCGTCGGGGAAGTTCAGGCCGGTCGCGATGTAGACGACCGGGACGTTCCCGTCGGGGAACGCCGCCTTGCTGATCTCGACGGCCGTCGCATAGCGGTCGGTCCCGGCGAGGCGGGTGACGACGAGGTTCGAGACGACGAGCATCCCCGTCGCGACCGTCGTCGGGTTCGCCCAGGCGTCGGTCGCCTCGATCCGGTACGGGTAGAAGCCCTCAGGCGCTCTTGACCCGTCGAGGGCGCCGTCCCAGGCGAAGGCGAACGAGGCGCCGGTGCCGCTCGCCTCCCCGACGAGACGACTCCCGTCCGGGGTCCGGAGCTCGAGGTGCCAGGTCGCGTTCTCCGAGATGAGTCCGTCGATCCGGTAGCCGCTCGTCGTCGGCCCGGCCTCGTTCACCCAGATCGCCGGCGACGTGCTGTCCCGGGGCACGAGGGCATCGGCGGTCATGTAGCCGGCGACGCTCCCGTCGAGCGTCCGGACGGCGAAGATGGCGTCGGCGGCGGTCGTGTCGCCCGCGGTCGCGGCGGCGGTCGTGTCGCCCGCGGTCGCGGCGGCGGTCGGAGCCGTCGCCGGGTCGGTCGCGGCGCCGGTCGCCGAGACGTCGGCCTCCAGCCGGAGCGCCGTCCCGACGGGGAGCGTCGCGAGCGGGGCACCGGATCGGGACGGATCGGCGTAGACCGGCGCGCCGTCGACGGCCGTCGAGGCCGCCCCGGGGACGACGAAGGTCGTCGGGTCGCCGTCCGTCGCCGCGAACGGGGCCCCGGTCACCTGGTCGGCCGTCACGTCGAGCCGCCCGGTCACGGCCCGGTAGTAGCGGCTCGTCGGCAGCTCGGGATCGAGGAGGTTCGTCCGACCGGGGCTCCGGACCGAATCGAAGGCGTAGACGTTGCCATTGAAGTTCGGAGCGTTCCGCCAGATCGCCTCGATGGACTGACGGGTCGTGAAGAGGGCCCGGATGTAGTAGCTCGCCCCCATGTGCCCGTCGGCGATGACGGCTGCGGCCCCGGCCGCGATAAAGGCGGAGGCATAGTTGTCGACCCGCTGCCGCGCGACGTCGAGACTCGGCTCCGGGTAGCCGGGCTCCGAGTTCCCGGAGGCGTAGCAGAGGTTGTGGAGGAGGACGACCGCGTTCGGCGCGAGCTTCAGCGTCTTGATGTACGGCTCGCCGTAGTACTTGAGGTTCGAATCGCCCTGCCCGGCCGCAGCGTTCAGCCCGAAACCGTCCCGGGTCTTGAACGTCGGGTCGTAGGGGTAGGGGCTCGGCCAACCGTTGCCGTGGCCGTGATAGATGACGATCGAGGCGCCCTGGACCGCTGCCGCCACCGCCGACCAGGTCGCGTTGGGGCTGTAGACCTTGACGACGTTCGAGGTGTACTTCTTCGCTTCCGCGTACTCGTAGTCGGCGTACTGGCGGTACGTGCTCGTCGTCCCCTCCGTCGCCCCGACGATGATGACGACCTTCGGCTCGGCCGCCCGGGCGACGGGCGGGCCGCCGGTCGGGAGGGCCGGCAGGACGAGGCCGGCGGCGAGGGCGAGGGCAAGGACCGGCGATCCGAAGCGCCGGAGGGCGGGCCGCCGGAGCGCGGGGCCGGGCCGCCGGAGCGCGGGACGGCGACCGCTCGGGTCTTGGAAGTTCGAACGTCGAACGGGCATCGGCTTCCTGCTGGGCGGTCCGACCGCGCTCCTCCTCGGCGCGCGGGCGGGACCGCGGGTGGTCGTCGATGCCCAGCCTCGCCGGACGGGTCCGGCAGCTCAATCGCGGGATCGTCCCCCGGGCGGTAGCCCCTTCGTCCGCCGCCGACTGCGAGAAACGCCGGAGCGGAGACGTCCGGAGTAGTCCGCTGGGGACGGTGCGCGGCGCGGGACCCCCAGCCGATCCCGTCAGGCGGACCGGCCGCCGGCGAGGTACGCCGCCAGGGCCTCGGTCCAGGGCCGCATCGCGACCTCGGCGGGGAGCGGCCCCGGATCGAGGACCGCCCAGCGGGGCGGGGTCGAGGCCCGAGGCCACTCGTCGGCTCCGATGTCGACGACGGGGACGTCGATCCCGGCGAGGCGGAGCGTCGCCCTCGCCCAGTCGGCCCGCGAGACTCGGCCGGCGTTGACGAGGTGGCAGATCGGGCCTCCGGCCCGCCCGGCCGACGACCCGGGCCCGGCTTCGAGGAGGCGGACGATCGCCGCCGCCAGATCGATCGTGTACGTCGGGCTCCCGATCTCGTCGGCGACGACCCGAAGCGCCCGACCCTCGCCTGCCGCCGACCTCGCCGCGGCGACGATCTTCGACGGGAAGTCGTTGCCGGGCGGGCCGAAGAGCCAGGCCGTCCGGACGATCGTGAGTCGCGGCCGGGGCGCGCCGCCGGGAGTCCCGGGGATCCCCGCCTCCTCGAGAGCCCCGGCCGCCCGTCCGCTCCGCCACGGAACCGGATAGCCGTACGCCCGGAGGGCCGCGAGCTCCCCGGCGAGCTTGCTTGCCCCGTACGGGTTGATCGGGTTCGGGGGATCGTCCGCCCGATAGCCGAGCCCGTCGGTCCGACGGCCGTCGAAGACCTCGTTCGTCGAGACCAAGACGAGGTCGACGCCCCGTTCCGCACCGGCCTGCGCCAGCCGCTGGACCGCCTCGCCGTTCCGGGCCATGGCGAGCTCCGGCTGGCGGGCGCAGCCGTCGACGTCGGTCCAGGCCGCCGCGTGGACGACGAGGTCGGGCCGGTCGCGGTCGAGGAGCCGCTCGGCCGTGGCCGGCGCGTCGAGGTCATACTCGGTACGCGACCAGGCGCGGACCTCGACCGGGGCCGGAGCCCGGGCGAAGGCGTCGAGGAGGGCCCGTCCGAGGCGCCCGCCTGCCCCGGTGACGGCGACCCGCACGGCTAGGAGGCGTCGGCCTCGGCGGCCTGGGCGGCCTGGGCGGTCTCGGCGGCCTCGCCGGCCTCGCCGGCCTTGCCGGCCTCGCCGGCCTTGCCTACCCGAGCGGCCGGGTCGCCCCGGGCGAACGCGGCGGCCTCACCGACGTCGGCGACATCGCCGACGTCGGCGGCCGCGATCGGCCGGCCAGCGGCGATCCGGTCCCGGTACTGGCGGGCGTAGTAGGCGTCCCAATCGCCGGACCGGCGCGCCCGCCACCAGGCCTCGTTCGCCCGGAACCAGTCGACCGTCCGCCGCAGCCCGTCCTCGAAACCGACCCGGTTCCGCCAGCCGAGGCCGGCGAGCTTCGAGCCGTCCATCGCGTACCGCCGATCGTGGCCGGGTCGGTCGGGGACGCTTCGGACGAGCGACCAGGGCCGCTCGAGGAGACCGAGGAGGGCGGCGACGACCTCGCGGTTCGTCCGCTCCCCCGCTCCGGGGATGTTGTAGACCCCGCCCGGCTCCCCGAAGCGGAGGACGTGCTCGATGGCCAGGGCGTGGTCGGTGACGTAGAGCCAGTCGCGCCGCTGGAGCCCGTCGCCGTAGAGGGGGAGCGGCTCGCCGTCGAGGGCGTTCGTCAGGAAGAGCGGGATGAGCTTCTCGGGGTGCTGGTACGGCCCGTACGTGTTCGCCCCCCGGGTGACGACGACGTCGAGCCCGTACGTCACGTGGTAGGCCCGGACGAGGAGCTCGCCGGCCGCCTTCGCCGCCGCATACGGCGAGCGGGGCGCGAGCGGGTCCTCCTCCCGGGCAAAGCCGACCTCGACCGAGCCGTAGACCTCGTCGGTCGAGACCTGGAGAAAGCGGGGCGGGCGGGAGCGATCTCCCGCTGCCGCCCGCTCGTGTTCCCGACGGCAGGCCTCGAGGAGGACGTGGACGCCGACGACCCCGGTCCGGAGGAAGGCCTCGGGGTCGAGGATCGAGCGGTCGACGTGGGATTCGGCGGCGAAGTTGACGACCGCGTCGGCCTCGGCGACGAGCGGCCCCACGACCTCCGGGTCGGCGATGTCGCCGCGGACGAACCGGAGCCGGGCCGCCTGATCGGGGTCGGCTCGGACCGGGGCGAGGTTGTCCTCGCTCCCGGCGTACGTCAGCTTGTCAAGGACGGTGATCCGGGTCCCGTCGCGGCGGGCGAGGATCTCCCGGACGAAGCAGCTGCCGATGAAGCCGGCGCCGCCGGTCACCAAGAGGCGGGCGCCCGGCCGGACCCGAGGACCGTCGATGGCCGCTCGCCCGACCTCGCTCACTCGCGGACCTCGCTCGGAGCGCGGAGCGGCGGCGTCGGGACGACCTCTTCGCGGCGCTCGCCGGGCCGCTGCGGCGGCGGCCGGAGGCGACCGGCCCGGGCGTCGGCGGCGGCGAGCTCGGCGGCTCGGAGGAGGGAGGGCACCGTCCCCGCATCGGTCCACCGGCCTTCGTAGCGGCGCCAGTAGAGGCCGCCGTGGTGGACGTAATGGTTGAGGACGTCGGTGATCTCGAACTCGCCGCGCCACGAGGGGGCGAGGCCGGCGATGACCTCGAAGGCGTCGGGCCGGAGGAAGTAGACGCCGATCGGGATGAGGTTGCTCTTCGGGGCGACGGGCTTCTCCTCGAAGCCGACGATCCGGCCCTCGGCGTCGAACTCGGCGACCCCGAACCGCTCGGGATCGGGGACCTCGTAGAGGAGGGTCCCGGCGCCCCACGGCCCGGCCTCGAACTCGGCGGCCACGGGCGCCAGGTCCTCGCCGCGGAGGATGTTGTCGCCGAGGACGACGCAGAAGGCCTCGTTGCCGACGAAATCTCGGGCGAGGCCGATGGCGTGGGCGATCCCGAGCGCCCCGCGCTGGTAGCGGTACGTCAGGTCGACCCCGAAGTGCGACCCGTCGGCGAGGAGCTCGACGACGTCACCGACGCTCTTGCCGCCGACGATGACCATGATCTCCCGGATCCCCATCCCGGCCAGGGTCTCGATCGGGTAATAGATCATCGGCCGGTCGTAGATCGGGAGGAGGTGCTTGTTCGTGACGATGGTGAGCGGAAAGAGGCGGGTCGCCGTCCCGCCGGCAAGGACGAGTCCCTTCATGGCCCCGAAGGGTAACAGGGCGACCGGGCGCTCGACGGGCCCAACGTGCAGACGGTCCGCCCACCCTCCGGCCCTACGGTGCCGGCGAGGCCGAGGGGAACGGCGTCACGAACGGCTGCTCGCCCTGCGGCAGCGTCCCGTCCGGGTTCACGAGATCGGTCGGGGTCTGGTCGGCCGGCGGGAGGCCGCCGTGGTACGAGGTGATGACGAGGACCGTCTCGAGCCGATCGAGGTCGATGGGCGGGACGAGGTACGCCGTCTGGACGACGGCGTTCGGGTCCCGGGCCACGTCGACGACCTGGCCGATGAGGAGCCCCTTCGGATACGGCGACCGGACGCCGCCCGCCAGCTCGATTCCGGCCGTCACGACCTCCTCGCCGAGGCTGATCCGCTCGGTGGCGTCGATGTTCCGCATGACGAGCGCCCCGCCGAGCTGGCCGACGACCTCGCCGGTCGCCCCCGACGACCCGAACTGACCGATGACGACCGAATCGAGGTCGTTGATGAGGAGAACGTGGGCCTCCGTCGCCCCGACGTCGATGACCCGCCCGACGAGGGCACCCCCGGCCCCGATGACGACGTCGCCGACCTCGATCCCGGCGTCGGTGCCGCGGTCGAGGGCAACGATCCGGCGGAACTCCGACGACTCGCGAGCGATGACCCGAGCCGCCACGGTGTCGTACTCGAGCCCGCTTCGTAGCTGAAGGAGCGCGGTGAGCTGCTCGTTGTCGCGCCGGATCGCCTCGGTTCGCGCCGCCTCCGCTTTGAGGCGCTCGTTCTCCTGCCGGAGCGCCTCGTTGTCACGCCGAAGCCGGTCGATCTCGCCGAGGGCGCCGACGATCCCGCTCGCGGTCCGGGCGACGTCGTCGAGGGCGGCCTGGGCGGGACGGAAGGCGAAGGCGAGGCCCGCCTGGAGCTCGCGGACCGGCGGGGTCGACGACACGGCGATGAGGAGGAGTGACGAGGCAACGAGGGCGCTGTAGGCGATCGCCCGGCGTCGGAGCCGGCGACCGGCGGCGATCTCCGTCATCCCGACCACCTCCCTGGCGGCCGGCCGCCCGTCCTAGCGGGGCGGCCGGGAGTACGTCTCGGCGACGAGGACGCGGGCCATCTGGGGGTTCGCCAGCTCCTGGAGGACGATCCCCGTTCCGCGGGCGACGCAGGTCAGCGGGTCGTCGGCGACGTGGACCGGCATCTGGGTCGCCTCGGCGACGCGCCGGTCGAGTCCGGCGAGGAGGGCGCCGCCTCCGGCCAGGACGATCCCCTGATCCATGATGTCGGCGACGAGCTCGGGCGGCGTCTCCTCGATGGTGTCCTTGATCGTGTCGACGATCTGCTGGACCGACGGCTCGATCGCCTCCCGGATCTGCTCGGCCCCGACCTCGACGGCTCGCGGCAAGCCGGTCAGGAGGTCGCGGCCCCGAAGGAGGACCCGCTGGCCGTCCCACTCGCCGGGATAGGCCGAGCCGATGGCGATCTTGATGTCCTCGGCGGTCCGCTCGCCGAGGAAGAGGTTGTACTCCCGCCGGGCGAAGGCGACGATGTCCTGGTCCATCTCGTCGCCGCCGACCCGGATCGAGCGCGAGACGACGATCCCGCCGAGGCTGATGACGGCGACCTCCGTCGTCCCGCCGCCGATGTCGACGATGAGCGAGCCGGTCGGCTCGCTCACTGGGAGCCCCGCCCCGATGGCGGCCGCCATCGGCTCCTCGATGAGTCGCGCCCAGCGAGCCCCGGCGTTCAGGGCGGCGTCCCGGACGGCCCGCTTCTCGACCTCGGTCACCCCGCTCGGAATGCCGAGGAGCATCCGCGGCCGCGGGATCAGTCCGATCCGGTCGTGGACCTTCTGGACGAAGTACTTGATCATCTGCTCGGTAACGTCGAAGTCGGAGATCACGCCGTCCCGGAGCGGGCGGACGGCGATGATCGAGGCCGGCGTCCGGCCGACCATCCGCTTCGCCTCGGACCCGACGGCAAGGACCCGCTTCGTCCGGGCCTCGATGGCGACGACCGAGGGCTCGCTAATGACGATGCCGCGGTCGCGAACGTGGACGAGCGTGTTCGCCGTCCCGAGGTCGATCCCGATGTCGCGGGAGAAGAGGCCGAGGAGGGCGTCGAGCATGTGGCGAGCCTGGGTCCTTCCTGGTGATCGCGGCTGGGGGCGGGCGGCGACCCGCGACGGAGCCCGGGAGCCGTGCCGTCGCCGCGCGGGGAGCGCCGACGAGTATAGCCGGTCGCCCCGACGGCCCCGCCGCAGGCCTCGCCCGGCGCCCCAGACCCGATCACGCCCCGGACAGACGAGGCGGCGACCGCCCACCGTCGGCCACCCGGACCGACGAGCGATCGAAGACGACGCCACGGTCCCGGAGCGACACGTAGGCGTCGTGGCCGATGATCAGATGATCGAGGACGTCGATGTCGAGGAGCCGCCCGGCGGCGAGCGCCTCGCTCGTGAGATGGAGGTCGTCGGGACTGGGGGTCGGATCCCCGCTCGGGTGGTTGTGGACGATGATGAGACCCGCGGCGTTGGCCCGGACCGCATCGCGGAACAGCTCGCCGATCCGGACGAGCGAGGCGCTCACGTTCCCGACGTAGACGGTCACGATCCGCAGGACGGCGTTCTTCGCGTTGAGGAGGACGACCCGCAGCTCCTCCTGCTCGAGGCGGCCCATCTGGAGGATGAGCCGGTCGGCGAGATCGCCGGGCGCCCGAACCGTCCACCGACCCGCCGGCCAGTCGGCCAGGAGGCGCCGCCCGAGCTCAAAGGCGGCGGCGAGCTGGGCGGCCCGGACCCGCCCGACCCCGGGGATCGCCTCGAGCTCGACGTCGCTGGCCCGCGCCAGTCCGGTCAGCCCGTCGAGCCGGGCGAGGGCGTCGGCCGCGACGTCGACGGCGCTCCGGCCACGGGTCCCGCTCCCCCAGACGATGGCGATGAGCTCGGCAGCCGAGAGGCCGCCCGGCCCGCGGGCCGCGAGCCGCTCGCGCGGCCGCTCGGCCGCCGGGAGTCGGCGGAGAAGCGCCCGCGGGGGTTCGAGACCAGAGCAAGCGGACCCTCCCGCGGAACCGTCCCGAACTCGCCGACCGAGCGCCGGGGCGACGTCCGGTGGCTCGGGGCAGGAACGATCCATCACCGCACCTCCGGTGGCGGCGGGCGTCGGCGGCGAGCGAACCTCGGACGGGCAGGGCGGCGGCCGTTCGATGAGCCGGCGACCGCCCCTCGGTGTCCCCGGGCCCGGACGACGAGAGCCCGCCGATTTCCCCCGCCGTCCGGACCGCGGGAACGACGATGAGGCTACTCGGGCCCGCTTACCGGACGCTCACCCCACCGACCCGCCGGGGAGACCCGCCGGGGACCCGATGAGGCGCCGCGCCATCCGGCGCCGCATCGCCGTCAGCCCCCGAGGGCGAGGGCGAGGAGCGGAAGGCCGTTGAAGACGGCGTGGCAGCCGATCGCCGCCGCGAGCGACCCCCGGCGGACGTAGAGCCAGCCGAGGACGAAGGCGACCGGGAGCCGGACGACGAAGGCGAAGACGGCCCGCTCCAGGCCCTCGGCGAACGTCGCCCCGCCGACGGTGAGGACGTGGGCGAAGGCGAAGAAGAGGGCCCCGCGAACGATCGCCGCCGTCGGCCCGGCCCGCCGGAGCCAGGCCGTCGTCGCGAAGCCGCGAAAGAAGATCTCTTCGACGACGGGCGCCAGGACTGCGCCGCCCGCCAGGTTGAGGACGTGGCCGAGCACATCCGTCGCCGGCGGCAGCGGCGGCGCCGGTGTGGCGACGACGCTCCCGAGGAGGATGGCAAGGACTCCTGACAGGTAGAGGACCGGGACGGCGAGGACGGCGCCGTAGAGGAGCTCGCGCCAGAGCCCCCGCTCGGGTCGCCGGAGACCGACGTCGCGCCAGCTGAGCACCCCAGTTCCGACGACGAGGAGCCGGAGCAGGCCGAGGTACGCGACCGCCGTGGCGACGAGCGAGACGAAGGCCCCCGCCGGCGAGTCCGGATCGACCCCGAGGACGACGAAGAGCGGGAGACCGACGATCGAGAGCAAGAGCGCCGTCGGGACCGCCGCCGCGAAGACGAGGACCGGCGAGGGCCCGGCGTAGCCGCCGGGCGGCCCGAAGCCGCGGCCCTCGATGGCCTGCGAGCCGCCAAGCGCCGCCAGCCCGACGGCGAGCCCGACGAGCCCGGCGATCGAAAAGACCGTCGCCGGCAACCCGCTCGCGCCGAGCCCGACGACGAGGAGCCCGGCCCCGGCGACCGTCGCCAGCCAGCCGACGACGAAGAGGCCCGGGGCCCGGCGGCCCTCGACGGTGAACGAGAAGAGACCGGGCGGTCGGTCTGGGGTCGGTCCGAGATCGCCGCGAGCTCCGCCCCGCGGCTCCGTCAACGCTCCGGCAGCGGGTCGGGTGCGCCCGCCGAGCGGGTCGAGCGGTGGGCGGCGGCCCGGATCCCCGTCCGCGCCTCGACGTCGGCGCCGCCCCCGGCGGCGAGGGCGGCCGGGGTGTCGGCGGCCAGCCTCGGCAGCGGCGCCGGTCGGGCGGTCGGAAGCGCCTCACGGCCGCCGGGCAGCGGCTCGAGGGTCGCGGCGACGACCTCCCGCCGCTCGAAGTCCTTGCCGCACCACGCGCAGATCGACCAGTCGAGGCCGACGAGCCGCGAGCAGTTCGGGCAGACCCGGTTCAGGCGGGTCCGGCACGTCGGGCAGATGATCCACTCGGCGTGCACCCGTCGCCCGCACGTCGGACAGTGCGGCACGGCCTCGACCTCGTTGAGGAGGGCCTCTTCGGCGAGGGTCCGCTCGTAGACCTCGTCGATCCGTTCCTGGGGCCGGATGACCCGGTAGACGAAGACCGCAAGCGGGAAGAAGACGGGAGTGAAGAGGACGATGAAGCTCGCCGCCAGGTACGGCAGGATCGGGTTCTCGCTCCGAAGCTGCATGTCCCGGAAGGCCCAGTAGGCGGCGGCGAGCCAGACGACCACGACGTAGATCGCCGTCGCCTGGACGGCGAGCTGGACGATCGGGCTGGCGAGGATCTCGCCGATCGAGTCGAAGAGCGGTTGAAAATCGATCATCGGGAGCCAGTTGCCTCCGTGCCCGCCGCTCCTGCCCGGAACGCGGCTGCCGCGCAGTGTAACAGGGGAGCGGGGGTCCGCTCGCCCGACCTAGGACGCGGGAGGGCCGCCCGCCCGTGACGCAATGGCGCGAAGACCGAGGACGCCGCCGGCGACGAGGAGGAGCCCGCCGAGGAGGATCGCCTGGACGCCGAGGTCGGCCCCGAACGGCCCGGCGACGTACGTCCAGCCGAAGCCGAGGAGGAAGCCTCCGAGGACGAGCGGCAGGACCCCGTCGCGGACGAGGGGCGGGAGCCGGGTCTCGAGGACTTGGGCGGCGAGGCAGGCGAAGCTCGCCGCCATGACGAGGAGGTAGGCACCGTTCGCGAGCCCCCAGCGCCCGAGATAGCCGGGGTCGCCGGGGCTGCCGATGACCCCGTTCGGCGACCAGGGCAGGAGGAAGGCGACGACGGCGACGATCGACCCGCTGACGAGGAGCCAGCTCACCGCCGAATGGCCGAGGGCCCGGAGGGCGAGGGCGGACGGTGGGGCCAGCCCCGGCACCGAGTTCGCCGCCGGACTCGGAGCGCTCGGACCCGGGGCGCCCGGCGATGCCGCGGTCGGCGGGGCGGCGCCCGGCGGGGAGAAGACCGCGCTCGGCGGGAGGTAGGCGCCGGGGATCGGGCGATCGATCGGCGGTCGTTCGGCCGCCGACGCCGTCCCTCGCGAGCCGGGCGAGGCGACCGGGGCGGGAGCCGCCGACAGCTCGGGGCCGCCCCACTCGCGCAGGATCGGCGGCGGGCCGATCGGGACTCCTCGGGTGGGTGTCTCCGGCGACGGAGGCGTCGGTTCGGGCTGCCACGACGCCCCCACTCCGGTCTCGGCGGGCACGTCGGCGGGTCCCACCGCCGGGGCGCCCTCCGCCGCGAGCTCGACTGGCGGGGCAACCGCAGCCTGCTCGGCCTCGTGTCGTTCGACCTCGCCGACCGGTCCCCGGCGGGCTCCGCTCGCCTCCCGTGGCGCCCCCCGGACGGCGGCCAGGATGGCGCCGCAGCTCGGGCACGACAGCCGCGCCCCCTGGACAGCCGCCCCGCACGAGGGGCACTCGAT
>JBHOQO010000117.1:0-5084 GCA_042408925.1 Chloroflexota bacterium | reverse complement strand
CCGAGGGCGAGCCGGCCGGGGCGGGCACGGGGGCCGAGCCCGGGGGCGCCGGCGGGGCGTCGGCGTAGGCCCGGGTGGACGCCCCGCCGATGACGACGTTCCGTTTTCTCACCGCCGGCGAGTCCCACGGCCCCCTCCTCGGGGTCACCATCGAGGGCCTCCCGGCCGGGCTGCCGCTCACGGCCGAGACGATCGCCGCCGACCTCGCCCGGCGCCAGCGCGGTTACGGCCGGGGCGCCCGCCAGCAGATCGAGCGCGATCGCGCCGAGATCGTCGCCGGGGTCCGCCACGGGCTGACCCTCGGCTCGCCGATCCTGCTCTTGATCCGGAACCGGGATTGGGAGAACTGGACCCGGGTCATGCAGGTCGAGCCCCTCTCCGACGCCGAGGCGGAGGAGCTCCTCGGTCTCGTGGCCGCCGGCAACAAGCGGGCAACCCCGGTGACCCGAGTTCGGCCCGGGCACGCCGATCTTGCCGGTGCCCTGAAGTACGGTTTCTCCGACGTCCGGAACGTCCTCGAGCGGGCCTCGGCGCGGGAGACGGCGGCCCGGGTCGCCGCCGGGGCGGTGGCCCGGGCCCTCCTCCGACCCCTCGGGATCGAGGTGTGGTCGTACACGGCCGAGGTCGGCGGGGTGGCGATCGATCGGGCGAACTGCCGCCGCTCGCGAGACGAGATCGAGGCGAGTCCGCTCCGCTGCCCCGATCCCGAGGCCGAAGCGGCGATGATCGCCCGGATCGACGAGGCCCGGAGCCGGGGCGACACCGTCGGCGGCGTCTTCGAGGTCGTGGCCGAGGGCGTCCCGATCGGGCTCGGGAGCTACGTCCACTGGGATCGCCGGCTCGACGCCGCCCTCGCCGCCGCGGTCGTCAGCATCAACATCGTGAAGGGCGTCGAATTCGGTCTCGGGTTCGAGCAGACGCGTCGCTTCGGGTCGGCGGTCCACGACGTCATCGAGGGCCGGAACGCCGACGGGCGCTGGGTCCATCGCTCGAACAACGCCGGGGGGTTGACCGGCGGCGTCTCGAACGGCGAACCGATCGTCGTCCGGGGCGCCGTGAAGCCGATCTCGACCCTCGCTCGGCCGCTCCCCTCGGCGGATCTGGTGACCGGGCGGCCGGTCGAGAAGGCCCACTACGAGCGGAGCGACATCAGCGTCGTCCCGGCCGCCGGGATCGTCGCCGAGGCGATGGTCCTCATCACCCTCGCCCGCTTCGTCCTCGAGAAGTTCGGGGGCGACACGATGGCCGAACTCGCGGACGCGGTCGCCCGCTACCGGGCCCGGACCGCCGCCCCGGTCCCGCCGCCGACGATCGGCGGCCGCCCGCTCCCGCCGCTCCCGGCCGAGGGGGAGGCCGAGGCGGCGGCGTCGGAACCCACGGCCCCGCTCGCCGAGCCGCGGCCGTCGACTCCCGAGCCCTCGGGTGCCGAGCGGGCGCTCACCGGGTCCGACGAGGCCGGGTCGGGCGGCGACGACTAGCGGACGGGCGGATCGGGGATGGACGTCGTCCTCGTCGGGCTGTCGGGGAGCGGCAAGAGCGTCGTCGGTCGACGCCTCGCCGCCCGCCACGGTGCCGCCTTCGTCGACCTCGACGAGGCGATCGAGGCCCGTGCCGGCCGCCCGATCCCCCAGATCTTCGCCGAGGCCGGCGAGGCCGTCTTCCGGGCCTTCGAGCGAGAAGTCGTCGCGGCGCTCGGCCCGCCCGATCGGTCGGCTCGGATCCGGCTCGTCGTCGCCACCGGCGGCGGGGCCGTCGTCGATCCCCGAAATCGCTGGATCCTCTACCGGGGCCGTCTCCCGGTCTGGATCGACAGTCCGGTCGAGGTCCTCGCCGCGCGCCTCCGCCGAAGCCGCCACGTCCGGCCGCTTGTCGCCGGGCAGCGCGACCCCGTAACGGCACTCCGGGCGCTCCTGGCCGACCGGGAACGCTTCTACGCCGCCGCCGTCCGGGTCGACGGCACGGCCGGGGTCGGGCCGGTTCTGCGGCGGATCGAGGAGGCGATCCGCGAGCGGCTCGCCCGGCGGGGCGACGGGACGGGCGCCGACCGACCGGACGACGGCCCCGCCGACACCGACCGCGGCGGAACGGTCCTCCTCGACGCCCGGACCCGGATCGGGCGGCTCGTCCTCGGGGAGCGGATCGCGGCGACCGCCCTCGCCGAGGTCCTCGGCGACCTGCGGGCCCGACGGGCGATCCTCGTCTCGGAGCCCGGCGCCTGGGCCGCCGTCGGATCAGCGATCGCCGCCGAGCTCGTCGCCTCGGGCTGGCCGGTCGAGACGCTCATGCTCCCGCGGGGCGAGGCGGCGAAGCGGCTCGAGGTCGTCGGGCGAGCGGCCCAGCGGCTCGCCGCCCTCCGGGTCGAGCGCGGTGAACCCCTCGTGGCCGTCGGCGGCGGGGCCCTCGGCGACGCGGCCGGGTTCCTCGCCGCCGTCTGGCTCCGGGGCGTCCCGATCGTCCACGTCCCGACGACCCTCGTCGCCCAGATCGACAGCAGCATCGGCGGCAAGACGGCCGTGGACCTCCCCGAAGGGAAGAACCTCCTCGGCGCCTTCCACCAGCCGGCCGCCGTCGTCATCGACGTCGCCGCCCTCCGCTTCCTCCCGGTCCGCCAGCGGCGGGCCGCCCTCGCCGAGGCGGCGAAGATGGCGGTCCTCGGCGACGAACGGCTCTTCGAGGTCCTCGAAACCGACGGGCCGGCGATCGCCCGGGGTGAGCCGCGGGTCTTCGAGACCGGGGTCGTCGCCGAGCTCGTCGAGCGGGCGGCGTGGGCGAAGGTCGAGGTCGTCCTCGCCGACGAGCGGGAGACCGGGGCCCGGATCAGCCTGAACCTCGGCCACTCCGTCGGCCACGGGATCGAGGCCGCCGCCGGATACCGAGGCGTCCTCCACGGCGAGGCCGTCGCCTGGGGGCTCCGGGCCGCGGCCCGGATCGGCGTCGCCGTCGGCGTCACGCCACAGGAGCGGGCGCGACGGATCGAGGCGCTCCTCGACCGGCTCGGTCTCGGCCTCGGGCGGGCGCCGGTCGACCCCGAGGCGGTCCTGGCGGCGATGGGCCGCGACAAGAAGCACGAGCTCGGTCGGCTCCGCTGGGTCCTCCCGACGGCCCGCGGCTACGAGGTCCGGCGCGACGTCCCGGAGGCGCTCGTCCGGACGGTGGTCGACGAGCTCGTCGGGGTCTCGCCCCCGGAGGCGGCGGTCGTGTCGGCCCTCGCCCGCGGTCCGGCAGGAGGCTGACCGATGGGCCGCGTCCTCGTCCTCCAAGGGCCGAACCTCAACCTCCTCGGGACCCGGGAGCCCGAGATCTACGGGACCGAGACCCTCGAGACGATCCACGCCGAGCTCGCCGAGCACGCGGCCGAGCTCGGGTTGGAGATCGACTTCTTCCAGTCGAACCACGAGGGCGCCCTCCTCGACAGGCTCCACGCCCGCGACTTCGACGTCGCGATCGTGAACGCGGGCGCCTACACCCACACCTCGATCGCCCTCCGCGACGCCCTCAAGGGGATCGACCGCCCGTTCTTCGAGGTCCACCTCTCCGACCCGGCGACCCGGGAGCCGTTCCGGAAGGTGAACTACCTCGCCGACATCGCCGTCGCCTCGTTCGTCGGACAGGGCAAGCGCGGCTACCACCTGGCCCTCGAGGCCGCAGCCCGCTTGCTCGCCGAGCGGGGGCGGACGAGGGGAGCGACGTCGTGAGCGGGCCCGAACGGACCTCGACGCCGGCCCCGGCGACGCCCGCGCCGACGGGCACCCCCGAGGGCGCGCCGGAGACCCCCGAGCTCCGGCGCCTCCGACGGCGGATCGACGCCGTCGACCGCCGGATCGTCGCCCTCCTCAACGAACGGGCGAGCCTCGCCATCGCCGTCGGCCGGGCGAAGCGGGCGGCCGGCTGGCGGGCGGTCCGGGACGCCGAGCGGGAACGGGACGTCCTCGAGCGGATCGTCGCGGCGAACGCGGGGCCGCTCGCCGAGGACGATCTCCGCGCGGTCTATCGCCGGATCATCGCCGCGACCCGGGCCCTCGAGGCCGACCACAACGGCCTCCCCGAAGGGCTGACCGAGGAGGCGTGACGGAGCGGTTCGACCTGGCGCGCCTCGCCGCGGCGGCGCCCCGCGGGGCCCGAACCCGCTTCGCTCCGGCCCCGACCGGCTACCTCCACCTCGGCCACGTCGCGAACGCCATCGTCGTCTGGGGGATCGCCCGGCGCGCCGGCGGGCAGGTCGTCCTCCGGATCGAGGACCACGACCGGGACCGGTCGCGGCCGGCCTTCGAGGCGGCGCTCCTCGACGACCTCGCCTGGCTCGGCTTCCGCCCCGACGAGCCGGACCCGGCCGTCCTCCGGGCCCGACCCTCGCCGTACCGCCAGTCCGACCGCGACGCCGTCTACCGGGCGGCTGTTGAGCGGCTCGTCGCGGCCGGCCTCGTCTACGCCTGCCGCTGCAGCCGCTCCACCTTCGCCCGCTGGCGGGAGGCCCACGGCCGAAGCTGGAGCGGGCCCGGCTGCCCGGGCGGCTGTCGGGAGCTCGGCCTGCCCCTCGACGACGGCGTCCCCCTCCGGGTCGCCCTCGGGTCGGGTCGGGAGTCGTACCGCGACCTCCGGCTCGGCCCGGGCACGGGCGAGCCGAGCGCCGGGGGCGACGTCCTCGTCCGCGATCGGGCGGGCAACTGGACGTACCACTGCTGCGTCGTCGTCGACGACCCCGACCAGGGGATCGACCTCGTCGTCCGGGGCGAGGATCTCCTCGAGGCGACGCCGCTCCAGCTCCGCCTCCGTCGCCTCCTCGGCGGCGACCCGGCCGGCCTCGTCTTCCTCCACCATCCCCTCGTCCGGACGGCGGACGGGCGAAAGCTGAGCAAGTCGGCCGGCGACACCGGCGTCCGCGAGCTGCGGGCCGCCGGCTGGAGCCCGGAGCGGGTCCTCGGGGCGGCCGCCGCGGCGATCGGGCTCCGCCCCGACCCGACGCCGGTCCGGCTCGCGGAGCTGGTGAGCTAGCGGTCCGCGATCGGCGTCTGGACCGACGGGCGGCGGGTCGCCGCGGCGAGGCGGGCGACGAGGCGGGTCATCGCCGCCACGTCGCGACCCTC
>JBHOQO010000116.1:0-7641 GCA_042408925.1 Chloroflexota bacterium | reverse complement strand
CCGCTCCGTTCCCTACAGTGCGTCCTCCGCTGCACTACGGCACAGCCCTTGCACTACGGCACCGCCGTCCACGCATCGAATGACGTTCCATTGACCTGTTGCGTTCCGTACTTCGCCCCACAATCGTGGCCGAACTGGGCTCCGATAGGTGAGCGGCTGGAACCCGGCGGCGCGCCTGTACTGACTGAACATGCAGGGCCCCTGCCCAGCGCAGTGGCCTTGGCCCGCCGCCGCCTGAGTCGACTCGCAGCACGGAGCTAAGAAGGAATCCAGTCGCAGGACCGGGGTTTGCGCCGGGGCAGCTGCCATCCTGTCGCCGTGCCGCGGGCCGTGGGTGAGACGGTGCGACCATCCGCTCATCGGGCAGGGCTGCGGGCCCGACGGGCCCTATGGCACTTGCGGACCCCTCGCTCCCGGGGCACACTCGCCTCCGTCCATCCGACCGCGGCCACGCCCGGGCCCGAGCGCGCCCCGCCCGGCGCCGCCACGATCGATCATCGAGGAACGAGGATCGGTCCGAAGGGCCGGCGCCGGCGGTCACGCGGCACCGACCCCGGGCGATCCCGGAGGCGGGCCGAGCCCGCCGCAGCAACGACATGGAGGCACGACGCATGGGCAAGCGCATCCCCCGCGAGACGATCCTTCAGAACCTCCGCGCCCGCGTCGAGCGCGGCGAGCCGATCGTCGGCTGCGGCGCCGGGACCGGGATCTCGGCGAAGATGGCCGAGGCCGGCGGCGCCGACCTCATCATCATCTACAACTCCGGTCGCTACCGGATGGCCGGCCGCGGCAGCCTCGCCGGCCTCCTCCCCTACGGCGACGCGAACGAGATCGTCGTCGACATGGCCCGCGAGGTCATCCCCGTCGTGAAGCAGACCCCCGTCCTCGCCGGCGTCTGCGGCACCGACCCCTTCCGCGACATGGAGGTCTTCCTCCGCCAGCTCATCGCCATCAACTTCTCCGGCGTCCAGAACTTCCCGACTGTCGGCCTCATCGACGGGACCTTCCGGGCCAACCTCGAAGGGACCGGGATGGGCTACGACAAAGAGATCGAGATGATCAAGCTCGCCCACGAGCTCGGGATGCTAACGACGCCGTACGTCTTCGATCCCGACCAGGCGAAGGCGATGGCCGAGGTCGGCGCCGACGTCCTCGTCCCCCACCTAGGGCTCACGACCGCCGGCACGATCGGGGCGACGGTCGCGGTGACCCTCGACGAAGCGATCGAGCGGGTCCTCGCCATGGCCGAGGCCGCCTGGCGGGTCCGGCCCGACATCCTCGTCCTCTGCCACGGCGGCCCCTTGGACGAGCCCGACAACGTCGGCCTCGCCCTCTCGCGGATGCCGGGCATCGCCGGCTTCTTCGGCGCGTCGAGCATCGAACGGATCCCGACCGAGCGGGCGATCAGCGAGCAGGTCCGCCGCTTCAAGCAGCTCGCCCTCGCCCCGCGGGCGGCGGCGACCGCCTGACGGAGGCGAACGATGGGCAAGACGATCGTCCTCGTCGGGGCCCTCGACACGAAGGGTCCCGACTACGCCTTCGTGAAATCGGAGATCGAGCGGCGCGGCCACCGGGCCCTCGTTGTCGACACGAGCGTGACCGGCGAACCCGGCTTCGCGGCCGACGTCTCGGCGGCCGAGGTCGCCGAGGCCGGCGGCAGCTCCCTCGAGGAGCTCCGGGCGAAGGCCGACCGCGGGTTCGCCATGGAGGTCATGACCCGCGGCGTCGCCGTCGTCGCCCGACGGCTCCACGACGCCGGCTCGCTCGACGGCATCCTCGCCCTCGGCGGCTCGGCCGGGGCGGCGATGGGGACGTCGGCGATGCGAGCCCTCCCCCTCGGCGTCCCGAAGGTCATGGTCACGACCGTCGCCTCGGGCGACACGAAGCCCTACGTCGGGACCCGCGACGTCGTCATGTTCCCCTCGGTCGTCGACGTCGCCGGGGTGAACCGGATCAGCGCCCGCATCTACGCGAACGCCGTCGGGGCGATCGTCGGGATGGTCGAGACCGAGGCACCGTCGGTCGCCGTCAAGCCGCTCGTCGCGGCGACGATGTTCGGCAACACGACGCCGGCGGTGGAGCGGGCGAAGGCGATCTTCGAGGAGCACGGCTACGAGGTCCTCGTCTTCCACGCCACCGGGACCGGCGGCCGGACGATGGAGGACCTCATCGGCGACGGCTTCTTCGAGGGGGTCGCCGACATCACGACGACCGAATGGGCCGACGAGCTCGTCGGCGGGGTCCTCACCGCCGGGCCGACCCGCCTGGAGGCGGCCGCGAAGGCCGGGATCCCCCAGGTCATCGTCCCCGGCTGCCTCGACATGGTGAACTTCTGGGCCCCGGAGACGGTCCCCGAGAAGTTCAAGGACCGCCGCTTCTACCGCTGGAACCCGAACGTCACGCTCATGCGGACGACGCCCGAGGAGAACGCCGAGCTCGGTCGCATCCTGGCCGAGAAGGCGAACGCCTCGACGGGTCCGGTCGCCTTCTACCTGCCCTTGAAGGGCGTCTCCATGCTCGACGCGCCGGGCAAGGAGTTCTGGTGGCCGGAGGCGGACGAGGCGCTCTTCTCGGCGATCAAGCGGCACGTCCGGCCGGACATCGCGGTCCACGAACTCGACCTGAACATCAACGACCCGGCCTTCGCCGAGGCGGTCGCGGCCGGGCTCCTGGCGTTCCTCCGGAGCCGGGTCGCAACGGCGAGCTGAGGCCGGCCGCTGCGTTCGTGTCGCGGCCCGCCCGTTCCGGGCGGGCCGCTTCGGCTCTACCCCCGTGACGCCGCCCGGCAGGCGCGATGGCGCCGTCCGACGGGGAGTTCTCCCATCCGAACTTCGCCTCAGTCGATCGAGAAGTGGTCCGGGTTCTGGTAGCGGCCCGTCCGGAGCCACTCGATCTGCATGAGGAGGTCGTTGAGGAGCGACGAGGCCCCGAACCGGAACCGCTCCGGCGTCATCCAGCGCGGCCCGAGCGTCTCGTAGAGGACGACGAGGTAGGCGATCGCTTCCTTCGCCGTCCGGATCCCGCCCGCCGGCTTCATCCCGACGGCCCGCCCCGTCGCCCGCTCGAAGTCCCGGATCGCCTCGAGCATGACGAGGGTGACCGGGAGCGTCGCCGCCGGGCTGATCTTCCCGGTCGAGGTCTTGATGAAGTCGGCCCCGGCGGCCATGGCGAGGATCGACGCTCGGCGGACGTTGTCGTACGTGCCGAGCTCCCCGGTCTCGAGGATGACCTTGAGGTGGGCCGAGCCGCACGCCTCCTTGACGGCGACGATCTCGTCGAAGACCGCCCGATAGTCGCCGCGGAGGAAGGCGCCCCGGTCGATGACCATGTCGACCTCGTCGGCGCCGGCGGCGACAGCCATCTTCGTCTCCTCGACCTTGAGGGCGGCGAAGGTCTGGCCGGAGGGGAAGCCGGTGGCGACGGAGGCGACCTTGACGCTCGAGCCGCGGAGGGCGTCCTTCGCCTCGGCGACGAGGGCCGGGTAGACGCAGACGGCGGCGACGGACGGGATCGACGGATCGCCCGGTTTGGGATGGACGGCTTTCGCGCAGAGGGCCCGCACCTTGCCGGGGGTGTCCTTCCCTTCGAGGGTCGTGAGGTCGACCATCCGGATCGCGAGGTCGAGGGCCCAGAGCTTCGATTCGCGCTTGATCGACCGGCGGCGGAGGGCGTCGGCCCGGGCTTCGACGCCAACCTGGTCGACGGCGGTGACCCGGCCGAGCATCGACCCGAGGCTCCCGGGCCGCGAATCCCAGGCTCGGATCAGCTCGTCGGCCCGCTCGCGGGCGAGGGTGTCGGGGTGGTGGGTCGTCGCCATCGGGCGGCAGGATACACCCGCCCGGAGCGGATCAAAGCGGGGCCAGGTCAGCGTGGGGCCCGCGGTGTCCCTGACCCGCCCTCGGCCGGGCCGGTCGGGGCCGTCGGCGCTCCTCCCCGGCCGCCGCCGCCTGCCCGTAGCTGCCCGGAGTCGCCGGGGGCTGTCGGCGCTCTCGTTCCCCGATCAGCCCCTTCGCGCGCACTGCCCGTAGCTGCCCGGAGTCGCCGGGGGCTGTCGGAGGACCATCGACGCTCCTCCCCGGCTGGGACCGCCTGCAGCTACTTGCAGCTATTCGCCAGACGAATGGTGCGGTCGGGTCGGGCAGGCGGATGCGGGACGGGGAGCCGGCGAGCCGCGGCCATCCGGGGCGCCGCCGCTCGTCCGCGAGTCTCCGGGGACAGGTCGGCTGGCAGCCATGCGGCGGGCGAATGCCAGATCGGGGCGCCGGCTATGGCCGCGGTCCAACATTCCTTCCGGGCATGGCTGAACCCGAACGGGTCGGCCGAGCCCGGTTCGCATGCGCCACACGAATGGCTGGCAGGCCGGTCGCGGAGGGCGCCTCCGGATCATTCAGGGGGTGAATGAATGGGAGGCCGCGGCCGGGCTGGGGGCGCGGCGGCCGGCCCCGATCAGGCGCCGGCCCGGACTCGCGGCTTCGGCGGGAGGCGCCGCCGACCGAGGACGAGGAAGTGCCGGAACCAGTTCCGGATCTGGACGAGGTTCTCGACCCGCCGGAACGGCGTCCCCGAGCGCGTCAACTCGTGCGTTTCGCCCGGGACCCGCATGAAGCGGACCGGCCGCCGGAGCGAGCGGAGGACCGTAAAGAGCGCCTCCGCCTGAGCGATCGTCGTCCGGAGGTCGTTCTCGGCGTGCTGGATGAGGAGCGGCGTCCGGATCTGCGGCGCGTACGTGAGCGGCGAGATCGAGCGGAAGTAGGCCGGGTCCTCCCAGGGCGTGACCCCGAACTCCCACTTCGCCCAGTCGCCGCCGCTGATGTCGCCGGTCAGCATAAGCGTCGTCATGTCCGAGACGCTGCGGCACGTGACCGCCGCCCGGAAGCGATGGTCGTGGGCGACGATCCAGTTTGTCAGGTAGCCGCCGTACGAGCCGCCGGTCACGCCGAGGCGGGCCGGGTCCGCCCGGCCCTCGGCGACGAGGAGATCGACCCCGGCGAGGACGTGCCGCATCGGCCCGTCGGCCCAGTCGCGGCGGTTGGCGGCGCAGAAGGCCTGGCCGTAACCCTGGGAGCCCCGCGGGTTTGCCGCCAGGACCCCGATCCCCGTCCCGGCGAGGACCTGCCACTCCCACATCGGCGACCAGCCGTAGAGGGTCTGGGGGCCGCCGTGGATCTCGAGGACGAGGGGCTGCGGGCCGTCGGCGGCGGTGGCGGGCCGCCCGTCGCGGAGCGGCGGCAGGTACCAGCCCTGGATCCGCCGCCCGTCCACCTCCCAGGACCGCTCCTCGGGCTCGACGAGGAGGACCTCGGCGAGGGCCGCCTCGTTCAGGGCCGTCAGGCGGGCCGGCCCGCCACCGCTCGGGACCTCGAGGGTCCAGAGATCGGGTGGCGCCGTCGGCGCCGAGCGAAGGTAGACGACCCGGGTCCCCTCGCCGACCCGGGCCGCGTCGAAGGCCGAGACGTACTCCCGCCCGAACGTCAGGCGCTCGACCGCCCCGTCGGTCGGGGAGATCGCCCAGATCGCGTAGGCACCGTCGACCGGGGCCGTGAACAGGAGCCGCCCGTCGGCCGCCACGACGAGCCGCGCCGCTTCCCCGATCGTCAGGTCGCTGTTCATCGCCGAGCCCGGCATGAGGTCGTGGCGAGCGGAGAGGTTGCGTCCGCCCGTCGGCCCGTTGTCCGAGCCGTCGGCCGGGAAGCACCAGATGTCGTTGCGGCTCCCCGACCCGGCCGGGAAGCGGTGGCCGAGGACGGCGAGCGTCTCCCCATCCGGGAGCCAGCAGGGCGTGTCAAAGGCGCCGTCGCCGCCGGTCACCCGGGTCTGGCGCCCCGACTCGACGTCGACGACCCAGACGTCGCTCCGCCAGACGATGTCGCGGTTCGGCCGCCGGTTCGCCACGAAGGCGATCCGCCGCCCGTCGGGCGACCAGACCGGGCCGGACTCGGGACCCGGGCCGGCGGTCAGCCGCCGGGCCCGACCCGTCTCCACGTCGACGATCCAGAGGTGGGTCTCCCGGTCGTCGATGAAGCCGACGCCGTTGTACTGGTAGCCGAGCCGGTCGATGTAGCGGAAGTCGGGCCGCGGCCCCGGCGCCTTGTCGGCCTCCCGGCCGCGGCCGCCACCCCGGAGCCGCGCCTCCTCCTCCCGGGTCGCGCCCCGGGAGACCGAGACGACGACGAGCGACCGCCCGTCGGGCGACCACTCGAAGGCCTCCACCCCCCGTGGCAGATCCGTGAGGCGCCGGGCCTCGCCGCCGTCGAGGGGCAGGAGGTAGACCTGGGTCGCGTCCTCGCGATCCTTCGCCGAATCACCCTTGCCCTCGCCGGCGCCGTCCTTGCCGGCTCCACCCTCCGTCGCCTCCTCGACCAACGTCCGGCGATCGGACAGGAAGGCGAGGGTCCGGCCGTCGGGCGAGAAGCGGGGCTGGCGGTCGTGCTTCGCCCCGAGGGTCAACTGCCGAGCGGGCGCAGCGCCGTCGGTGGCGACGAGCCAGAGGGCGTGGCGGTACCCGTCCCGCTTCGGGGCGACGGTCTGGAGGGTGAAGGCAGCCCGCCGGCCGTCGGGCGAGATCCGCGGTTCCGACGGGATCCGGAAGCGGTCGAGGTCGGCGGGTTCGGCGGGGCGTGGCATCGGGCCTCCTTCGTCGGATCACGGCCCTCGGCAGTCGAGCGGCGGAACGCACCGCGCCGCATGGCGACGAGACTCGGGAACGGGCGGAGCGAGCTCCGGCGGCCGGCACCGCCGGCGATGATCCGGCGGTCGACTCGGGACCAAATTCGGTACGAGCGAGTATAGGCGCCGAGCGCCTACCATCGACCGGTCATGCCCGACCAGCTCTCCCTCGAGCTCCCGGCCGACCTGCCCGCCGCCCCGCGGGGGCTGCGGCCGATGCTCCCCCGCCCTGCCCGGGCGCCCTTCGACTCGCCCGATCACCTCTTCCAGCCGCTCTGGGACGGGCTCCGGGCCCTCGTCTTCGTCGCCCGGCCCGTCGCCGAGGCCGCGGCTCCCGCGGTCACCATCGTCGACGTCGACGGGGTCGAGCGGACGACCGACTTCCCCGAGCTGGCCGCCGTCGCCGACGGCCTCGACGCCCGCTCGGCCGTGCTCGACGGAGAGATCGTCGTCGTCGACCGGGCGGGGCGCCTCGACCGGCGGGGGCTCGCGGCGCGCCTGGACGGCCGGGGCGGGCCGCCGGCCCTCTTCCTCGCCTTCGACCTAGTCCACCTCGACGGCCGCTCGCTCCTCGGCCGGCCCCTCGAACGTCGCCGCGAGGTGCTCCGACGGATCGTCGATCGTGCCCGGGGCGGCCCCCTCATCGTCGTCCCGGCGATCGAGGGCGACGGCCGGGCGCTCCACGCCGCGGTCGAGGCTCAGGGGCTCGCCGGCGTCCTTGCCAGGGTCCGGACGAGCCCGTACCTCCCCGGGGTCCGGAGTCGGCTCTGGCGGTTCGTCGCGGCGGGCGTGACCGGCGGGTCGCGCGCAGCGTCGCCGGCCGACGAGGACGTCGAGACCGCGGGCCTCGAACCGTCGCGTCGCGGGTCGGCGCCCGTCCTTGCCGTCATCGCCCGACTGCCCCTCGGGGAGCCGTAGCCGGCGGGCGCCGTCGGGCGGGCGCGGTGGGCGGGCGCGGCCGGTAGCCGGCGGGCG
>JBHOQO010000057.1:0-3516 GCA_042408925.1 Chloroflexota bacterium | reverse complement strand
GGGCCGACGTCGCCGTCGTTGGCGGCGGTATCGTCGGGCTCGCGACCGCCTACCGCCTCCTCGAACGCCGGCCCGAGCTGCGCCTCGTCCTCCTCGAGCGCGAGCCCGAGCTCGCCCGCCACCAGACCGGCCACAACAGCGGCGTCCTCCACGCCGGCCTCTACTACGCCCCGGGCTCCCTCAAGGCCCGCCTCTGCCGGGAGGGGAAGGCCGAGCTCGAAGCCTTCGCCGCCGAGCACGGCATCCCCTTCGAGCGGGTCGGCAAGCTCGTCGTGGCCGTCGAGGCGGCCGAGCTCCCACGGCTCGAGGCCCTCTTCGAGCGGGCCTCGGCGAACGAGGTCCCCGGGCTCGAGCTCGTCGGTCCGGACCGGATCCGGGAGATCGAGCCGCACGTCCGCGGTCTCCGGGCCATCTGGTCGCCGACGACCGGGATCACCGACTTCGGAGCCGTCGCCCGAGCCCTCGCCGACGAGATCCGCGGGCGCGGCGGCGTCGTGGAGACCGGCCGGGCCGTGACCGGGTTCGCCCAAGGCGCCCGGGAGGTCGTCGTCGAGACGACGCGGGGGCCCCTCGTCGCCTCCGGCGTCGTCGTCTGCGCCGGCCTCTGGGCCGACCGTCTCGCGACCCTTTCGGGCGAACGGCCCCGGGAGCGGATCGTGCCCTTCCGCGGCGACTACTACACGCTCGTCGGGCCCGCCCGCGACCTCGTCCGGGGCCTCATCTACCCGGTCCCCGATCCACGCTTCCCCTTCCTCGGCGTCCACTTCACCCGGCGGATCGACGGCTCGGTCTGGGCCGGCCCGAACGCCGTCCTCGCCTTTGCCCGAGCCGGCTACCGGCGCCGCGACGTCGACCTCCGGGACCTGGCCGAGACGCTCACGACCCGCGGCTTCCTACGCCTGGCGGCCCGCTACTGGCGCGAGGGGCTCCTCGAGCTCCGGCGCGACCTCTCGAAGCGCGCCTATCTCGCCGAGCTCCGCCGCTTCATCCCCGACCTCGGCCCGAGCGACCTCGCCTTCGGACCGTCCGGCGTTCGCGCCCAGGCCCTCGACCCCGACGGGACCCTCGTCGACGACTTCCGCCTCGGCGGATCGCGGCGGATCCTCCATGTCCGGAACGCGCCGTCCCCGGCTGCGACGGCGAGCCTCGCCATCGGGCGGGTCCTCGCCTCCGAGGCCATCGACCGCTTCGAGCTCGAAGGAGGTTGACCGATGACCGAATCGAACCCGAACGCGCCCGCCGCCGGCACGCCCCGGCCGGTCCGGGTCGACTACTTCTACCGGGTCCGCTGGGGCCACGTCGACGAGTGGCTCGACCTCTTCCGGCGGAACCACTGGCCGCTCCTGCGGGCCCAGCTCGAGGCCGGTCGCTTCCTCGAGGTCAGCTGTCACGTGCCGCGCTTCCACGGCGACGGCCGCGCCGACTGGAACGTCCTCGTCACGATCGTCTACCGCGACTGGGCCGCCGTCGAGGGCCACGCCCCGCGGGATCTCGTCGAGCGGCTCTACCCGGACCAGGAGCGGTTCCGGGCCGAGGAACAGCGGCGCTTCGAGCTCCTCGAGGCGCACTGGGACGTCCCCCTCGAGCCCGTCGATCTCGAGGCCGGCGCCTGACGGCGACCGAAGCCCGAGCGCCCCTCCCCTACCCGACCGTCGGGGCTCGGAGCAGGACGCCGATGAGGTAGCCGGCGACGGCCGAGGCGAGCCCGATGAGAACCATCTCCGAGCCCGCCCGCCGGACGCTCCCGCCGACGGTTCGGGCCCGGACGACCCCGGCCGTGAAGAGGACGATCCCGGCACCCGCGAGGGCCACCCAGGCCGCGACCGCGGGTGGGAGGACGACGAACGGCAGGAGCGGAATCGAGGAGCCGAGCGCCGTCGAGCAACCGACGACGAACGCGGCGACGACGGGACGCGATTCGCGGACCGGCGCGAGGACGCGCCGGGCGACGTCGAGCTCGACGAGCCAGGCCCGCCGCTCCTCCGCCGCCAGCGCATCGGCGAGCTCGACGACCGGGGTCGGCCAGCCCTCCCGGGCAAGCTCGGCTCGGCGGGCCGCCGCTCGCTCGGCCGCGCGGGCCGCCACCGCCGAGCGGACGAGCTCGGTCTGCCGGCCGAGCCAGGCCCGTTCCGCCACCGTCGCCGTGTAGGCCACGCCGGCCATGGCAATCGACTCGGCGAGGAGCGCCGCGAGGCCGGCGGTCACGACGAGGCGGCTGTCGCCGGTGGCGGCCGCCATCCCCAAGACGAGACCGAGGACGTTGACGAGGCCGTCCTGGCCGCCGAGGATGACGTCCCGGAGCGAGGCGGCGATCCGCTCGCGGGCCGACCCGACGCCGACGGCGCCCGCCGCCCGAGGGCCGGGCATGGGATCGAGGCGGCCCGCGCCGGCCACGGTGGCATCGACACGCTGATTCACGACCGGCAGTGTCGCCCCCGGTCCCCACCCGTCGCGTCGGCCGAACGGCCCCTCGCGGGCGGCCATTTGGCGACCGAGCGGCCGACGTGCGGTTGACTTTCGGCCCTTGCCCGTGGTCCCGCGCCGACGGAGGCTGATCGTAACGCAGCGGGGTGGATCCGCCCCGCCACGATTGCGGAGGTCACGACCGTGAAGGTCCGAGACATCATGCGGTCGGACGTCATCACCGTCCGTCCCGAGACGCCCCTGAAGGAGGTCGCCCGCCTCCTCGTCGAGCACCGAATCAGCGGCGTCCCGGTCGTCGACGCCGAGGGTCGCGTCCTCGGCGTCGTGTCCGAGGGCGACCTCGTCGTGAAAGAGCGGGGTCCGGAGGCCGAGCGGCCGCGGCTCCTCGGCGCCCTCCTCGGTGGCGACCGGACCCGAGCCGAGCTGGCGAAGGTCGAGGCTCGGACCGCCGGCGACGCGATGACGAGCCCGGCGGTCACGATCGAGCCGGGCGCCCCCGTTCGGGCGGCCGCTGCGCTCATGGTCGAGCGGCAGGTCAACCGCCTGCCGGTCGTCGAGGACGGTCGCCTCGTCGGGATCGTCACCCGGGCCGACCTGGTCCGGACCTTCGTCCGGAGCGACGCCGAGCTCGAGCGCGAGGTCGTCGAGGGGGTGATCCTGCGGGCGATGTGGCTCGATCCCGGTCGCCTCGACGTGCGGGTCGACAACGGGGTCGTCCGCGTCGGCGGCCGGGTCGATCGCCGCTCCGACGCGCGGATCCTCGAGGAGCTCATCCGCCGGGTCGAGGGCGTCGTCGACGTCGAAGTCGCCGTCGAGTGGAACGTCGACGACGAGCGTCGACCGCCGCCGCCCGGCGACATCGATCATCCGGCCGGGATTGCCGCCCGGCGCTAGGCGACCGCATCGTCCCGCCGGTCGAGGCGGGCTCCGGGGCGAGGTTTGCCGCCGAAGCGGACTAGCGGCGTCGGGCGCCGGCGCGGTGGTCGGGGGAGCGGTTCGGCTCGTGCGGCTCGGGCGAGGGCTCGTCCGGCTCCGGCGGGGGTCCGCCCGGCCGCGGCGGCTCGGGCGGCCCGCCCGGCTCCGGCGGCGGCC
>JBHOQO010000056.1:0-10376 GCA_042408925.1 Chloroflexota bacterium | reverse complement strand
AGGTCGGCCCGGATGAGGAGCTCGCGGATGTAGAGGCCGGTCATGATCGTCTTGCCGGCCCCCGGGTCGTCGGCGAGGAGGAAGCGGAGCGGCTGGCGGGGGAGCATCTCCTCGTAGACGGCGGTGATCTGGTGGGGGAGCGGCTCAACGAGGGCGGTCGTGACGGCGACGTAGGGGTCGAAGAGGTAGGCGAGGTCGATCCGCTTCGCCTCGGCGACGAGCCGGAAGGCGTCGCCGTCGCCGTCGAAGGCCCAGGCGGCGGGGCGGTCGAGGAGCTCGAGGCCGGGCTCGTCGTCGCGGTAGAGGAGGCGGTTCGCGACGCGGCCGTCGGGGGTCTTGTAGGTGAGTTCGACGGCGCTGGGGCCGAGCCAATCGACGGCGACGACGGTGACGGTGCTGCCGGGGACGACGCCCCGGACGGCGGCACCCCTGGCGAGGTCTTCGAGGCGGGTCATGGGGTCGGGGCGGGGCGTCGCGGAGGCGGGAGGGGCGGCCGGCGAGGGTTCGGTCGGTCGGAGCACATGGCAACCGTACGAAAAAACCCGACGGGCGAAACCGCCGGGGGGTGCCTGCATCCTGCCACGAGTGCGGCCACGATGTCAATGATCTGGCGCCACCTTCACCCCCAGAGAGGTGACCATCCCCCGCTGCAAGCAGCCGTCACCCCGATCATGAAGTTGCTCGTCGCCGAGGAGACCTTCATGGGCAGCCGCATGGCGACGTCCATGGCCAGGACCTTGAGGGCCCCGGACCCGATCCCGAGGAGCCCGGAGACGATCCCGGCGATCCCCATGAGGGCGAAGCCGGCGGGGATCCGCCGAGCCGCGTACGGAACGTCGCGCCCCAGGCGCGGGTCGGGGTAGCTGCCCACGAGGCGGAGCCGGGCGGCGAGCGGAGACGGAGGAGCCGGGGGCGGGAGCTCCTCTCCGAGGCGCAGGACCTGCATCGCCGCCGAGAGGAGGAGGACGAGTCCCAAGGCTGGTCGTACCACCCGCACGCTTCGCGGCCCAGATGGCCGCCCTCGCCGCGGCCGGCTGGCGCACGATCACCGCGGGCGAACTCGCGGCTGACCTCGAAGCGGGCCGGCGGCCACCGCCGCGAACCTTCGTCATCACCTTCGACGACGGCTACGACGACGGCTTCACCTCCGCCTACCCGATCCTCCGAGCTCACGGCTTCGTCGCCACGTACTTCGTCGTCGCCGGCCGGATCGGGAGGACGGCGGACGCGCTGACCCCGGCGCACGTCCAGGCCCTCGCCGCCGCCGGCATGGAGATCGGCGATCACACGTACGACCACGTCGACCTGGCAACGGCGCCGCCGATGGTGATCCGCTTCGAGATCGTTTCCGCCGCCGCGAGGATCCGCGCCCTCACCGGCCGGACCCCGGTGACCTTCGCCTACCCGTTCGGAAGGTACACGCCAGGGGTCGAGGCGCAGGTCGCGGCGGCCGGCATGAACATCGCCTTTACGACCGTGGAGGGCGCGTCGGAACGGTGGGCGACCCGCTGGACGACGCCCCGGGTCCGGGTTGGCCCCTGGACGACACCGGGAGGGCTGCTCGCCCTCCTCGAGCGGTCCGCGGGCTAGCCCGTCGGGTGCGGGTTGTGACGCTCCGGCCCTTGTGGGAACCGCGCCCGGCCCACCACGGCTCGCTCAGTCGGGCGACGGTCGGGGTCAGGCGTCCTCGGTCGGGGAAGCGGCTGCGGGCGCCCCATCGGAGCGGCGTCGGCCCGGCCGGAGGACGCCGCCGAGGACGGCGACGGCGAGCCCCACGACCGCCAGCCAGAGGAGCCAGTAATCGGCGGGCGCAGGCGCCCGGCGCGACGTCTCGGTCGCCGGCGGGGTCACCGTCGGGGTGCCCGTGGCCCCGAGGACGGCCTGGGCCAGCTCGGGCGTGGGGCTCGGCGAGGCGGACGGCGGGGCCTGGCCCGTCGTCCCGACGGACACCCACGCGCCATCCGGCGTCACGCTCCACGTGCCGTCCGGCGTCCCGACCGCCGGCGGGCAGAGCCCCCACGCGTACGTCTCGCCGAGCCGGACGGTCACCGGCTCGGCGGCGATCGCCTCGACCGACTCGAACCGGAGGGTCGCGCCGCGGACGCGGCTCGTGGTGCAGCCCTGCTCGTCGACCGTCGTCGTCGCCGCGTCCGGGGCCTCGACGATCGTGATGCTGATTTCGCCCGCGGTCTGCGGCGGCGCGAGGTCGAGGGCGAAGGAGCCGTCGGCGGCGGCTTCGAACTCGCCGGAGAGGAGGTTCGAGGATCCGGTCGGCCCGGCGAGGGACTCGACGAAGTCGTAGTGCGTCGTCGCGGGCTCGGCGATGACGCCGCGGAGCGTGAGGGCGTCGCTCGCCGAAGGCGGATCGTCGGGGGTGGGCGTCGGTTCGGCGGCAAGGACGCTCGCGGCAAGGACGCTCGCGGCGAGGAGGGACCAGGAGAGGAAGGCTGCGGCGAGTCCGCTGCGGAGCGATCGATGCATCTCGTTCGACCCCCAGGTGCACGATCCGTTGACGCTGACCGGGACGATAGTCCCCCCGCGGCCCGAACGCAAGTACCTCTCGGCGGGTTCGGGCCGCAGCCCCGACGCGCCCAGCTGCCAGTTGACGGCCCCGGCGGCCGTCCCCTACACTCGCCGCCACATCGCGAAGAGCGGGCTGTGAACGGGACGAGTACCCGTCGCCCGCCGGCCCAGAGACCCGGCGGTTGGTGCGAGCCGGGGCGGCGACGACGGCGAATGGACCCGGGAGCCTCCGGACCGAACGCGGGGCGACCCTCGGCAGCCACCCGGCACCGAGGCGTCGCGGACGACCAGTAGGCTCCGGCGCAGGGCGCCAGCGATAGCGGGCAGCGCCGATCGGCAGCGGGATCCTCCCCGCGCCCGTCGGTCACGATGAGTGCGGCAACCGCCGAATGCGGGTGGCACCGCGGAAGGCACGACCTTTCGTCCCGGACGAAAGGTCGTTTTGTTGTTTCCTGCGGGCCGACGACCCGACCGGCGGGACCGCCTGGGAGGCACGACGCACGATGACGACGACAACCGATCCGATCAGCCTCGGGCAGGCGAAGCGCCTCGCCCCGAACGCCGACACCCTCCTCCTTCGGGCGACCCGCCCGGCCGACCTGGAGACCCCGATCGGGGCGTTCCTCCGCCTCGACGACGGCGGCCCCGCCTACCTCCTCGAGTCCGTGGAAGGGGGCGAGCGGCTCGGCCGCTACAGCTTCCTCGGCGTCCGACCGCGCCGCTTCCTCGAACTGCGTGGCGACGTTGCCAGCGTCGTCAGCCGACCGCTTTCGGAGGACGTCTTCCACCCGGAACTTCCGAGCGAGCGCTTCGAGGCGCCGGACCCGCTCGCGGCGATCCGGGCCTTCCTGCCGCGGCGGCGGGTCGAGCCGCGGGACGGGATGCCGCGCTTCACCGGCGGGGCCGTCGGTGCCCTCGCCTACGACGCCGTGACCCGCTTCGAGCCGACGGTCCCGCTTCCCGACGCCGACCCGGTGCGGGCGCCCCTCGCCGCCTTCCTCGAATCGGACCTCGTCCTCGTCTTCGACCACCTGACCCACACCCTGTCCGCCGTCGCCTCGCTCCAGACGGCGCCGCCGGATCTGGAGGGCCGCTACCGGATCGCCGAGGAGGCGATCTTCGAGGCCTTGGAACGGACGGCCCGACCCTCGGCTGCCGAGCTCGCCGGGTCGGTGACCCGGAACGGACGCCGCCGGCCGAACGGCGACGGCCCGACCGAGGACCAGGGCCCGGCCGCCGGGGACGTCGAGGGGCCGGCCGGCCGACCCGGCCTCGTCGCCGTCGAGGGGAGCCTCGACCGGGACGCCTACGTCCGGGCCGTTGAGCGGGCGAAGGCGGCGATCGCGGCCGGCGAGGCGATCCAGGTCGTCCTCGCCCGGCGCCAGACCCTCGAGCTCCCGACCGTCGACGGCCGACCCCTCGACGACGTCGCCATCTACCGGGCCCTTCGGCGGATCAACCCTTCGCCGTACCTCTTCCTCGTCCGCTTCTCCGACTTCGCCGTCGTCGGGGCGAGCCCCGAGCTCCTCCTCCAGGTCGAGGGCGACCGGATGACGACCCACCCGATCGCCGGGACCCGACCGCGGGGCGCGACCCCGACCGAGGACGAGCGCCTCGCCGAGGAGCTCCGCGCCGACCCGAAGGAGCGGGCCGAGCACGTCATGCTCGTCGACCTCGGTCGGAACGACCTCGGGCGGGTCGCCCGGCCGGGGACGGTGGCGGTGACCCGCTACATGGAGGTCGAGCGGTACAGCCACGTCCTCCACCTCGTCAGCCACGTCGAGGGGCGACTCCGGCCGGACCTCGACGCCCTCGACGCCCTGCGGGCCGTCTTCCCGGCCGGGACGCTGACCGGCGCCCCGAAGGTCCGGGCAATGCAGCTCATCGCCGCCGCCGAAGGCGAGCGCCGGGGCTGCTACGGCGGCGCCGTCGGGTATCTCGGCTACGACGGCAACCTCGACACGGCGATCACGATCCGCTCGGCGGTCCTCTCCGGTGGCCTCGCCCACATCCACGCCGGGGCGGGGATCGTGGCCGGGAGCGTCCCGGAGCGGGAGTTCGAGGAGACCGAGCACAAGGCGGCGGCGCTCCGGCGGGCGATCGAGCTCGCCGCGGGGCTCGTCGGGAACGGGCCGGGGGATCGAGCGTCCGGCGGGGTGGGGGAGGGCGCGGAGCCGGCCCCCGACCGGTCGCACATCGAAGAGGCGCCTGAGGGAGGTCGCCGGTGATCCTCGTCGTCGACAACTACGACTCCTTCACCTTCAACCTCGTCCAGGCCCTCCAGGCCGCGGGCGCCGACGTCCGGGTCGTCCGCAACGACGCCATCGACCGGGCCGCCCTCGAGGCCCTCGCCGCCGACCCGGCGAGCGCCCTCCGGGGGATCGTCATCTCGCCGGGCCCGGGCGGCCCCCTCGACGCCGGCGTTTCGATCGCGGCCATCGAGGTGGCGGCGGCCCACCGGCTCCCGCTCCTCGGCGTCTGCCTCGGGATGCAGGCCCTCGGGGCGGCCTTCGGGGCCGCCATCGTCCGGGCGCCGACCCTCGTCCACGGCGAGGCGTCCCAGGTCCGTCACGATGGGCGGGGTCTCCTCGCCGGCCTCCCGCCGGTCTTCCCGGCGGCCCGATACCACTCGCTCTGCGTCGATCCGGCGACGCTCCCGCCGGAGCTCACGGTGACGGCGACGAGCGAGGGGGACGGGGTCGTCATGGGGATCCGCCACGTCGAGCTCCCCCTCGAGGGCGTCCAGTTCCACCCCGAATCGGTCCTGACCCCGGACGGGCCGCGCCTCCTGGCGAACTTCCTCCGCCTGGCCGGGGAAGGGGAGGCCGCGTCCCTCGAGGCGGCGAGCGGGTCGTTCGCCACGGCCGGCCTGCCCGGAGCCGCCGAGGCGCCAGCCGAACCGGTCGGGATCGACGCGCCGATCGGAGGGCGACGATGAGCGAGCTCGTTCGGGCAGCCCTCGCCGCCGTCGTCGAGGGCCGGACGCTCAGCTTCGACGAGGCGCGGCTCGCCATCGGTTCGGTCATGGACGGCGAGGCGACGCCGGCCCAGCTCGCCGGGCTCCTCGTCGCCCTCCGGATGCGGGGCGAGACCGTCGACGAGCTCGCCGGCTTTGCCGCCGCGATGCGGGAGCGGGCGCTGCGGGTCGAGGCGCCGCCCGGGGCGATCGACGTCGTCGGGACGGGCGGCGACGGGAGCCGGACGTTCAACATCTCGACGGCCGCCGCCCTCGTCGTCGCGGCGGCCGGGGTCCCGGTCGCCAAGCACGGCAACCGGGCGATCACGTCGGCGGCGGGCTCGGCCGACGTCCTCGACGCCCTCGGGATCCGGATCGACCACGATCCGGCGTCGGCGGCGGCCGCCCTCCGGGCGCTCGGTTTCGCCTTCCTCTTCGCCCCGGCGTACCACCCGGCGATGCGGCACGCCATGCCGACCCGGCGCGAGCTCGGGCTGCGGACCGCCTTCAACCTCCTCGGACCGCTGACGAACCCGGCCGGGGTCGGGCGGCTCGTCGTCGGGGCGGGGGATCCGGCGACGGCGCCGAAGCTCGCCGAGGTCCTCCGGCGCTTGGGGGTCGAGCGCGCCTCGGTCGTCCACGGCGACGGCGTCGACGAGCTCCCCCTCGACGGCTCGGGGGTCCTCTACGAGGTGACCCCGGAAGGCGTCGAGCGCCGGGCGATCGACCCGGCGCCCCTCGGGCTCGGGCGGGCGCCGACGAGCGCCCTCGTCGGCGGTTCGCCGGCCGAGAACGCCGCCCTCGTCGAGGCGATCCTCCGGGGCGGCGACGGGGTCCGGCGCGACGTCGTTCTCCTGAACGCGGCGGCGGCCCTCGTCGTCGCCGGGCGGGCGCCGAGTCTCGAGGCGGGGATCGCCCTCGCCGCCGAGACGATCGACGGCGGCCGGGCAGCGGCGCTCCTCGAGGGGCTCCGGGACGAACGGCGGCGGGCCGAGGAGGCCCGGTCGTGATCGGGGTCGAAGGCGCCGCCGACGCCCCGGCGACCGCGCGCCGTCGACGGGCCGGTCGCAGCGTCGTCGCCGAGATCGCCGCCCGGCGCCTCGCCGACGTCCGGGCCGAGCTCGGCCGGACCTCGTTTGCCGCCCTCGCCCGGCAGGCAGCCGCGGCCCCGCCCCCGCGTCCCTTCGCTGAGCAGCTCGCCGCCCCGGGGCTCCACCTCGTCGCCGAGGTGAAGCGGGCCTCGCCCTCAGCCGGGGCGATCGCCCCCGGGGACGACCCCGTCGCCCGAGCCCGGACCTACGCGGCCGCCGGGGCGGCGGCGATCTCCGTCCTCTGCGAGCCCCACTGGTTCGGTGGCTCGGTCGAGGATCTGCGCCGGGTCCGGGCCGCCGTCGCCGTCCCGCTCCTGGCGAAGGAGTTCGTCGTCGATCCGCGTCAGCTCCCGCTCCTCCGGAGCGCCGGCGCCGACGTCGTCCTCCTCCTCGCCGTCCTCCACGACCGACGCCGCCTCGCCAGCCTCGTCCGGGCGGCCCGCGACGTCGGGCTCGAGCCCCTCGTCGAAGCCCACGACGAACGGGAGCTCGAACGGGCCCTCGCGACCGAGGCGCGCGTCATCGGCCTGAATAACCGCGACCTCCGGAGCCTCGCCGTCGACGTCGAGCGGGCGGCTCGCCTCCGTGCCCTCGTCCCCGAGGACCGCCTCGTCGTCGCCGAATCCGGCTACGGCGACCCGGCCCCGATCCCCGGACTCCTCGCCCTCGGGGTCGACGCCGTCCTCGTCGGCGAGGCGCTCATGCGGACGCCGACCCCGGGCGCCCTCGCCCGCGCCATCATCGAGGCGGGACGGCCGCCGGACGATCCCGCGAACGGCGACCGGCGGGCGCTCGTGAAGATCTGCGGGGTGACCGACGCCGACGGCGTCCTGGCGGCGGTCCGGGCCGGCGCCGACGTCGTCGGGCTCAACCTCGTTGCCGGCACGCCGCGGGCCCTGACCCTCGAGGAGGCGGCGGCCCTCGCCCGACTCGCCCGCTCCGCCGGGGGGTCGGCGGGCCCCCTCGTTGCCGTCGTCGTCGCGGACCCGTCGCCCGAGATGCTCGCCGGGATCGTCGCGGCCGTCGATCCGGACCTCGTCCAGTGCAGCGGGGCGGAGTCGCCGGAGCTCGTCGCCGCCCTCGCCGCCGTCGGGCGTCCGATCTGGAAGGCGGTCCGGGCGCCGACGGAGGTTATCGACCCGGAGGCTGCGGCGGCGGTCCTTCGCGAGGCCCGAGCCTTCCTCGCCGCCGGTGCCGAGCGGATCGTCCTCGACGCCGCCGTCGCCGGGCTCGCCGGCGGGACCGGGCGCCGGATCGCCGGGGCCGTCGCCGCCCTCGTCGCCCGGGAGCTCCCCGTCGTCCTCGCCGGGGGGCTCGATCCCGCGAGCGTCGGACCGGCGCTTCGGACCGTGCCCGCCGTCGGCGTCGATGTCGCCTCGGGCGTCGAGGCGGCGCGGACGCGCCTGGACGAGCGGCCCCGGAAGGACCCGCTCCGGGTCGCCCTCTTCGTGAAGCGGGCCCGGGCCGCCCGTGACGATCGCCCCCACGTCCCGGCCCGACCGACCCGGATCGAGCCGACCCTCCTCGAGGCCGACGCGGCCGGCCGCTGGGGACCCGACCGGGCCTTCGGTGGCCGCTACGTCCCCGAGACGCTCGTCGCCGCCCTCGTCGCCCTCGAGACGGCGTACGCGGCGGTCCGCCACGATCCGCGGTTCTGGGCCGAGCTCCGCCGGCTCCTCGCCGCGTACGCCGGCCGGCCGACGCCGCTCTACCGCGCCGACCGGCTGGCGGCGGCGGTTCTGGCGCGGGCTCGCGGCGTGACCGCCCTCCGCGACGGCGACGGGGAGAGCGGCCTGCCGCGCCGGCTCCGTCTCTACCTCAAGCGCGAGGACCTCGCCCACACGGGGGCCCACAAGATCAACAACGCCCTCGGCCAGGTCCTCCTCGCCCGTCGCCTCGGCAAGACCCGGATCGTCGCCGAGACGGGCGCCGGCCAGCACGGCGTCGCGACGGCGACGGCCTGTGCCCTCCTCGGCCTCCCCTGCGTCGTGTACATGGGCGCCGCCGACGTGGAGCGGCAGGCCCCGAACGTCCTCCGGATGCGGGCCCTGGGCGCCGAGGTCCGACCGGTCACGGCCGGGAGCGCGACGCTCAAGGACGCCATCAACGAGGCGATCCGCGACTGGGTCACGAACGTCGAGACGACCCACTACGTCCTCGGCTCGGCGATGGGGCCGCATCCCTACCCGACCATCGTCCGCGACTTCCAGCGGGTCATCGGCGACGAGGCCGCGGCCCAGCTCGCCGTCGCCGAGGGGCGGCTCCCCGACCTCGCCGTCGCCTGCGTCGGCGGCGGCTCGAACGCCATCGGGCTCCTCACCCGCTTCCTCGGCGAGCCGCCGGTCCGGCTCGTCGTCGCCGAGGCGGCCGGCGAGGGGCTGGCGACCGGCCGGCACGCGGCGGCGATCCGGGGCGGCCGGCCGGGGATCCTCCACGGCGCGCGCTCCCTCCTCCTCCAGGACGCGGACGGCCAGGTCATCGAGGCCCACTCGGCCTCGGCGGGGCTCGACTATCCCGGCGTCGGGCCGCAGCTCGCCGCCCTCGCCGCGGCCGGGCGGGTCGCCGTCGAGGCGGCGACGGATCACGAGGCGATCGCGGCGATGCGGACGGTGACCCGGACGGAGGGCATCCTTCCGGCTCTCGAGACGGCCCATGCCGTCGCCGTCCTGCCGGGCGTCCTCGGTCGGGATCGCGCCGGCTGGCCGGCCGAGACGGTCGTCGTCCTCGGCTTCTCGGGGCGGGGCGACAAGGACCTCGCCGCCCTCGAGCGCTTCGGCGACGTCGGTCCGTGGCCGGAGGCGGAACGGTGACGGCCCTGCCTGCCGACGCGCCGCTCGGGACCGACGCCACCGCCGGGGCGGGTCGGATCCGGGCCGCCTTCGCTGCGGCCGAAGCCGCCGGGCGGATCGCCCTCGTCCCGTACGTCGTCGCCGGCTACCCCGATCCGGCGACGGGCCTCCGGGCCGCCCTCGCGGCGATCGAGGCCGGCGCCGACCTCCTCGAGGTCGGGCTGCCCTTCTCCGATCCCCTCGCCGACGGGCCAACCCTCCAGCGCGCCTCGGCCGCGGCGCTCCGGGCCGGGGCGAGCTTCGAAACCGGGCTCCGCCTCCTCGAGGCGATCGCCGCAAGGGCGCCGGCGGTCCCTCTCGTCCCGATGGGCTACGCGAACCAGCTTCTCGGCCCCGGTGACCCGGCCGAGCGGATCCGGCGCCTCACCGATGCCGGGGCGAGCGGATGCATCGTCGCCGACCTGACGCCCGACGAGGGCCCGCCCTTCGAGGCCGCCGCCCGCTCCGCCGGCCTCGCCCTCGTCTACCTCGTCGCCCCGACGACGCCGCCCGAGCGGCGCCGAGCGATCGCGGCCCGGACGGGGGGCTTTCTCTACTGCGTCTCCCTCGTCGGGGTAACCGGAGCGCGGACGCGACTCCCGTCCGGGCTCCGGCGCCTCGTCGCCGACGTCGCCGCCGTCTCGCCGGTCCCGGTCGCCGTCGGCTTCGGGGTGAGCCGGCCGGCCCACGTCGCGGCCATCGCCGAGGCCGGCGCCGACGGGGTCGTCGTCGCCTCGGCCCTCGTCGACGCCCTCGGGCCGGAGGGTCGCGACGTGGCGGCGATGGCCCGCCTCGTTGCCCGTCTCGCCGCGGCGACCCGCTGCCCCTCGGTCGAGGTGCCGATCCCGGAGCGCTAGCCCACCAGCTCCGCGAGCCGAACCGGGCTCGGGTCCGGGCGGAGCCCGATCGCCGCCGCGGCCGCCCCGAGGATCCGCTCGGCGGACCAACCGGCGGCCCGCAGGTCGCGGACCCCGGTGT
>JBHOQO010000110.1:0-23465 GCA_042408925.1 Chloroflexota bacterium | reverse complement strand
TCGGAGGTCGAGATGACCCCGATCGGGAGCTGCTCGTCGGTGTCGGACACGACGACGAGCCGGTGGACGTGGTGGCGCTCCATCTTCCGGGCCGCGTCGGCGAGCGAGGTATCCCGGTGGACGGTGAGGGCCGGCTTCGACATGAGGTGCCGCACGGCGAGGCCCGGCCAGTTCGCCCAGAGGTATTCCGTCGCCCGGGCTCGCAGCAGGTCGGTCTGGGAGACGACCCCCACGAGGCGACCCGCCCCGTCGACGACGGGGAGGCCGCTGATCCGGTGCTCGTCCATGAGCTTCGCGGCCTCGACGAGGGGGGCGTCGGCGCGAACGACGATCGGGTCGGCGGTCATGAGGTCGCCGACGACCTGGGGATGGGTGCGGGCGCGGGTCATCGCTCCTGCCCTCCTGCTGGCTGGGCGGGGTGCTGCGCCTCCGGCCGCTTGGTCGGGACGCCGGTCACCGCCGCGGTGACGTCGATGAGGTGGTCGTAGGCGGCCTCGATGACGGCGAGGTTCGCCTCGACGACGCGGCCGCCCCGCTTGCCGAAGAAGCGGGTCAGCTGGCGGCGGACGGCTGCCATGAGCGCTGCCCGGTCGAGCCCCGCCCGCTCGGCGAAGGGGGCGACCCGCAGGAAGACGCCGACGAGGGCGACGCCCTGCATCCGGACGACGAGGTCCGGACGGGGGGCGTGCTCGCGGGCGAGGGCCACGGTGTCGAGGGCCGTGACCCGGATCCTGCGAGCGAGGATCTCGGCCCGGGCCGGAGCCGGGATCGAGGCCCAGATCGCCTCGGGGTCGCGGTGGGGGCTCTGGACGAAGACGGTCCCGCCGTCGACGAGGCCGGCAAGGGGGTTCCCCATGGCGAAGGCGGCGACGTCGTGGAGGGGGACGAAGTCGACCTCCTCGAGCTCGGCGTGGAGGCGGATCGGCGCGTCGGCGATGGTCAGGTAGTACGTCGTCGGCAGCCCCTTCTTCTCCGAGCCGTAGCGCGGGTAGGCCTGGACCCACTTGTCGAAGAGCTCGCCGACGAGGGTGGCGAGGACCTTGTTCGTCGTCACCGAGCCGAAGCCGCCAATCGAGTGGCCGCGGAGGCTGTACGCCCCCGGCGGCCGCAGGTCGAGGGGGACCCGCTCGAGGGCGAGGGGGTGGCGGATGTTCAGGACCGCGAAGCGACGGTCGCGCTCGCCGTGGTCGGCCAGCCAGTCGAAGACGGCGGCGATGTCGCCGGGGGCGACGTCGCGCGACCCGAGGCCGGCCGAGACCGAGAGGACGCGGGGGACCATGACGCCCTCGGCGGCGGCGTCGAGGAGGGCCGCCTTCGTCTCCCGGGTCAGCGGGTTGTCGGCGGCGGCCGGCTCGTCGGTCCGCTCGATGACCCCGACGGTCCGGGCGTTGGCGAGGACCCAGGCGAGCTCCTTGGCCGGGAAGGGCCGGAAGCTCGTGACCGTGACGCAGCCGACGGGGCGGCCCCGGGCCCGGAGGGCGTCGACGACCCCGACGGCGGTGTCGGCGATCGTCCCCATGGCGACGACGATCTCCGAGGCGTCCTCGGTCCGGTACGGGACGACGAGACCGTACGGGCGACCGGTGAGGCGGGTCCAAGCCTCCATCGCCTCGCGGAGGGCGGCCGGGATGAGGGCGTAGTAGGCCCGCTGCCCGATCCGCCCCTTCATGTAGCTGTCCTGGTTCTCGACGACCCCGGTCATGAGCCCCTCGGAGGGGTCGAAGAGGTCGCGGATCGCCGCCCGCGGCTCGCCGACGAATTCGCGGAGGAGCTCGTCCTCGGGGAGGCGGACGTTCTCGAGGGTGTGGGTCGTCAGGAAGCCGTCCTGGACGACGAAGAACGGTGTCTCGGTCTGCTCGGCGACCCGTCGGGCGATGGCGGTCAGGTCGGCCGCCTCCTGGGCGTTCCGGGCGAAGAGGATCCCCCAGCCGGTGTCGGCGACGCCGTAGACGTCGTCGTGGCCGGCGTGGATGTTCAGGGCCTGACTGGTGAGGGCCCGGGCACCGACGTGGAAGACGACCGGAAGCCGCTTGCCGGAGATGACGTAGAGGACCTCCTTCATGAGGATGAGGCCCTGCCCGGCCGTGAAGTTGGTGACCCTCCCGCCGGCGAGGGCGAAGCCCTCGGCGGCCGACGCCGAGCTGTGCTCGGACTCGGGCTCCAGGAAGCGGAGCTTCGTCCCCCAGAGGTTCGTCCGGCCCTCGGCGACGGCGGCCTGGTAGACGGCGGCCATCGTCGTCGAGGGCGTGATCGGGTAGGCGCAGGCAGCCTCGGAGATCCGGGTCTCGACGTGGGCGATCGCTTCCGAGCCGTCGACGATCGCCGGGATCCCGGGGAACGGCACGTCGCCGGGGGGCGGCGCGCTCGGCGGGGCGAAGGGGGACGCGGCCGGGCCGGCCCCCGGAGCGGTGAGTGTCATGGCACCCCCAACGTGCAGCTGGCAGAAACGGGCAGGATCGTCATCGGCGTCAAGGATGCCGGATCGGGGGAACCTCGGTTGAGGGGCGCCGGTCCCGAAACGCCGGGCCGTTTGGCCCCGGACCCGCCGGGCGGACGCCGACCGGAGGGAGCCGAGCGGCCCGGTCGGTCACTGGTCCGGGCGGCCTACGGTCCGCTGGCGAGGAGCCGCTCGATCTCGGCGGCAATGGCGACCTCGAGGTCCGGCAGGCGGGCCACGACCTCGCGCCCGAGCGGGGCTCCGACCCGGAAGTCCGCCCCGCCGAGGCCGAGGAAGACGCCCCGGACCGGCCGGCCGGCGACGGCCCGGGCGAGGCCGACGACGTCGGCCAGGGGGAGCGTGTGGCTCGAGGCCGGCGTCGGCCCGCTGCGGCGGCCGACGGCGTCGAGGGGGAGACGGACGAGCTCGCCCGGGGACACGCCGACGACGCAATCGACGACGAGGAGGGCGGTGCCGGCCGGGCAATCGACGAGGTCGAGGGGATCGAGGCCGGAGCGCCGCCGAACCTCGACCCGCTCCCGCACCGCCGCCGGGAGCCGGGCGAGGGCGCCCGCGACGGCCGCCGGGCCGAGGCCGTCGTCGCCCCGGCTCGGCTCGCCGCAGACGATGAGCCGGACCCGCGACGGCGAGGCCTGGACCCCCCGGTCGCTCAGTCGACCTCTTCGATCCGGAGATCGAGGAAGTGGGTCGCGCAGCTGATGCACGGGTCGTAGCTCCGGATGAGCTGCTCGAGGCGGACCGCGGCCTCCTCCTTCGGGAGCCCCAGGACGGCCGGCCCGAAGAGGCGGAGATCCTGTTCGATGGCCGCCTGGTTCTGGCTCGTCGGGGGAACGATCTGGGCGGCCGCGATCCGCCCCCGCTCGTCGATCTCGTAGCGGTGCCAGAGCAGCCCCCGCGGCGCCTCCGTCGCCCAGGCCGCCCGCCCCGGGCGCGGCGTCCAGGCCACGGCCGGCTCGGCCGGTGGCGCATACGCGTCGACGAGGTCGCGGGCCTCGGCGCAGGCGTGGAGGAGCTCGATCGCTCGGGCCGCGACCGACCAGAAGATGTTCGTCCGGATCTGCTCGGCGAGCCCGATCCCGGCGAGGGCCTCGGCGGCGAGAGGATGAAGCCGGTCGGCGTCGAGGGTGACCCGGGCGGCCGGGCCGAGGAGGTAGACGCCGCCGTCCTTCGTCCGGGCGTGGAGAGCGTTCGAGCCCTCGACCTGCTCTTCGACGAACGCCTCGTCCCAGGCCGACGGGGCAAGATCGAGGCCGTCGTTCGAGACGATCCGGCCCTCGTTGAAGGGGTACTCGGCCGAGTGGCGGAGGGCGACGAGCCGCGGCTCACGGCTGAAGGCCGGCGCGGTCAGTCCGGCGACGACCCGGACCGTCTCCTGGGCGTCGGCGACGGCGGCGTCCAGGGCCGGCCGGAGCGCCTCGAGCTCGGAGCGGCGAGGGACACGGGAGAAGCCGCCGACCCGGACGCTGATCGGGTGGACGGCCCGCCCGCCGAGGAGCTCGATGAGTTCGTTGCCGACCTTCTTGATCCGGAGCCCGAGCTCGACGAGCGGCCGGTGGTCGGCGGCCATGGCGATCGCCGACGGATAGCCGAGGAAGTCGGGGGCGTGGAGGAGGAAGATGTGGAGGGCGTGGCTCTGGATCCACTCGCCGCAGTAGAGGAGGCGGCGGAGGGCCCGGACGGCCGGGTCGATCGTCACCCCGAAGGCGGCCTCGAAGGCGTGGACGGCCGTCATCTGGTAGGCGACCGGACAGATCCCGCAGATCCGGGCGACGATGTCGATGACCTCGTCGGGGGTCCGCCCGACGACGAGCTGCTCGAAGTAGCGGGGCGCCTCGAAGATCCCGAGCCGCGCCTCGACCACCGCACCGTCCTTGACCCGGAGGAGGAGCGAGCCTTCGCCCTCGACCCGGGTCAAGTAGTCGGTCCGGACGACGAACTCCTCGGGGGCGCCGGGCGGGGCGCCCGTCCCCTCATGACCGTGCATCGGAACCTCCGCGCTTCGAGCGAGCGGGACCCTCGCCGGGCGCCGCCGCCACGGAGCCGGCAGCCGGCGCCGCACTCGAGCCCCCGCTCCCCTGCTCCGGCGTCCCGGCAGTCGCCCGGAGGACCGGGCTGCCGGGCGTCATCCGCGTCCCGCCGAGGCGGGTCACGACGGTCCGGAACGGCTCGGCGTAGGCGGTGAAGCCGGCAAAGAGCCGCCCGACGTCGGCCTCGCTCCGCCCGCCGGCCGTCAGCCAGGCCGCGAGCCCCTCGGCGTTCGCCTGCTCCCGCGGGCCGAAGCAGCCGTAGCAGCCGCGGCCGTAGGCCGGGCAGAGGGCGCCGCAGCCGGTCTGCGTCACCGGGCCGAGGCAGGGGACGTTCCGAGCGACCATGACGCAGACCGTCCCGCGCCGCTTGCAGTCGAGGCAGACGGCCTCCTCCCGGATCTGCGGCCGGCGCCCGACGGCGAGGGCGGCGAGGAGCTCCCGGAGGTGGGCCTTCGAGATCGGGCAGCCGGTCAGCTCGAAGTCGACCGGGACGTGCTCCCGGACCGGGGTCGCCGTCGCCAGCGACGAGACGTACTCCGGGCGGGCGTAGACGGCCGAGCGGAACGCCTCGTGGTCGATCCAGTTCCGGAGCGCCTGGATCCCTCCCGCCGAGGCGCAGGCCCCGATCGTCACGAGGCGCCGGGCGGCTCGTCGGAGCTCGACGATCTCAGCTGCCTGCTCGGGGGTGCTGATCGAGCCCTCGACGAGGAGAAGATCGAACGGCCCCGCCGAGCGGATCGAGCTCGCCTCGGGAAACTCGACGAGCTCGAAGCGCTCGACGATGTCGAGGAGCTCGTCCTCGAGATCGAGGAGCGTCAGCTGGCAGCCGTCGCAGGAGGCGTATTTGACGACCCCGACCCGGAGCCGGGTCGCGGCCGGGTGGGCGGGTCCGTGGTGGAGCGGTGCCGTCATCAGATCCCCTCCCGGCCGAAGACGCCGCCGAGCTGAGCGATCGAGAAGACCGGGCCGTCCCGGCAGACGAAGAAGCGGCCCATCTGGCAGTGGCCGCAGAGGCCGATCCCGCACTCCATGTGGCGCTCCAGGGTGACGAAGATCCGGTCGTCGGCGAGGCCGAGCTCCCGGAGGACGTCGACGGTGACCTGCATCATCCGCTCCGGACCGCAGACGAAGGCGACGGCGTGGCGACCGTCCCAGCCCGCCCGGTCGAAGAGGTTCGTGACGACCCCGACGGGTCCGGTCCACTCCGGCCCCGCCCGATCGACGGTCAGGCTCACCTCGATCTCGGCGTCGCGACCCCAGGCGACGAGGTCCTCCCGATAGAGGAGGTCGCGCGGCGTCCGGGCGCCGTAGTAGAGGCGGACGGCGTCGAAGCGGTGGCGCTCGGCGGCGATGGCGTCGACGAGGGGTCGGAGCGGGGCGAGCCCGATCCCGCCGCTGACGATGACGACGTCGCGCCCAAGGGCTCGATCGAGCGGCCAGCTCGTCCCGAGCGGCCCCCGGAGCCCGATCTCGTGCCCGACCGGCAGCCCGATGAGCGTCGCCGTCGCCGGACCGGCGGCCCGGATCGTGAGCTCGATGGCGTCCTCGTGGAAGCGGCTGATCGAGATCGGCAGCGGCGGGAAGGCCGGCAGGTTGACCATGACGAACTGGCCCGCTCGCCCGGCCGGGAAGGCCGGATGGAGGTGATCGAGGACGAGGGTCGTCGTGTCGGCGGTCTCGTGACGGACCTCCCGGATCCGGGCTGGGACGAACTCGGCCGGGCCGCCGACGGCGGGGACCGCCAGCGGCTCGGCCGTCGGCTCGAAGGCCGGCGCGATCGCCGCCAGCTCGGCCCGGACGTCGATGCCGACCGGGCACCAGGTGATGCAGCGGCCGCAGCCGACGCAGCCGAAGGTCCCGAACTGGTCGATCCAGGTCGCGAACTTGTGGGTCAGCCACTGCCGGTAGCGGTCGCGGGGTCGGCTCCGGAACGAACCGCCGGCGACCTTCGCAAAGCCGGCCGTGAAGCACGAATCCCAGACCCGCTCCATGGTCGCCGTCCGACCGTCGAGGTCGGAGCGCTGCTCGACGCTCGAGCAGAAGCAGGTCGGGCAGACGAGCGTGCAGTTGGCGCAGAGGAGACAGCGCTCGGCGACGGCCGCCCAGCGGGGGTTGTCCCACTGGGCGAGGAGGCGATCGCGGAGACCAGGGGTGGCGACGGGGTCGCCGATGGCGGCCCGGACCCGAGCCCGCTGCTCGCTCGCCCGGTTCAGCTGCTCGGCGGTCGGGACCGCGAGCGGGAGCCGGGCGAGGAGGTCGACGCCGGCGCGGCTGCCCGCCCGAACCACGAACCCCTCGTCGAGCTCGGTGAGCGCCAGATCGAAGCCGTGGGTCACCTCGGGCCCGGTCCCCATCGACGTGCAGAAACAGGTCGAGGCGGCGACGGCGCACTCGACGGCGACGACGAAGATCGCCTCCCGGCGGGCGGCGTAGTCGGGATCGACGAACGGCCCGCCGAGGAAGACGCGATCCTGGACCTCGATGGCCGCGATCTCGCAGGCCCGCAACCCGAGGAAGGCGAGCTTGGGCGCCGCGGGGCCGATCGGTTCGTGGCGAACCCGACCGTCCTCGCGACGGGCGACGGCGAGCGGCGTCCGCGGCGGGAAGAGCCACCGCTTCGGCGACTGGGGGCCGACGGTGACGTCGAAGATGCGCTCGGCCTCGGGGCCCTCCGTCCGGCGTTCGAGGCTGTAGCGGCCCGGCGCCTGGCGATCTCGCCAGCCGATCGGGAGGTCCTCGACCGACCGGATCTCGTCGACGACGATCGCCCCGTCGGCGACCTTCGGACCGAGGACGACTCGACCGTCCGCCCGCAGCCGCTCGATGAGGACCCCGAGGTTCGCCTTGGCGAGGAACCAGACCCCGTCGGTCGGCTGCGGGTCCGGGGTCGGCGTCGGCGCCGGCCGGGCCCCGCCCCGGCCGCCGGGCTGCGGCGTCGCTACCACGGCTCGCCCACCTGGCGGGCGAAGAGGTCGAGGAGCTGATTGCGGGTCGCCACGAGGCGACGGGCGACGGCCCGCAGGAGCCGCGGGTAGACGACGGCGGCAAGGGCGCAATCGTGGCGGAGGGCGTTCCGCAGCTCGGCGCCGTCGAAGGCGAGGAGCGTGACCGGCTCGATGGCGACGCCGGTCGAGGTCGACCGGTACGGCGGGACGAGGGCCGACCAGTTCACGATGTCGCCGGGCTCACAGGTCAGGATCGTCGTCTGGCCCCGCTCCGGGACGAGGACCCGGAGGGCGATCCGTCCGGCGGTCACGATCCCGAACTGGGTCGCCTCCTCGCCCTCCCGGAAGACCTCGGCCCCGGGCGGGTACTCGACGACCTTCGCCATCGCCGCGAGGCGGGCCCGTGCCTCGGGGTCGAGGCTCGGCCCGAACCATTCCAGACCGGCGAGGGCCGGCGGCTCGGTGGGGGTGTTCATCGTCGTCCTCGCTGTCCGTCTTCGAGTCCTCTCATCCGTCGCTCCAACGGGGCGCTCGCGGCCGTCGCGCCCTTCGGCGCTCCGGGGGCCGCCCTACCCGGCGGCGATCCGGCGCAGCGCCTCGACGAGGATCGGCTCGTCGAGGTCGGCCGTCTCGGGCGCGGCGAGCGGTCCGCTCGGCTCGACGTCGACGAGCCGCTCGGGGTGGCCTCGGACGGCCACGTATTCGCGCTCGAGCTCGGTCCGCTCGGGCCAGGGTCCGACGACGACGACGCGCTCGTCGTCGCCGATGGCGTGGACGACCCGGGCCAGGTACGTCCGCCCGTCGCCGGGGACGTCCCGTTCGACCCGGTCGACCGCAATCGATCCGTCCGGCAACGGCCGAAGGAGGACGGCGCGCCGACGGTCGACCCAGGTGATCGTCCCCGGGCGGCGGAGACCCGTCGCCGACCGGGCATTGGCGGGACGCTGGGTTGCTTCGCGTGGCTGACCGTGCATCGTGCACCTCCCGTCGACGTCGAGTGTCGCCGGCGGACCGGCAGCGATCGCGGGCCGACCGGCCCGAAGGTGCGGGCTACGGGTCACCCGTGATCGGGACCCTCGCGAGCGGCCCGCCGGCCGGGCGGCCCTCGGCAGCGGCGGCCCGGGCTGCCTCGACGCGCCGGCGGCGGCCCACCCGGGGCCGCGGCGCTAGATCGGGAGCCGGCGGCCGTGGAGGTCGCCGCTCAGGACGACATAGAGGATCGCCAGCTCGGTGTGGAGGCGGTTCTCGGCCTGGTCCCAGACCCGGGACGCAGGGCCGTCGATGACCTCGGCGGTCACCTCCTCGCCGCGGTGGGCCGGGAGGCAGTGGAGGAAAACGGCATGGCGGGCGGCGAGGCCGAAGAGCGCCCCGTTCACCTGGTAGGGGGCGAAGATCGCCCGCCGGGCGTCGGCCTCCGCCTCCTCGCCCATCGAGGCCCACACGTCGGTGTAGACCGCGTCGGCGCCCTCGACGGCGGCCCGGGGGTCGGTCGTCACCTCGATCCGGCCGCCCGTCCCCTCGGCGATCCGCCGGGCCGGCCCGATGATCGCCGGGTCGGGGGCGTAGCCCGGCGGGCTCGCGATCCGGAGCGTGAAGCCGGCCAGGGCCGCCGCCTGGGCCAAGGAGTGGCAGACATTGTTCCCGTCGCCGACGTAGGCGACCGTCGCCCCGGCGAGACTCCCCCAGATCTCCTCGAGGGTCATGAGGTCGGCGAGGGCCTGGCAGGGATGGTGCTCGTCGGTCAGGGCGTTGAGGACCGGGATCGTGGCGACGGCGGCGAGCTCCTCGAGGCGGGCCTGAGCATAGGTCCGGACGACGAGGGCGTCGAGGTACCGCGAGAGGACCCGGGCGGTGTCGGGGATCGGCTCGCCGCGCCCGAGCTGGAGCTCGTCCGGCCGGAGGGCGATCGGCAGGAGGCCGAGGCGCCAGGCGGCCGCCTCGAAGCTGACCCGGGTCCGGGTCGACGGCTTGTCGAAGAGGAGCCCGATTTGCCCACCGGCGAGGCGACCGCGGACGGCGGCCGGGTCGCGCTTCGCCCGGTGGGCGAGGTCGAGGACGGCTCGGAGGCCGGCCGGACCGAGGACGTCGAGGGTCAGGAAGTGGCGGGGCGGCCCGGCCGGCCAGGGTTCGGCCGTCGCCGGGTCGGTGGACGCTCCCGACGCGGCGGCCCTCGAGGTCGTCGGTTCGTCGCCGGTCATGCTCATCGTCCTCCTCGTCGACCTGCTCGAGCTCCTCGTCGACCTGCTCGAGCCTCCGGCCCCGGGCCTGACGGGGCCTCCCACGGACCGCCGGACGGATCGACGGCCGCAGAGCCGGAGGGCGATACGGTACCCCAGCGGCCGCCGGCGGCGCGGCCCGGTCGGTGCCGGCGTCGCGGTCCCCCCTTCATCCCGCCGCCTCGCCGTCGTCACCGGCGGTCCCGACCCCTGCTCCCGCGCCCTCGCGGCGAGCGGCCGCCACGATCGGCTCGAGGAACCCGGCGAGGGGCGGCCCGGCGGCCTCCTCGAGCTCATACCGCACCCGGACGACGGGTCGGCGGAGGCGGAGGAGCCGACCCAGATCGATGGGGCTCGCCGAGAGGACGACGTCGACGGGCATGGCGTCGAGGGTCCGTTCGAGGTCACCGACCTGGTCGGGGCCGTAGCCCATCGCCGGGACGAGGTGCTCGAGGCGGGGATGGGCGGCCAGGGTCTCGGCGATCGAGCCGACGGCGTACGGCCGCGGATCGACGATCTCCGCGGCACCGAAGCGGCGGGCGGCGACGATCCCGGCCCCGTACGTCATCTCCCCGTGGGTGAGGGTCGGGCCGTCCTCGACGACGGCGACCCGGAGCCCGGCGATCGGCCGCTCGATCCGGATGATCGACCGGGCCTCGACGATCGCCGCCCGGGGGTTCGCCGCCGCGATCGAGGCCCGGACCTGGCGGACGGCCGCCGGCTCGGCCGAATCGACCTTGTTGACGACGACGACGTCGGCGAGGCGGAGGTTCGTCTCGCCGGGGTGGTAGCGGAGTTCGTGGCCGGGCCGAAGCGGATCGGCGACGACGACGAAGAGGTCCGGCGCCACGAACGGGAAATCGTTGTTCCCGCCGTCCCAGAGGAGGACCTCGGCCTCGGCCTCGGCGGCGGCGAGGACCGCGGCGTAGTCGACGCCGGCATAGACGACCCGACCGGCTTCGAGGTGGGGTTCGTACTCCTCCCGTTCTTCGATGGTCGTCCGCTGCCGCTCGAGGTCGGCCGCCTCGGCGAAGCGTTGGACGCGCTGGGCGACGAGGTCCCCGTACGGCATCGGATGGCGGACGACGACGGTCCGCAGCCCGGCGGCCTCGAGGAGGCGGGCGAGGTAGCGGGTCGTCTGGCTCTTGCCGCTCCCGGTTCGGACCGCCCCGACGGCGACGACCGGCCTCCGGCTCCGGAGCATCGTTCGGCGCGGCCCGTAGAGGACGAAGTCGGCGCCGGCGGCGAGGGCCCGCGAGGCGGCGTGCATGACGTGCTCGTGGCTGACGTCGCTGTAGGCGAAGACGACCCGATCGACGGCGAGCTTGCGGACGAGGCGCTCGAGGTCGGCCTCGGGCTCGATCGGGATCCCCTCGGGGTAGCGGGGACCGGCGAGTTCGGGCGGGTAGCGACGCCCGGCGATCCCGGGGATCTGGGCCGCCGTGAAGGCGACGACCTCGCTCCCCGGGTCGTCGCGGAAGACGGTGTTGAAGACGTGGAAGTCGCGCCCGGCCGCGCCCATGATGAGGACCCGCTCTGCCGCCATCCTGCACCTCCGCGCCCGGCAACTGCTCGTCGTCGCCGGCACTTCCGTCCATTCCGCCGCCTCCGGCCGCCGCCGGCAGGCGATCAACTCCGCGACCCGCGCTCGCTTCGGGCCGCCGCCCGTTCCGGGGAGCCCGGCTCCGCCTCGGACGGGCGTTCGGCCCGGGCGGCCAGCGCTTCGAGGCGGCGCACGAGGGCCGGGCCCTCGAGCTGCTTCAGGAGTGTCGCACCGATCCCGAACTCCCGCGCGGCGACCTGGGCGTCGGCGCTCCAGTAAGCGGCGAGGACGGCGACTCGCCGCCGCTCGACCAGGCCGTCGAGGGCGAGGACGACGTCCCGCCAGCCGCCGTGGATCGCGGCGTCGATGAGGACGGCGTCGGGGGCCAGCTCCCGGGCCGCCCGAGCGGCGGCGCGCGGCGAGGTGGCCCGCGCCACGGCGAACCCGTGTCGCGAGAGGTGGATCCGGAGCGCTTCCGCGGAGGCGAGGTCGTCGGCGACGACGAGGAGCCGTCCGCGATCCCCGACCCCGATGTCGATCATCGTCGAGCCTTGCCGTCCGAGGGTGTCGTGCGAAGGTGTCGTGCGAAGGTCGGCCCGACGGGCCGCACCGCGCTCGGCGTCCGGGCCGGTCCGTCGCACCCGCCGAGAGCGTGCGCCCACCGTCGCGACCGCGAAAGCGACGGGGCGCCCGAAGGCCGGGGCCGAACGGCCCGGCCGAACGGCCCGACCACTGACCGCCCGGGTTCGACCGGCCGGGTTCGACCGGCCGGGTTCGATCGGCCGGGTTCGACCGCCCGGGTTCGACCGCCCGGGTTCGACCGGTGCGGGCCGGGGCCGGTCTCGCGCGGTCTCGGCCGCGCTCGCCGGCCGGCCCGCACGTCCCATCGGAAACAGGCCGAATGGCCCTCGCCTCCGCGGCGCCCATCGCCCATCCTTCGTCGCGAGGTGGACGCCGGAGGGGACGCCCGGCGTCCACCCTTCGATTCTCCCGTCGTTCCGACGCGGGCCGGGATGATGCGAGGGCACCGACCTCAAGGGGCAGGCATTTCATCGACGGAGGCACCTACCCCGGGGGTCTCTTCTCCCGGCCGCCCCGACCCTCCGGCGGGCCGAGTGCCGCCCCCCGGTCGACCATTGCTCCGGACGACCGCCGCCGCTCCGGACGACCCGTGGTTCGGCCCCGCCAGCACGCGCTCGCCGCCCTCGCCGGGTCCGGACCCCGGCCATGTTCTCATGAGGCGGTCGTTCGAGGACGCGGACCGGGGACGATGAGCTCGGCGACGAGGATTCTGGCCATGTTCTCATGGGGCGGTCGCTACAGAGACCTGGTCCGCGGCCGCCAGCCGGCCGGGTGCAACCAACGAGGCCCCGCCGACTCGGTGCGAGCGTGAACGGCGGGCTTCGACCGCGCCGACCAGGCGCCGACGGCCGGCTTCCTCCCATACGTTCGTGACGTGGGCGTATGTCCGTGGGACGCGGCGTCGGCGACCCGAGCGCCTGTGCTCGCCGCCGATAACGCTTACGGCCTGGGCACGCAGCCTGTTCACGCCCGCCCGGTGAGCATCGGGCCCCGGCCGGGCAACCCAGCACCATCTCCTGGCGGGCCGGGCTCCGGCGAGCCGCAGATAGCGCTCGGCTCGCGAGAAGATGTCCAGGTTCCCGAGGGCCGGGCGTCGCGCGCGGCGGCGGTCGCGACCACCCGGCTCGCCGAGCGGCCGCGGACGGTGCTGGGTCGGCAAAGCCGTCGCTCGGGGCGGCCGTCGCCACTGCCGTCGCCACCCACCACAGGGCCCCGGACCCGTCCGGCTTCGCCGTGTCGCTCGGGGCGGCCGTCGCCACTGCCGTCGCCACTGCCGTCGCCACTGCCGTCGCTCGTGGCCGAGCCGTGGGAGGTCGCGCCCAAATCGGCTGGATCGGAAGACGCAAGAACACGGCGAGCGGCGGCTGAGCAGGCCCGACGGACCACCGGCCTCGCCGGAGCCGACCGGGCGTCAGCCGCCCGTCACAGGTAGTGCGTCCGCCGGGCCTGGGCCGTCAGCTCGTCGCGGAAGTCCGGGTGGGCGATGGCGATGAGCGCCCGAGCCCGTTCCGCGATGCTCTTTCCGTACAGCTCGGCGACGCCGTACTCCGTCACGACGGTCCGGACGTGAGCCCGCGTCGTCACGACCCCCGAACCCTCGGCCAGGAAGGGGACGATCCGCGAAACCGTCCCACCGGCCGCCGTCGAGGGGAGGGCGATGATCGGTCGCCCCTCGGGAGCCAGCGCCGCGCCGCGGATGAAGTCCATCTGGCCGCCGACCCCCGAGTAGAGCCGCCAGCCGATCGAATCGGCGCAGACCTGCCCGGTGAGGTCGATGGCGATCGCCGAGTTGATGGCGCACATCCGCCGGAAGCTCCGGATCACGTGGGTGTCGTTCGTGAAGTCGGTCGGCCGCATCTCGACCATCGGGTTGTCGTGGGCGAAGGCGTAGAGGCGCGGCGTCCCGAGCATGAACGTGGCGACGATCTTGCCCCGGTTCCGCTCCTTTCGGGCGCCGGTCACGACCCCGGCCTCGACGAGGTCGACGACCCCGTCGGTCAGCATCTCGGTGTGGACCCCGAGGTCGCGCTTTTCGGTCAGGGCCGCGGTCACGGCCGAGGGGATCGCCCCGATCCCGAGTTGGAGCGTCGCCCCGTCGGGGACCAGATCGGCGACGTACTCGCCGATCCGGCGCTCGACCGGGCCGATCTCGGGCGGCGGGTAGACGTACGGCGGGATGTCGACCTCGACGGCGAGGTCGATCTGCGAGACGTGGACGAAGCTCTCGCCGAGGGTCCGCGGCATCGAGGGGTTGAGCTGAGCGACGACGAGCTTCGCCGAGGCGATCGCCGCCTGCATCGCCTCGACCGACGTGCCGAGGGAGCAGTAGCCGTGGGCGTCGGGCGGCGAGACGTTCGCGAAGACGACGTCGAGGGGCATGAGGCCCGAGCTGAAGAGGTGCGGGACGTCGGAGAGGAAGACCGGCACGTACTCGGCCCGGCCCTCGTTCACCGCCGCCCGGGCATTCGGACCGATGAAGAGCGCCTTGTGGCGGAAGTGGCCGGCCATCTCCGGGGCGAGGTGCGGCCCCGGCCCCTCGATGTGGAGGTGGACGACGACGACGTCGTGGAGCTCGGGCGCCCGGGCGACGAGGGCGTCGAGGAGGACCGACGGCGCCGCCGCGGCGCAGTGGACGTAGATCGTGTCCCCCGAGCGGATCGGGGCGACGGCCTCCTCGGCCGAGACGATGCGCATCGTCGGCGATCGTAGCCGGTCCCGGGGCCGCCGACGCGGGCCGGACGGCCCCCCGACTAGGTGCCGGGCGGCGTCAGGCGGTGCTTCGCGACGTACGCCGCCGCCTGGGCCCGGCGCTCGAGGTTCAACTTCGAGAGGATCGAGCTGACGTAGTTCTTCACGGTCTTGTCAGAGAGGAAGACCTCCTTCGCGATCTCCTTGTTCGTCTTCCCCTCGGCGACGAGCATGAGGATCTTCTGCTCCTGCGGGGTGAGCTGGGCCAGCTCATCGGTGTACGTCCCGGTCGCGATCCGGCGGACCCGCTCGAGGACCTTCTCGGTGACCGCCGGATCGAGGAGCGACTCGCCGCGCCCGACGGCCTCGAGGGCCGCGACGAGGTCGCGGGCCCGGACCTGCTTGAGGAGGTATCCCGACGCGCCGGCGACGATCGCCGAGAGGACGGCCTCCTCGTCCGGGTAGGAGGTCAGCATGACGACCCGGGTCTCCGGGAGCTCGGCCCGGATGTCGCGGCAGGCCTCGATCCCCGAGCCGTCCGGGAGGCGGACGTCCATGACGATGATGTCCGGCTGGAAGCGACGGGCCTGCTCGATGGCCTCGGCGACCGTCCCCGCCTCGGCGACGACCTGGAAGTTCTCGCGGCGGTCGAGCAGCGCGGTCAGACCCTGGCGGACGACCTCGTGGTCGTCGACGACGAGGAGCCGGAGCGGCCGGCGCGGCGTCGTCGTGCTCGTCGATCCTGTCACGGCTGAATGCTCACCTCCCAATCGGCCGATCGCCGCCGACCCGCTGGGACCCGCGGCTCGGCGGCTCCCGCCGCCCGGCCGGTATCGTCACGGGCCCTCGGTCAGGCGGGCGACCGGCAGCTCCACGATGATACGCGTCCCGGCCCCGGGAGCGCTCTCGATCGACAGCTCGCCGCCGAGCTCGGCGGCCCGCTCGGCCATGTTCCGGAGCCCCTGGTGGCCGGCGTCGGGCGGCACGCCGGGATCGAAGCCCCGGCCGTTGTCGGCGACGACGAGCCGAAAGACCTCCCCGTCGACGGCGGCGGCGACCGACGCCCGGCTCGCCTTGGCGTGACGGGCGATGTTCGACAGCGCCTCCCGGGCGATCTGGAGGAGCTGGATCCGGGTCTCGGCCGGGATGGCGGCCGGCGCCGCCTCGAGATCGAGCTCGACGTCGATGAGCGTGTTCAACCGGAACTCGTCGGCCAGAGCCGCGATCGAGGCCGCCAGGTCGGCGTCCTCGAGGAGCTCCGGTCGAAGACCGAAGATGAAGTTCCGGATGTCGCGGATCGTGAGGTTCAACGATTCGATCGCCCGGTCGACCCGCGCCGCCGCCTCGGCCGGGTCGTCGGCCATGAGCTCGGGCACGTCCTCGAGGGAGAGGCCCACGGCGTAGAGGCTCTGGATGATCCCGTCGTGGAGGTCTCGCCCGATCCGCTCCCGCTCGTCCATGATCGCCAGGCGGCGGACCCGATCATGGAGCCTGGCGTTCTCGATGGCGATCCCGGCGTGGAGGGCGAACATCTCGACGAGGCGCTGGTCGGCCTCGGAGAACTCGAGCGCCCCGATCTTGTCGGTCAGGTAGAAGTTGCCGATCGGCCGCCCCTTGACGGTCACTGGCACCCCGAGGAACGAGGTCATCGGCGGGTGGTGCGGCGGGAAGCCCGCGCTCCGCGGGTCGGTCCGGATGTCGGCGATCCGGAGCGATCGACCCTCGCGGATGATGACGCCGAGGAGCCCCCGCCCGCGCGGCGGGGCGCCGATCCGGGCCCGCTCGGCGGAGGTGATCCCGGAGGTGATGAAGCGCTCGATCGTGCCCGTCTCGTCGACGATCCCGAGCGCCGCATAGCGGGCGTGGACGAGGTCGCGCGCCCGGTCGACGATGAGCTGGAGGACTCGCTCGAGGGCCAGCTCGCCGGCGATGGCCCGGCTCGCCTCGTCGAGGGCTTCGAGGCGGGCGAGGTGCCCGACCACGCTCGCCCGAGCCCAGGCGGCGTCGAGGGTCAGCCCGAGAGCTCGGGCCGCGAGGGCAGCGGCGCCCGGGTCGGCGGCCTCGAGCCAGAGGCGGCCGAGGACGGTCCCCCCGGCGGCGCGGAGCTCGTGGACCGACAAGGCGGACACCGGCGGGCCCACGGGCCCGGCCTCCGAGGGGACGGGGTCGGCCGCGGACGGCGGACCGGCCCGGAGCGTGCCGTAGCCGATGCGGAGCCGTGGGAGGGGCGGCGCCTCGACCTCGAGGTACGCCCCGGCGACGCCCGCGGCCTCGGCCACGGCAGCGACGGCCTCCTCGACGCCGGCCGGACCGGCGTCCGCCCGGAAGACCCCCTCCAGGGCTTCGAGAAGCCGGACGACCGGGAAGCGATCGGCAGGCAGGGGACGCTCCTCGGGCCGACCGGCGGGCGTGACGTCCGGCGCCGCCGGGCGGGCGACGGCCGCAGGTGCGGGGGACGCGGTCCTCGATCTCGGCATCGCGATGAGCGTAGCAGGTGCCGGAAGAGCAATCGACGCCGGGCAGGCGACGGTGCCACGACGACGCCCCGGGCCATCCGGCCCCCGACATCGGGCGGCCTGTCACTTCGACCGCGACTCGGTGTCTGTGCAACGATCCCGCCCATGAGTACCGACCAGACGGGGGCCCTGCCCCCCGACCCCAGCGTCTCCACCGGAACGGGTCCCGCCCCGGCGGCCGGTCTCCCCCACCCCACCCCGAGCTTGAGCCGACGCGGCTTCCTTCGGGGCGCGGCCCTCGTCGGCGGCGGTGCCGTCGCCGCCGGGATCGCCGCCTGCGCCCCGGCCGCCGCCCCGGCTTGGACCTTCGGGCCGCCCGCCCCAACCGGCGGCACCGGTGCCTCCCCCGGAGCGAGCCCCGCTCCGGCAGCGAGCCCGTCGCCGTCGATGGACCACGGGGCGACCCCGAGCCCCGGAGCCTCCGCCGCGCCGAGCCCGTCGCTCGGCGCCTCCCCCGGCGCCTCGCCCGGCCTTGCCGAGCACGATCTCAAGGCGAAGGCGGCCGTCCAGCGCTTCCTCGACGGCGAGTGGGATACCCTCCCCCGCCCGAACGTGCCCCTCGAGCCCGAGATCGACGGCGACGTCAAGGTTTTCCGCCTCACCATCGACGAGATCCAGCACCGGATCGACGCCCAGAAGCCGCCCCTCGACGCCCTCGGCTTCAACGGCGTCTGGACCGGACCGGTCCTCCGGGTCGTCGAGGGCGACCGGGTCCGGGCGATCTTCACGAACAACATGCGCGAGACGACCGGGATCCACTTCCACGGCCAGGACCTGCCGAACGCCATGGACGGCGTCCCGTTTGTGACCCAGGACCCGATCATGCCCGGCGAGACGTTCACGTACGAGTTCGTCGCCGGCCCCTCGGGCTCCCACATGTACCACTCCCACCACAACGCCACCGACCAGGTCGGCCGCGGCCTCCTCGGCGCCTTCATCGTTGACCCGAAGGACCCGGCACAGCGCTACGACCGCCGCTACGGCGCGACTCAGGACATCGTCTGGATCAGCAACGACACCCTCGGCGGCTTCACGATCAACGGCCGCGGCTTCCCGGCCACGTACCCGATCGTCGCCGAGCGCGGCGAGGTCGTCGTCGTCCGCTTCATGAACGAGGGCCTGATGATGCATCCCTGGCACCTCCACGGGATGCCGATGCGGGTCGTCGCCCGTGACGGCTACCCGCTCGGGAGCGCCGCCTTCACCTGCGACACCCTCGGGGTCAACCCGGGCGAGCGCTGGGACGTCGTCATCGAGTGCAAGAACCCCGGCGTCTGGGCGTTCCACTGCCACATCCTCACCCACGCCGAGGGGAAGGAGGGGATGTTCGGGATGGTGACCGCCCTCATCGTCAAGGGCTGACCGGAGCCGCGGGCGTGTTCGACCGGGCGATCGTTCCGCCGGGCAGCCGACCGACCCTCGGTGCCCGCCGAGCCCCGCCCTCGGCTGGGGCGCCCGACGGCGGACCGAGCCCGCCCGCCGCCCGCCCGCCGACACCCCCCGCCGAGCGGGCCGAGCCGGGCGCACCGACCCCGGCCCGGACCGCCTCGACGCTTCTCCTGGCGACCGACCTCTCGCCCGCCTCCGAGGCGTCCACGGAGCGGGCCCTCGACCTCGCCCGCCGCCTTGGCGCCGCGATCCTCGCCGTCAGCGTCATCGACCCGGGCGCCCTCCGCCTTCCCGGCGGGCGGTTCGGCGCCCGCGTCGACCAGGTCCGGGCGACGAGGGAGCGCGAGGCGCAGGCGCTCGTCCGGCGGGGGCGCGAGGCGGGGGTTCCGGTCACGTTCCTCATCTGGCAGGGCGACCCCGGCGAGGTCATCGTCGAGGCGGCCCGCTCCGAGGGGGTCGAGATGATCGTCGTCGGCAGCCATGGGCGGCGCGGCGTCGAGCGCGCTCTCCTCGGGAGCGTCTCCGACCACGTCGTCCGGAACGCCCCGTGCCCGGTCCTCGTCGTCCGCTCCGACGTCGACCGGCTCGGCGAGGGGGACCGGGGCGAGCCCTGAACGGGCGCCACGTCGGTCGCGGATCGGTCCGCTCGGCCCGGGCGTTCCGGTCCGGTCGGCCCACGCGGGGCGCCGGCGCGGCCGGCATCCTCTCCGTATCGGGGTCCGCGCGCGCGACGCGGCTCTCCCTTCCGGCCGCGTCGCGCCGCCTCGCTCGCACGCCCCCCAACGAACCCCAGCCCAGGCGCTACGGCCGCTCCCAACGACCGCACTCCCCGCGCGGGAGTGGACGAACGGCTGCAGTCCCACCGACTTCTGGCCCGCGGGAAGAGGCCGGTGGGCCCTCTCGGGTCGGATCGCGGGTGCTGAAACTGCAGGCGGCCGCACCGGCGGCCGTGGGTGACGGAGGCGCACCGGGCTGATGCGTCCCGCTTGCAGCGCCCGTCCGGAGGCGCTGGGGTCGGCCGAAGGGATAGCCGAAGGGAGAATGGAATGACGAAGGAGGAGCGATGTTCGGGCAACTGACCGATCGAGAGCTCTGGGCCCTCATCCACGGCATGGGTCTGGGAGCTCTCTTCCTGCTCGCGTTCGCCGGCGGGTTCGCCGGTCTCTGGAGCCTCCGGGAGCGATTCCTCACGCCGGAGGGTTTGGCCGAGCGGGTTCCCCGCCTCCTGGCCGGGACCTGGGTCATGGCCGTGGTCGCCTGGTTGACCGTCCTGACCGGGACGTTCATCGTGTACCCCTGGTACCGGGCAACGCCACCCGAGGGCGCCACCGATCTCTCCGCCTTCCCGCGATCGCTGCTCCTGTCGGATCCCGCCACCAGTGCCTGGCATAGCTTCGGTATGGAGTGGAAGGAGCACGTCGCCTGGATCGCCCCGCTCCTCGCCACGGCCGTCGCCTTCACCGTCGCCTACTACGGTCCCCAGTTGGCGCGCCGCGTCGAGATCCGCCGGGCGGCGATGACCCTCTTCGTCCTCGCCTTCCTCGCGGCAGGTGCCGCAGGCCTGTACGGCGCCCTGATCACAAAGGCCGCGCCGGTTCATTGACCAGGGAGAGAACGATGTCTGCCGAGCGATCCACCGAATCGACCACGAAGCCGAACGGTCCCGTCGCCGCGGCGATGCTCGCCGCCGGGATCGGCGTCTTCGTCCTGGGTCTCCTTACCACGCTCGCCGAGGCGAGCCAGGCGATCGCCGACGCCCTGAACTTCTCCAAGAACTACGGCCTTGGGAGCGGCGTCGGCCCCCTGTCGGGCAAGGTGACCCTGGCAGTCCTCGCCTATCTGGTCGCCTGGGTCGTCCTCCATCGCGCCTGGCGGGGCAACGAAGTGGCCTTCCAGCGGGTCTGGGTCGCCACCCTCGTCCTGGTGGCCCTGGGCTTCCTCCTCACCTTCCCGCCGTTCTTCGGCCTCTTCGCCGCCGAGTAATCGCCCACCGAGCCGACGAGCCCCGGCCTCTCCGGAGGCTGGGGCTCGTTCCGTGCTCGTCGGCCACCCGTTCTCGGGCTCCTCGTCAGCCCGTGTAGACGCCCGCCGGATCGAGTTCCTCGCGGATGAGGCGGAGCTCCTCGGCCGTCGGCGGCGGCGTCACTCCCAGATCCGGCGCGACCTTCGGTTCCCAGCCGACCGTCCCCCGAACCGCGTCGAGGGTCACCCCCGGGTGGAGCGAGGTGACCGTCATCTCGCCCGTCTCGTCGAAGCGCCAGACCGCGAGATCGGTCACGACGACCGACGGCCCCCGCCCGAGCCAGCCCTGCTCGGCCCGGATCCGGGCGGCCGACGCGGCGCCGCCGAGGTTCCCCGGCGAGGTCCGGAAGTCGATCCGCTCGACGAAGCTCCGCCGGCTCTGGCGCATGATGACGAAGACCTCGCGGGCGTTGATCGCGATCTCGCAGGCCCCGCCCGAACCGGGAAGCCTCGTCGTCGGTCGGCGGTAGTCGCCGATGACCGTCGTGTTGATGTTCCCGAAGCGGTCGATCTGGGCGGCGCCGAGGAACCCGACGTCGATCCGCCCGCCCTGGAGGTAGAAGGCGAAGAGCTCGAACATGCCCGTGACCGCCGTCGCCCCGGTCACGATGGTCGGGTCCCCGATGCTCAACGGGAGGCGGGCCGGCCGAGCCCCGAAGACCCCGGCCTCGTAAACGAGCTCGAGATCGGGGGCGACGGTCCGCCGGGCGAGGTTGACGGCGATGTTCGGCAGCCCGATGCCCACGAAGCAGATCCGCCGCCCGGCCAGCTCCCGGGCCGCCGCCACGATCATCATCTCGGCGGCCGTGAAGGCGGGGCCGGGAGCCGAGGGGCGCTCGTCCGGGCCGCTCATTCGTAGACCCCGTAGTCGACCGACCCCGACGGCGCCGACCCCGTGGGACGGAGGGCGGCGAGGCGCTCATGACCGAGCTTCTCGACGTACGCCGCCCGACCATCGAGGTCGTAGACCCAGTCGCGGAGCCAGGCCTCGGTCGCCTCCGGCGAGCGGCTGATCGGATCCCAGTCGAGGTAGAAGCGGTTGTCCCGGTCGTAGTAGCCCTGGACGTAGGACGGGTGGGCACCCCAGGGCTCAACGACGACGGCGTCGACGATGAGCCCCGGGATGATCGTCCGGTTCGGGTCGGCCCGGATCACCGCCGGATCGACGAGCTCCTCGACGACGACGATGACCCGGTCGGCGGCGAAGGCCGCCTCCTTCTGGCAGCCGAGAAGACCCCAGACCTGGGTGTTCCCGTCGGCATCGGCCCGCTGGGCGTGGACGATCGTCACGTCGGGACGAAGCGGCGGGACGGCGTAGACGACGTCGTCGCCGAAGGGCGAGCGAACCGGTCGGATGTTCGGGTTCGCCTTCGGCAGGTCGGTCTCGAAGTAGCTACGGATCGGGAAGAAGGGCAGGTTCGCCGCCCCGGCGGTGTAGCGGGCGACCATCCCGAAATGGCTGTACTCCTCGAGCTCGAGGCTCGGTGTTTCGCCTTCGGTCCGACGGCGGATGGCGTGGAGGCTGCCGACCCCGGGGTTGCCGAGCCAGGAGAAGATGAGCTTGCGGGCGACGCCGGCCGCGACCATCTGGTCGTAGAGGAGGTCCGGGGTCAGGCGGGCGAGGACGAGGTCGCGTTTCCGCTGGCGGATGATCTCGTGGCCGGCGGCGAAGCAGATGAGGTGGGTGAAGCCCTCGATGGCGACGGTGTCGCCGTCCCGGACGAGCTCGGCGATGGCGTCCCGCATCGAGGCGACCTTGCCGGGCATGGGGCACCCTCAGCGGCGACCGCCGACCGCCGCGGCCGCGCTCCGCTCGGCGACCGCCGCGACCGCGCCCCGGAAGATCTCGAGGGCCGTCGCCATCTCGGCGTCCGTGACGCTGAGCGGCGGCGAGAGGCGGACCGCCGAATCGCCGGCCTCCAGGACGAGGAGCCCCCGCTCGAAGCAGACCCCCTGGACGGCCTCGGCCGCCTCGGCGGTGGCGAACTCGACCCCGAGCATGAGGCCCCGGCCCCGGACCTCGGTGACGAGGCCCCGATGGCGCTCGGGGAGGTCGGCGAGGCCGGCGAAGGCCTGCTCGCCCCGGGCCCGGGCGTTCGCGATGAGCCCGCCCTCGAGGAGCCGGATCGTCGCCAGGGCGGCTGCGCAGGCGAGCGGGTTCCCGCCGTACGTCGAGCCGTGGGCGCCCTTCCCCCAGCGCTCCATGAGGTCGCGCCGGGCGACCATCGCCCCGAGAGGGAGACCGGAGGCGATCCCCTTCGCGGTCAGGAGGATGTCGGGCCGAACCCCCCACTGCTCGATCGCCCAGAACGTGCCGGTCCGGCCGGCGCCGGACTGGATCTCGTCGGCGACGAGGAGGATCCCGTACCGGTCGCAGAGCGCCCGGAGCCCCTGGAGGAAGCCGTCCTCGGGGACGATGTAGCCGCCCTCGCCCTGGATCGGCTCGACGAAGACCGCGGCGACCTCGTCGGGCGGGACGAGCCGGCGGAAGAGGACGGATTCGAACCAGTCGAGGTCGGCGACCCGGCCGTAGGGGGCGTGCACGACGCCCGGCAGGAGCGGGCCGAACCCGGCGTGGTACTTCGCCTTCGAGGCCGTGAGGCTCAGCGACCCGTACGTCCGGCCGTGGAACGCCCCGAGGAAGGCGACGAGGACCGGGCGTCCGGTAGCGTGGCGGGCGAGCTTCATCGCCGCCTCGACGACCTCGGTCCCGCTGTTCCCGAGGTAGACGCGGGGCGGCTCGCCGCCGGCGAGGGGGGTGACCCGGGCGATCTCGCGGCACGTCTCGGCGTAGATCGGGAGGTAGAAGTCGGAGGCCGAGAAGTGGAGGAGGCGCTCCGCCTGGTCCTTCACGGCGGCGACGACCTCCGGGTGACAGTGGCCGGTGGAGACGACGGCGATGCCGGCCGCGAAGTCGAGGAAACGGTTGCCGTCGATGTCCTCGACGACGGTCCCGGCGGCTCGAACCGGGACGATCGGATACGCCCGCGGCAGGCTCGGACTCGTCCACGTCTCGTCGAAGGCGACGTGGGCCCGGGCGCGCGGACCCGGGATCTCGGTCACGAGGCGGGGCGCCTCA
>JBHOQO010000109.1:0-5883 GCA_042408925.1 Chloroflexota bacterium | reverse complement strand
CCGCGGACGCGGGCGGCCCCGGGACGGCGGTCCCGCCGCCGTCGGCCGGGTGACGCGCCGTGGCGACGGCGGCGCCCCGGGGCAGCCGGCCCGCGGTGTTGCTCTGGGCGAACCCCGGCGCTGACGGACGGCCGCCGAGTCGCTAGGATGAGGTCACCCGCAGCCGGGCTTTGACCCGGCGCTGCCCAGGTCGAACCCCGATCGTGCCGGCGCTCGGGCAGTCATGGAGGAGGAACACGCATGATCCGACGCTTGTCTGCGTTCGTCGGTGCGGCCGCCCTCGTCGTCGCGGCCTGCGCCGGGACGGCCTCGCCGACGCCGCCCCCTGCCGGCTCGCCGTCCCCTGGCGCCTCGACCCCGGCGTCAGCGGCGCCCTCGCCGTCGGGCCAGGCGAAGACCGGCGGCACCCTCGTCGTCGCCCTGCCCGGCGACATCACCCGGACCGACCCGGCTCTCATCGACGACAGCAACAGCTCGTACGTCATGAACCAGGTCATGGAGGGCCTCGTCGCGCTCAAGCCCGGGACGACGTCGGAGGTCGTCCCGGCCCTCGCCGAGAGCTGGACGATCTCGCCCGACGGCAAGACGTACACGTTCAAGCTCCGCCAGGGCGTGAAGTTCCACGATGGAACCGACTTCAACGCCGACGCCGTGAAGTACAACTACGACCGCTGGAAGAACTTCCCGCCGGCGCTCCAGGACTACAGCTACTACGCCGGGGCGGTCTTCGGCGGCTACGGCGACACCTCGAACATCGCCTCCGTCGATGTCGTCGATCCCTACACGGTCACCATCACCCTGAAGCAGCCGAACTCGAGCTTCCTCCTCGCCCAGACCCTCACCGTCTTCGGGATCAGCAGCCCGACGGCCCTTCGGGCCGGCAAGGCCGACAACAGCGAGACCGACGTCAGCAAGATCCCGTACGCCCAGGGCGGGCCGCCGGCCATGGTCGGGACCGGGCCCTTCAAGTTCAAGGAGTGGGTCGTCGGCGACCACGTCACCGTCGAGCGGAACCCCGACTACTGGAACAAGGACGCCGTCCCGTACCTCGACGCCATCGTCTTCCGACCGGTCGCCGAGGAGGCCCAGCGCCTGAACGGCCTCGCCTCGGGCGAGCTCGACTTCGCCCAGACCGTCGCCCCCGTCGACGTCGCGACGATCCGCCAGAACCCCGACCTCCAGGTCATCGACCGGGGCGAGTCGTGCAACACCGCCCAGATCTCGATGAACCACAAGTACACCCCGGTGAACAACAAGACGATCCGGGAGGCGATCGCCTACGCCGTCAACAAGCAGTACCTCATCGACACCTTCTACGCCGGCCTGGCGGTCCCGGCCGACAACTGGATGCCGGTCAACACCCTCTACGCGAAGCCGCTCAACCTCCCGACGTACAACCCCGACAAGGCGAAGGAACTCATCGCCCAGTCGGGCGTGACCGACCTCTCCATCGACTTCTACTACCCGTCCGACGTGACCCGCCCCTACATGCCGGACCCGAAGGGGATCTTCGAGGCGATCACCTCCGACCTCGAGGCCGTCGGCTTCAAGATCATCCCCCACACGGAGACCTGGCGGCCGGACTACCTCGACCACGAGTACGCCGGGAACTACGAGATGTGGCTCCTCGGCTGGACGTGCGACTGGGCCGGCCCCGACAACTTCCTCAAGACGGCCTTCTTCGGTTACGTCGACGGCAAGCCCTCGACCGAGTTCGACTACAAGAACGACGAGCTCGACAAGACGATGAACGACGCCCTTGCGGCGACCGACGAGGCGACCGCCAAGTCGCTCTGGGAGAAGGCCCAGGATCTCATCCGGGCCGACATGCCGACGGTTCCGCTCGTGAACTCGAAGCCGCCGGCCGCTGCCCGGGCCGACGTCAAGGGCTTCGTCGGCTCCGGCAACCTGACCGAGTACTTCAACACGGTCTGGCTCGACCGCTGACGGCCGTGCTGGACCGCGCTCCAGCCGAGCGACCCTCCACCCCCGGGGCCCTCGGGCCCCGGGGGTGATTCGACACCGCGCCGATGATCCGCTACATCGTCCGCCGCCTCCTCGGGGCGATCCCCGTCCTCTTCGGGCTCTCGATCGTCCTCTTCGCCTTCGTCCATCTCCTGCCCGGCGACCCTTGCAGCGCGATCCTCGGCCAGCACCGGACCGAGGCCGCCTGCGCGAGACTGCGGGCCGACCTCGGCCTCGACGAGCCGCTCTACGTCCAGTACCTCTCGTACCTCGGCGGCCTCCTCCGGGGCGACCTCGGCGCCTCGGTCATCAACAACAAGCCCTTCCTCGACGAGTTCCTCGTCCGGTTCCCAGGCACGATCGAGCTGACGATCGGGGCCCTCGTCTTTGCCGTCGGACTCGGGATCCCGCTCGGCCGGCTCGCCGCCCGGCACGCTCAGGGCTGGCTCGACGGGCTCGTCACCGCGATCAGCCTCTTCGGGATCAGCATCCCGGTCTTCGTCCTCGGCCTCGTCCTCGTCGTCATCTTCGGGGTCTATCTCGGCTGGCTGCCGACCCAGGGCCGGATCGACGCCCGCCTCCGCTTCGAGGGCGTGACGAACTTCATGCTCATCGACACGCTCCTCGCTGGGCGGCCCGACCTCTTCGTCGACGCCGTCCGCCACCTCATCCTGCCGTCGATCGCCCTCGGTTCGATCCCGCTCGCGATCATCACCCGGATCACCCGGGCCTCGGTCATCGAGGTGAGCCACGAGGACTATGTCCGGACGGCCCGGGCGAAGGGCCTGACCGAGCGGCGGGTCGACGAGCGGCACATCATGCGGAACGCCTGGCTCCCGGTCACGACGGTCATCGGCCTCCAGGTCGGCGGCCTCCTCGCCGGGGCGGTCCTCACCGAGACCGTCTTCGTCTGGAACGGGGTCGGCCGCTGGGTCGTCGACGCCATCGGGAACCGCGACCTCACCATCGTCCAGTCGACGATCCTCGTCTTCGCCCTCATCTTCCTCGTCGTCAACCTCATCGTCGACATCGGCTACGCATTCCTGAACCCGAGGATCCGCTACTCGTGACCCGTCCCGCCGTCCCGAGCCTTTCGTTCGGCCGCCGCGACCGCGCCGTCGAGGCCCGGGTCAGCCGCGGCCTCTGGGCCGACGCCCTCCGGCGCCTGGTCAGGAACCGGCCGGCCCTCGTCGGGCTCGGCCTCGTGGCGGTCTTCGTTGCGGCGGCCCTCGCCGCCCCGGCACTCGCCCCCTTCGGGCCGTACGACCGGGCCGGCGGCCAGCTCGAGCCGCCGAGCGCGGCCCACCTCTTCGGGACCGATCTCCTCGGGCGGGACGTCTTCAGCCGGGTCCTCTACGGGGCCCAGATCAGCCTCCAGGTCGGTGTCGTGGCGGTCCTCCTCGCCCTCCTGAGCGGCGGGCTCATCGGCGCCCTCGCCGGCGGCTTCGGCGGCTGGGTCGACGCGGCGCTCATGCGGCTCACCGACGTCCTCCTCGCGATCCCGGGGATCCTCCTCGCCATCGGGATCGTCGCTTGGCTGGGGCGGGGGATGCCGCAGCTCATGCTCGCCATCGCGGTCACGTACACGCCGATCTTCGCCCGGCTCCTCCGCGGCTCGCTCCTGGGGCTTCGGGAGGTCGACTACGTTCTCGCCGCCCGCTCGATCGGCGCCTCGCCGCTCCGGATCCTGACCCGCCACATGCTTCCGAACGCGATCACCCCGCTCATCGTCCAGGCGACGCTGGTCCTGGCGACGGCGATCATCGACATCGCGGGCCTCGGGTTCCTCGGCCTCGGGCCGCCGGATCCGCGGACCCCGGAGTGGGGGACGATGCTCGTCGACGCCCGTCGCTTCCTCCAGACGGCGCCCCACATCGTCTTCTTCGTCGGCGGGGCGATCGTCGTCTCGGCGATCGGCTTCAACCTCCTGGGCGACGGGCTCCGGGAGTCCCTCGATCCGCGGCTCCGCCGCTGATGGGAGGGCGAGGGTGAGCGGGGCGCGCGAGCCGGGGGCCGGGGTCCCGGCGGCCCGGAACGGGACGGCGCTCCTCGAGGTCCGCGACCTCGTCGTCCGCTTCCGGACCGCGGACGGGACGATCCACGCCGTGAACGGCGTGAGCTTCGAGCTCGAGGCCGGCGAGCGGCTCGGGTTGGTCGGCGAATCGGGCTGCGGCAAGAGCGTGACGAACCTCGCCCTCATCCGTCTCCTGCCGAAGCCCGCCGGGCGGATCGAGGGCGGGACCGTTCGCTTCGAGGGCCGCGACCTGCTCGCCCTCCGGGAGGACGAGGTCCGCGACATCCGGGGACGCGACATCGCGATGATCTTCCAGGACCCGATGACCTCGCTCAACCCGGTCCTCACGATCGAGGAGCAACTCGTCGAGACGATCGTCGCCCACCGTCCGGTCGGGGCGGACGAGGCGCGGCGGCGGGCCGTCGAGCTCCTCCGTATGGTCGGGATCCCGAACCCCGAGGCGCGGCTCCGGAGCTTCCCGCACCAGTTCTCCGGCGGGATGCGCCAACGGGTCATGATCGCCATGGCCCTCGCCCTGGAGCCGAAGATCCTCATCGCCGACGAGCCGACGACGGCCCTCGACGTGACGATCCAGGCCCAGGTCCTCGAGCTCCTCCGGCGCCTGACCGAGGAGCACCGGACGGCGCTCATCCTCATCACCCACGACCTCGGGGTCGTCGCCGGGATGACCGACCGGGTGGCGGTCATGTACGCCGGCTTCATCGTCGAGACGGCAGCGACGAGCGAGCTCTTCGCCCGGCCGGCCCACCCGTACACGGTCGGCCTCCTTCACTCGATCCCCCGGGTCGACGAGCAGGACGGCGAGGAGCTCATCCCGATCGAAGGGCGGCCGCCGGACATGCGCGAGCTGCCGGTCGGTTGCCCGTTCGCGCCGCGCTGTGCCTGGCGGCTGGCGGTCTGCTGGGAGGTAAACCCGAGCCTCGAGGCGGTCGCCCGGGACGGGGTGGCGGCCGAAGCGGCGGATCGGCGGACGCCCCACCTCACCGCCTGTCACAACCCGCCGAGCCTCGAGGAGGCGCGGGCCGGGCGGCCCCTCCGGACGGGCTCCCGGCCGGCGCCGGCACCGGCGGGTCGGCTCGACGAGCTCGCGGCCGCCGAGGCGTCGGGGCCCGAAGCGGCCGGCGGCGGGGGAGGCGGGGCGGGGCGGTGAGCGCGTCCGAGCCCGGACCGGGGAGCCCGGGGCAACCGAGAACCACCGTATCATGGGTTCCAGACCAGGCTGGACCAGAACGAAGGGGCGCGATGAAGCAGATCGGGGTCTATGAGGCGAAGACTCAGCTCCCCCGCCTCCTGGACGAGGTGGAGCGGGGCGAGACCATCACCATCACCCGCCATGGGCGGCCCGTGGCTCGGCTGGTCCCCTTTGGGGGCCGAGGGCCCAGCGTCGACGAGGTGATCGCCGCCATCCGCGAGTTCCGCAAGGGCAACCGCCTCGACGGCATCACCATCCGGGAGCTCATCGAAGAGGGCCGAAGGCGCTGATGCCCTTCGTCGTCGATGCCTCGGTGGCCCTCGCCTGGCACTTTGAGGACGAGGCCTCGGAGTATGCAGACCGGATCCTCGAGCGGCTCAGGGACGACCGAGCCGCAGTGCCTCCCGTCTGGGCGCTTGAAGTCGCGAACGCTCTCGTCGTCGCCGAACGGCGGGGTCGTCTGTCGCCGGCCAGGGTCGCCCGCGCTGTCGAGTTGTTCTCGGAGTTGCCGATCTCGGTCTACGACCTCTCGGTTTCGCCGGCCCTCGATGCGGTGCGCGCCCTGGCTCGGGCACACGGGTTGAGCGCCTACGACGCGGCGTATCTCGAGCTCGCGATACGCGAAGGGCTGCCCCTCGCGACCCAGGACCGGGCCCTGCGCGCCGCTGCCGAGACCGTCGGGGTCCCACTG
>JBHOQO010000108.1:0-14263 GCA_042408925.1 Chloroflexota bacterium | reverse complement strand
GCCACGGCGCGTCACCCGGCCGACGGCGGCGGGACCGCCGTCCCGGGGCCGCCCGCGTCCGCGGCCCCGACCGCAGCCGGCGGGGGGACCGCCGGCACGGCCGCTGCCACGACGTCCTCCGGCACGGCCTCCGCCCAATGGCAGGCGACCCGATGCTCGGGCCCCACGACCCGGAGGGGAGGCTCCTCGGTCGCGCAGTTCTCCGGGTTGCCGAGCCGCTCGCGGAGCCAGCAGCGGGTATGGAAGCGGCAGCCCGGCGGCGGGGCGGCCGGGCTCGGGACGTCACCGGTCAGGACGATCCGCTTCTTGCGAACCCGCGGGTCCGGATCCGGGACCGCCGAGAGGAGGGCGATCGTGTACGGGTGCCGCGGCCGCGCGTAGAGCTCACCGACGTCGCCGACCTCGACGAGCTTGCCGAGGTACATGACCCCGACCCGGTCGCTGATGTACTGGACGACCGAGAGGTTGTGGGCGATGAAGAGGTACGTCAGGTTGAACTCGCGCCGCAGATCGAGGAGGAGGTTGAGGATCTGGCTCTGAATCGAGACGTCGAGGGCCGAGACCGGCTCGTCGCAAACGACGAACTCGGGGTCGAGGGCGAGGGCTCGGGCGATCCCGATCCGCTGGCGCTGGCCGCCCGAGAACTCGTGGGGGTAGCGGCGGGTATAGTCGCGCCGCAGCCCGACGGCTTCCAGGTAGTCCTCGACCCGCTTGTCGCGGATCTTCCGATCCTTCCAGCCGTTCTCCTCGTCGGCCTGGGCGAGGAGCCCCTCGCCGATGATGTCGCTGATCGGCATCCGCGGATTGAGCGACCCGATCGGGTCCTGGAAGATGATCTGCATCCGCCGCCGGAGCCGCTTGAGGTCCTTGCCCTGCTTGGCGAAGATGTCCTCGCCGGCGATCGTCGCCCGACCGGCCGTCGGGGGCTGGAGCCGCAGGAGCGTCTTGCCGAGGGTCGACTTCCCGCAGCCTGATTCGCCGACGAGGCCGAAGACCTCGCCCCGGTAGATCTCGAAGGAGACGTCGTCGACGGCCTTGACGTCGCCGATCTTGCGGCGCAGGAGCCCGCCGAGGATCGGGTAGTACTTGACGAGGTGCTCGACGACGATGAGCGGCTCGCCGCGCGAGGCGGGCCCCGCTGCGCGGCCCGTGCCGACGCCCGTGGCGGTGGCCACCGCTCCCGACCCCGGGCCCCTCGTCGCCGTTCCGGCCCCCGTCTCGAACGGCCCGCTCACGCCGAGACCTCGACCGGCCGCCGGGGCCGGACCCGGGGCGGGACCGGCGAGCCGGGCGCGGGGGTGTAGAGCCAGCAGGCGACGTCGGGCGGGTTTGCCTCCTCGATCCGCGGGTCGTACTCGACGCACGGCTCGAAGGCGTACGGGCAGCGCGGCGCGAAGTTGCAGCCCTTCGGCATGTTGAACGGGTTGGGGACCGTGCCCTTGATGACGTTGAGCCGCCGTCCCTTCATCCCCCGCGACGGGATCGAGCGGAGGAGCCCCTCGGTGTACGGGTGCTTCGGGGCGAGGAGGACGTCCTCGACCGTGCCCGTCTCGACGATCCGTCCGGCGTACATGACGAGGACGTCGTGGACCGTCTCGGCGACGACCCCGAGATCGTGGGTGATGAGCAGGAGGGCCGTTCCCGTCCGGTCCTGGACGTCCTTGATGAGCTCGAGGATCTGAGCCTGGATCGTGACATCGAGGGCCGTCGTCGGCTCGTCGGCGATGAGGAGCTTCGGGTCGCAGGAGAGGGCCATGGCGATCATGACCCGCTGGCGCATCCCGCCCGAGAGCTCGTGGGGGTACTGCTTCACCCGCCGCTCGGGGTTGCTGATCCCGACGGCGCGGAGCGATTCGATCGCCTTCGCCCAGGCCTCCTTCTTCGACAGCCGCTGGTGGAGCATGACGGCCTCGGCGATCTGATCGCCGACGGTGTAGACGGGGTTGAGGCTCGTCATCGGCTCCTGGAAGATCATCGCGATGTCGTTGCCGCGGACGTGGCGCATCTCGTCCTCCGAGAGCGCCAAAAGGTCACGGCCCTCGAAGATGATCTCGCCGCTGGCGATCTCGGCCGGGGGGATGTCGAGGAGCCGCATGATGGAGAGGGCGGTGACGCTCTTGCCGCAGCCCGATTCGCCGACGAGGCCGACCGTCTGACCGCGCCGGATCGAGAACGAGACCCCGTCGACGGCCTTGACGGTCCCGTCGAGGACGTGGAAGTAGGTCCGCAGGTCGCGAACCTCGAGGAGGACGTCGGCGTCGCTGGCAGGACGGGCTCGGGACGCGACGGCGGCGGGGACGGTCACGCTGCTCCTACTCCTTGGCTCGTGGGTCGAGGGCGTCCCGGAGGCCGTCGCCGAGGAAGTTGATGGCGATGACCGTCAGGGCGATCGCCATGCCCGGGAAGAACGGCCACCACCAGTTCCCGACGGCGATCCGCTCCTGGCTCCGGGCGAGGGCGTTCCCCCAGCTGATGTCCTGGGCCTTGAGGCCAAAGTTTAGGTAGCTGACGAAGGCCTCGAGGATGATCGCGTTTGCCACGATGAGCGTGGCCGAGACGACGATCGGGCCGATGGCGTTCGGGAGGATGTGCCGGAGGGCGATCCGCACATCGCCGACCCCGACGGCCCGGGCGGCGAGGACGAACTCCTGCTCGCGGAGCGAGAGGTAGAGCGCCCGGACGAGCCGGGCGAGGCTCGGCCAGGAGAGGAGTCCGAAGATGAGGATGAGCGGGACGAGCTCGCCGCCGCCGAAGAAGCGGGCGGCGACGAGGACGATGAAGAGGAACGGGATCGAAAGGACGAGGTCGACGAAGCGCATGAGGAGGTTGTCGACCCAGCCGCCGAAGTAGCCGGCGACGGCCCCGATGAGGACCCCGATGGTGACGGCGATGAGCATCGTCGTCGTGCCGATGAGCATGGAGAGCCGGGCCCCGTTGGCGACGAGGACCCAGACGCTCCGGCCGGCGCCGTCGGAGCCGAAGGGCGGCATCTGGAGCGGGTCGAAGCCCTGGGGACCCGGCAGGTCGGACCGGAGGGCGAGCGGGTCGTAGGGCCAGATGATCGGCCCGAAGACTGCCAGGAAAACCATGGACCCGAGGATCGCCGCGCCGACGAGGGCGAGGCGGTGGCGCCGGAAGCGGCGCCAGGCGAGCTGCCATTGGTTCAGCGATTCGAGGGCGACCTCGTAGTCGGCGGCCGCGGTGTCGGAGAGGGCACCGACACGGCTGGTGGCGGGGGTTCGGAGCGGTTGATCGGCCACGGGGTCTCGGTCCTCTAGTCGTAGCGGATCCGGGGATCGACGATGGCGTAGACGATGTCGGCGAGGAGGTTGGCGAGGAGGATGAAGACCGTGCTCACGAGGAGGAGGCCCATGAGGACGAAGTAGTCGCTCGCGTTCACCGACTCGATGAAGAGGCGCCCCAGCCCCGGCCAGGTGAAGATCGTCTCGGTGACGATGGCGCCCGAGACGAGGAACGGCAGCTCGAGGGCGACGTTCGTCACGACCGGGAGCATCGCGTTCCGGAAGGCGTGCTTGGCGATGACGGTCCGGGCCGGAAGTCCCTTGGCCCGGGCCGTCCGGATGTAGTCCTGGTTCAGGGCCTCGAGCATCGCCGCCCGGACGAAGCGCGAATCGGCGGCGATGTTCACGGCCACGAGGGTGAAGACCGGGAGGACGAGGTGCCGCCCGACGTCGACGATGGCGGCGAGGGGCTTCTGCCCGAAGGCCTCCCAGTACTGGGGCGTGTTGAACGGCGGCCAGTCGCGGGTCGTGATGATCCCGCCGGTCGGGAAGAAGTCCGTGATCCCGCTCGTCCGTAAGAAGACGGCGAAGAAGAAGATGAGCATGAGGCCGAGCCAGAAGGTCGGCAGCGAGTAGAAGACGTAGGCGAGGAACGTCATCGCCTGGTCGAAGAAGGAGTAGCGGCGGACGGCGGCATACGTCCCGATGAGGATCGCGATCCCGACCCAGAGGACGAGGGACGTCGACGACAGCAGGAGGGTTGCCGGGACGCGTTCCAGGATCACGTCGAGGACGGGACGGCCGGCCCGGATCGAGAGGCCGAAATCGCCGTGGAGGATCCCGTTGTCGCCGCCGCCGAGGGCCGCCGGAAGGACGTTCAGCCCGCCCTGGGCCGAGAAGAAGATGTCGGGAAACGTGTCGCTGTCGCAGTTCAGAACGCCGAGCCAGCCGCCGAACTCCTTCAGCATGTTGACTGGCGTGACCTCTGCCTGGAGGCACCAGCTCCGGAGCCACTTCTCGCGGTCCTCCTGGGTGATGCTCTTGATCCCGGCGAGGGCCGCCTGCGGGCCGCCCGGTGCGGCCCGCATGAGGAGGTAGCTGATGATGACCGCTCCCACGAAGAGCGGCACGAGGCCGATGACTCGGCGGATGATGTACTTCGTCATTCGGGCGGGTGGGTTCCGCGAGCTCCTTCAGACGGTCGGGCCGGACGGGCGTCCCGGCGAGGGCAGCCGGCTCCCCGGCAGGAGCCGCGATCCCGGACGTGGGGCCGAGTATAGCGAGGCGGCGGCCCGGGGTCCGGACCGCCGCCTCGGATCGACCGTGCTCGATCAGCGGCCGCTCACTGGTCGACCCACCAGTCCTCGACGTTCCAGAAGTCGGAGGCGGTGCTGGGGTTCTTGAAGAAGTTGTGGAGCCGGGTCGAGACGCCGCGGGCCTCGTTCCGGTAGTAGAGGGCGACCTCGGGGACCTGGTCGACGTAGACCTCCTGGACCTTCCAGGCGGCCTCGATCTGGTCCTTCGTGAGGATCGCGTTCTTCAGCTGATTGAGGGCGGCGTCCATGTCCGGGTTGCTGAACCGGAGGTAGTTGTAGCCGTTCCCGTTGTTCGCGTCGGTCGGGATCTGCTCGGAGTGGTAGCTGTAGTAGTAGTTCCCGAACAGGTCGAAGGAGAGGACGTAGGCGAACTCGGCCGTGTCGTAGTTGCCGTGGGCGAGGTTGCACTTCGTGTCCGGCGCGACGTCCGGCCAGTTCGCGAAGAAGACCTTCGTCGAGTCGACGTAGTTCTGCTCGAGCTTGATGCCGATGGCCTGGAGGGACTTGGCGATGAACTCGCCGCCCGTCTGGCGGAAGCCGGCCTGCGACGAGCAGTGGACGAAGTCGAGGTTCTCGCCGCCGCCCGGCATGTTCCGGATCCCGTCGCCGTCGGTGTCCTTGTAGCCGGCGTCGTCGAGCCGCTTGTTCGCCGCCGCGACGTCGAAGGGCAGGCACTCGAGGTTCGGGTTCAGCCAGTAGTTCGTCGGGGTGGCGTTGCTGCAGGCCGGCTTGTCCGGCAGCGGGCTGCCGGGGAAGACGGTCTGGTAAAGGGCGTTCTTGTCGATCGCCTGCTCGATGGCCCGCCGGACCTCGACGTCCTTGAGGGCCGGGTGGCCCTTGCCGCGGCCGAGACCGGCCTGGTTGAAGTCGAGGTGCTCGTAGAGCCAGGCCGGCTCGAGGATCGCCTTGCCGATCTTCGGATCGACGCCCTTGATGGCGTCGTAGTCGGCCTGGACGAGGTCGACGGCGACGTCGATCTCCCCGGCCAGGAAGGCAGCGATCATCCCGTCCTTGTTGTCCGGGAAGAACTTGAAGGTCAGCTTGTCGAGGTAGGCGGGCCGCCCGCCCTCGCCGGCCTTCCAGTTGTCGTTCCGGACGAGGACGATCGTGTCGGCCGAGGCGGTCTCGTACTTGAAGGGACCCGAGACGGGCGCCTTCGAGAGGATCGCCCCGTCGACCGGGTAGGACTTCGTGTTCGCCTCCTTGACCGGGATCGTCTTCATGTAGTGCTCGGGGAGCGGCGGGGAGCCGACGAGGAGCCCGAGCCAGCCGGCGTACGGCTCGGTGAAGTGGACCTCGGCGGTCAGCCCGTCGGCCGAGACGTCGAAGCGGTCGATCTTGTCCCAGCCGAGGGTCGAGATACCGGGCTGGTCCTTGTCGAGGACCCACTGCCAGGTGTACTTGAGGTCGTTGAGGGTGAGCGGCTGGCCGTCGCTCCAGAGGAGGCCCGGCTTGATGTTGATCTTGACCGTGAAGCCGCCGCCGGAGGGATCCATGACGACGTCGCCGGCGCTCGCCTTCGGGAGCGACTGGGCGAGGTCCGGCTTGTAGTGGCCGTCCGCGGTGACGGTCGCGAGCGACCGCATCGTCGCGGCCAGGACCTGGCTGTTCGCGAAGGCGTTGCTGTAGTAGGGGTTCAGCTGGTTTGCCGCCTGCCAGTCAGAGGCGATGACGCTCCCGCCCGACTTGCCGGGCTCGGGCGAGTACGAGTAGTTGTAGAGGAGCGCGTCGTAGTCGATCGGCGTCGGCGTCGGGCTCGGCGAGGGTGACGCCGGCGGCTGGCTCGGGGCTTGGCTCGCCGGCGCCGACGGGGTCGGCGAGGCGGCGCCCCCGCAGGCCGCGAACACGATCGCCGTGCTCGCAAGCAGGCCGAAGAGACGGTTCCGCATGCGTGGTCCTCCAGGTGGGTTAGACCCCTTGACTCCCAGGACAGCGATGCTCGTGATCGCCCGTCCGCCGGGCTCGATTCTTCCTCGAAGCTCCTCCGAGGCCGTCGCCGGCACGACGACGAGGACGACGGTCGAGCGCACGGTGAACAGCAGTCGCTGCGCTGGCCCGTACTATGCGGATCGGCGCGGTCGCTGTCAAATCGACGGTCGTTCCTCCCACGCCGTCCGCCGGCGATCGCCGTTCCGGTCGGTCCTCCGCTCAGCCACCTCCTTTCCTTCGGCTCCTTCGGTCTGTCGGCGATCTCGCCGGCCCCCGATCGTCGGATCAGGCCGTTCGCGGCTCGCTCGGCCCGGCGAGCGTCGGGGGCTCCGAGTCGTCGAGGCCGCGCCCGTCCGGACCGGGCCACCGCGGCGTGCCGTCCGCCTCGGTCCGGGGGTCCGGCCGGGGACCGTCGGCGCGCCGGGTCGCCGGCGGCGGTTGCGAGCGGATCGCGCGCTGGGCAGCCAGGACGGCGGCCTCCCGGCGCTCTTCTTCCCGGCGAAGCGCCGCGATCCGCGCCGGTTCGACCCCGACTTCCTGGAGCGGCGTCGGTCGGGCCCGCAACGCGGTCGTCGGACCGACGGCGAGGGCGACGATCGCCGCCCCCGCGAGGAGCCCGGCCAGCCCGGCCCGCCACCGCCAGACGTCCCGCCGACCCGCCACGCGAGGCACCGGGGGCCGGGGATCCGGGACCGGGGCGCGACGAACGGCGAGGCCGTAGCGGCGGAGCCGATGGTCGACCAAGAGCGCCGTCTCGACCGCCGCCCGACAGTCGTCGCAGACCCGGGCGTGGGCGAGCGCCCGCTCCGTCCGCCGGTCGATCGCCCGCTCGGCCGCCGGGTCGACGGCGATTCCGGCGCGGCGCTCGAGGAGATCCGGGATCGCCGCCCGCGTCGCCCGGCACGCCCGTCGGCCCACGATCATCGCTCCGCTCCCTCGGCCGGCAGGATCGGCTCGGCGAGCCCGCCGAGGTTCGGCCCCTCGGCCGTCCGAACGTCGGCGAAGCGCCGGTCGGCCTCCAGCCAGCAACGGAGCGCCGCGAGGGCGTAGTGGAGTCGTGACTTCACGGTCCCGAGCCGCAGCCCGAGGAGCTCGGCCGTCTCGGCGAGGGAGCGGCCGTGGAGGTAGTAGGCGACGACGACGCTCCGGTGCTTCGGCGGGAGGGCCGCGATCCCCTCCCGGACGAGCCGCTGGAGCTCCGCCCGCTCGCTCTCGGCGAGCGGCTCGTCGACGGCCTCGGTCAGCCGCTCGGAGACGGCCTCGATCGGCTCGTGGCTCGGCGGGCGGCGAGCCAGGCGCGAATAGCAGAGGTTGAGGACGACCCGGTGGAGCCACGGCACCGGCGAGACGTCCCGCCGCAGGAGGCGCCGCCGTTGCCAGGTTCGGGCGAAGGCGTCCTGGAGGACCTCCTCGGCCGCCTGCGGGTCGCCGAGGAGCCCGATGGCGGTCCGGTAGACGAGGGCCCGGTGACGCTCGAAGAAGGTCTCGAAGGCGCCGAGATCGTCGCCGGCGATCCGCTCGACGAGCTCGGCGTCGGTCGGCGCCGTGGGTCCGCTCGCTATTGGTCGGGCTGCCGTCACTCCGGAATCGACCTCCCTCGCCGTCCCCCGGCTCCCCTCAACGATACCCCGACCCGGGGCCCGGGGTTCATCTGCCGGATCGGCCCGGCCGCCCTACTCCGGGCACGGGGTCTCGCGGCCGGTGAGCGGCCGCCAGCGGAGGTTCGGGCGGCGGGCGGCCGTCGCCTCGTCGAGGCGGCGGACCGGGGCCGTGTGGGGAGCGCCCCGGACGAGCTCGGGCGTCTCGCGGGCCTCGCGGGCGATCGCCGCCAGCGCCTCGGCGAAGGCATCGAGGGTTTCCAGGGACTCCGTCTCGGTCGGTTCGATGAGCATCGCCTCCTCGACGGTGAGCGGGAAGTAGATCGTCGGCGGGTGGAAGCCGTAGTCGATGAGCCGCTTCGCGACGTCGAGGGTCCGGATCCCGGTCGCCCGGTGGAGCGTCTTCGCCTGGGCGACGAATTCGTGCTTGCAGGGCCGCTCGAAGGGGACGTCGTACGAGCCCTCGACGGCGAGCCGGTGCTTGAGGTAGTTCGCGGCGAGGACGGCGTCCTCCGAGACGAGGGCGAGGTCGCGGCCGTGGGCGAGGATGTAGGCGTAGGCCCGGACGAGGACACCGGTGTTGCCGACGAAGCTCCGGAGGCGGCCGATCGAGGTCGGGCGCTCCCCGGGCCGTTCGAGCCGGAACGTCCCGTCGGGCTCCCGGAGGACCCGCGGCGAGGGCAGGAAGGGGAGGAGCTTCTCCCCCGCCCCGACGGGCCCCGCCCCGGGTCCGCCGCCGCCGTGGGGCGTGCTGAAGGTCTTGTGGACGTTGAAGTGCATGGCGTCGAAGCCGGCCTCGCCCGGCTTGAAGCGGCCCATGATCGCGTTCAGGTTCGCGCCGTCCATGTAGGCGAGGCCGCCCGCGGCGTGGACGAGCTCGATGAGCTCGCCGACCCGCGGCTCGAAGAGCCCGAGGGTGCTAGGGTTCGTGATCATGACCGCCGCCGTCCGCGGCCCGAGGACGGCCCGGAAGGCGTCGAGGTCGACGCCGCCGTCGGGCGCCGACGGGACGTTGACGGTCCGAAAGCCGGCCATCGACGCCGTTGCGGGATTGGTGCCGTGGGCCGAATCGGGGACGAGGACCTCGGTCCGCTCGAGATCGCCGCGGCTCCGGTGGTAGGCCCGGATCATGAGGATTCCGGTCAGCTCGCCCTGGGCCCCGGCCGCCGGCTGGAGGGTGACCGCCGCCATCCCGCCGATCTCGGCGAGGGCCTGCTCGAGGGACCAGAGGAGCTCCAGGGTCCCCTGGGCCACCTCGTCCGGGGCGTACGGGTGAAGGCGGGCGAAGCCCGGCAGGCGGGCGGCCCACTCGCCGAGCTTCGGGTTGTACTTCATCGTGCACGAGCCGAGGGGGTAGAAGCCGGTGTCGACGGCGTGGTTGAGCTGGGAGAGGTTGACGAAGTGGCGGACGACGTCGGGCTCGGCGAGCTCGGGGAGGGCGGGCGGGGTCGGCCGGCGGTGTTCGGCCGGGATCCGCTCGAGGGCGTCGGCCGGGGGATGCGGCACCGCGTAGCCGCCGCGCCCCGGGCGGGAGAGCTCGGCGAGGGTCGGCTGGAGGCGGGGTCCGGTGACGCTCATCGGGCACCTCCGGCGCCCCGGGCACCTCCCGAGCCGGCGCCGGCACCGACCGCGGGGCGGCCGCCGACCCCCGTCCCGAGGACCTCGCCGAGGGCCCAGGCGAAGAGCTCGATCTCCTCGTCGGTCGTCACCTCGGTGGCGCAGACGAGGAGGGCGTCGGCGAGGAGCGGATCGTCGGGTTCGACCGTCGCGAGCGGGAGGCCGGCGAGGACGCCGTGGTCGAGGAGCCGGCGGTGGACGGCGACGGCGTCGGGGACCCGGACGACGAACTCGTCGAAGTAGGGGGCCGGGAAGAGGCGTTCCACCCCGACCTCGGCGAGGGCGGCCTCCAGGGCCGCGGCCCTCGCCGCCGACCCGGCCGCCACGTCCCGGAGGCCGTGCGGGCCGAGGGCGGCGAGGTAGACCGCCGCGGCGAGGGCGAGGAGGGCCTGGTTCGTGCAGATGTTGCTGGCCGCCCGCTCGCGGCGGATGTCCTGCTCGCGAGCCCGGAGCGTCATGACGAAGGCCCGGCGGCCCTCCAGATCGGTCGTCTGGCCGACGAGGCGACCCGGGATCTGGCGGACGAGGGCCTCGGTGCAGGCGAGGAGACCGAGGTACGGACCGCCGTACGCGAGCGGGATCCCGAGCGGCTGGCCCTCGCCGGCGGCGATGTCGGCGCCGTACGCCCCGGGCGGGGCAAGGACGCCGAGCGACACCGGCTCGACGACGGCGACGAAGAGGCCGCCGGCGGCGTGGATCGCCTCGCCGTGCTCGGCCATCGGCTCGAGGCAGCCGTAGAAGTTCGGCTGGGCGGCGACGAACCCGGCCGGCGGCCGGTCGGCGGCGAGGGCGGCGGCGAGGGCGGCGCGGTCAGTCGTCCCGGCCGCCGGGCCGTCGCGGACGATCGGCACCTCCTCGATGGCGATCCCGGTCCCCGCGGCGTACGTCCGGAGCGTCTCGCGGTACTGGGGGTGGACCGCCCGCGAGACGAGGATCCGATCCCGACCGGTCGCCCGGCAGGCCATGAGCGCGGCCTCCGCCGTCGCCGCCGCCCCGTCGTAGTGGGAGGCCGAGACGACGTCGAGCCCGGTCAGCTCGGCGATGAGGGACTGGAACTCGTAGATGCTCTGGAGCGTGCCCTGACTGACCTCCGGCTGGTACGGCGTGTACGCCGTGTACCACTCGCCGCGGAGGAGGATCTGGTCGACGAGGGGCGGCGTCCAGTGGCGGTAGGCGCCCGCCCCGAGGAAGGAGGCGAGATCGGTCCGGTTCCGGGCGGCGAGGCGTTCGAGCCGGGCGGCGACGGCCTGCTCGGGAAGCGGGTCCGGGAGTCGGAGCGGGCTCGCCCGCAGCTCGGCCGGGATGTCGGCGAAGAGGGCCTCGATCGAGTCGATCCCGAGAGCCTCGAGCATCCGCCGCCGGTCCCCGTGGGTGTGCGGCGCGTAGCCCATGGCCGAGCCTCAGGCCTCGGAGATCAGCTGCTCGTAGGCGGCCGCGTCGAGGAGGGCGTCGGCCTCGGCCGGGTTCCGGGGCCGGATCCGGATGAGCCAGCCGTCGCCGTAGGGGTCGCTGTTGACGAGCTCGGGGCGATCGGCCAGCGCCTCGTTCACGGCGACGACCTCGCCCGAGATCGGGGCGTAGAGATCCGAGACGGCCTTCACCGACTCGACGACGCCGAAGGTGGCGAACTGCTCGACGCTCCGGCCGACCTCCGGGAGCTCGACGAAGACGATGTCGCCGAGCTGCTCGGTCGCGTAGGCGGTGATGCCGACCGTCGCCTCGTCGCCGTCCAGGCGGAGCCACTCGTGCTCCTTCGTGTAGCGCAGCTCGGGCGGGACGGACACCGGCAGAACCTCCTTCCGGTTACCCGCCCCCGCCGCCCGGTCCGGCGGCCTGCTCGAGGGTCCGACCGGCGCTCCTCCGGTCAGCGGGGACGGCGATAGAACGGCAGTGGGACGACCCGGGCCGGGACCCGCGCCCCGCGGATGCCGACCGCGAGCATCGTACCCGGTTCGGCGTCGCTCCGGGCGACGTACGCCATGGCGATCGGAACCCCGAGGGTCGGCGAGTGGGTCCCCGAGGTGACGACGCCGGTCTGACGATCGCCGGCGTAGACCGGGTAGCCGTGACGGGCGATCCCCCGCCCGTCGACGACGAGCCCGACCCGGCGGCGGGCCGGGCCGGCGGCGGCAATCCGCTCGAGGGCCGCCCGGCCGACGAAGTCGCCGGGCTTGTCGAAGCGGACGACGTGACCGAGCCCCGCCTCGAAGGGGTTCGTCGAGGGGTCGAGCTCGTTCCCGTAGAGCGGCATCCCGGCCTCGAGGCGGAGCGTGTCGCGGGCGCCCAGCCCGGCCGGGATGAGGCCCTTCGGGCGCCCGGCCTCGAGGAGCGCGTCCCAGAGCCGGACGACCTCGCCGGTCTCGACGAAGATCTCGAAGCCGTCCTCGCCGGTGTACCCGGTCCGGGCCACGGTCGCCGGAATGCCGACCACCGTCCCCTCGGCGACGCCGTACGAGCGGATCGCTGCGAGGTCGAGGTCGGTGAGCGGGGCGACGATCTCGGCGGCGAGGGGGCCCTGGACGGCGACGAGGCCGGTGGCGAGGGTCTGGTCGTCGACGATCGCCGAGAACCCGGCGACCCGCTCGGCCAGGGCATCCGAGACGAGGACGGCGTTCGCCGCGTTGGCGACGACGAGGAAGCGGCCCTCGGCGAGGCGATAGACGATCAGGTCGTCGAGGACGCCCCCGTCGGGCGCGCAGAGGAGCGAGTAGCCCGCCCGCCCCACCCGCAGCGCCGACGGCCACGAGACGAGGGCCCGGTCGAGGGCCGGCCCGGCCTCGGCCCCGACGACGACGATCTCGCCCATGTGGCAGAGGTCGAAGAGTCCGGCCCGCTCCCGGACGGCCCGGTGCTCCTCGAGGATCGAGGTGTACTGGAGCGGCATCCGCCAGTCGGCGAAGTCGACGAAGCGGGCGCCGAGGGCCCGGTGGCGCTCGAGAAGCGGCGTCTCGTGGGCGGCGGCCGTCGCCGGATCCGTCATGGGAGGCTCGGCTCCCGACCGCCGCCGGCGCTTAGTCCGGAGCTCCGGGTTGCGGAGCCCGGATCGAGGGGTCGCGCCGCCGGTCGTCGGTCCCTCGGCTGGCCGCGGAGGTCCGGCACCCGACTCCCGGGTGAACCGACCCCGACCGGCTCGCGACCCCCACCGGACACCGCCGCGCCCCCGACCGTGCCCTCCCGGAGCAGCTGGGCGACCCGAGCAACGAGCTCGCGCTCCGTTTCGAAGGTCAGGAGGCCGGGGGCCGCCTCGAGGTCGACCCAGCGGACCCGGGCGAACTCACGATCGTGACGGGCGAGATGACCGCCGCGCGGCTCCATCAGGAAGTAGTGGACGGTCTTGGCGATCCGCACGTCGTCGACGGTGAAGGAATAGCGGATCGAGCCGATCGGGCGCCGGATCTCGACCTCGAGCCCGGTCTCCTCGCCGACCTCCCGGAGCGCCGTCTCGGCGAGGGTCTCGCCCGGTCGCGGCGTCCCCTTCGGCAGCGTCCAGGTGACCCCCCGCTCCCGGCGGCGCATCCCGACGACGAGCTGGATCCGACCGTCGCGGACCCGGACGACGATCCCGCCGGCGGAGGTCGCTCGCTCCTGCCTCAGGCGTGCCACGGGGCCGCCGCCGCCGTCCGGTCGTCGCGGCCGCGGCCGGCGTTCGCCCAGCGCATCCTCACGGCGGGCCGGAGCACGCCCGACGACGGCCGCGCGACGCGCGCCGGAGTGATCGCCCGCCAGCTCGACCGCAGCGCAGCGTACGGGCTGTCGTCCCCCCGCCGGAGCACCGTCGCCCGGCTCGGGGCCGGCTGGAAGGACCCGAAGGCGCGGAGCCCGAGCTTCGGCATCCGAGCCCGGGACGTCGGTTGGACGAAGCGCGCCGGGGGACGAGCCGCGTACTTGGCGGCGATGCTGTGCTGCATACCGCAATCCTACCCGGGCGACGCCGCTTTGCAAGCACCGGGCCGAGGACCGTACGCATCCCAACGTTTGTGCCGGCGGCTGCCGGCCCGCTCCCGCGCCCGGTCGCGGGCGCGTGCACCCGGTGCACATTCTGGGGGCCCGGTCGGCCCCCGCGGCGGCCGGCCTGTCGGTTCTGTGCATGGGGGGCACGCGGTCGGCAGGCCGACAGCGGGCGAGCGGCCGGGATGTCGGATTCGTGTCGGGGGTGCACGCGGACGAGGGCACCGGGGCCCGGAGGCGCGGAGATGTGCACCCCGTGCACGCCGCCGCCGGAACCGTGCACCGGGTGCACAGGATCGGCGGGTGGGCCGGTCGGGGCCTGTCAACTGGTGGAAATTCGCCCCCAGCGTGGCATGTCGTCCCTCGCGCGCATCCGTCCGTTACACCTCGGCGCCCGCCTTGAGGAGCTGCCGGAGCGGAGTTTCGGGATCGCGAGCTGGACCGTCCCGGCTCGGGTGTTCCAGGTCCGGGTCCGGTAGCCGTTCCGATCCGGTCCGCTCGGTCGTCCGCTCGTACCGCTCGGCCGAGAGCTTCGCGGCAACCACGAGCTCCATGAGCGCTTCCGCCACGACCTTCACCGCCGTCCGGAGAAAGTCGAGATCGCCGTGCGCGG
>JBHOQO010000052.1:0-35735 GCA_042408925.1 Chloroflexota bacterium | reverse complement strand
CGGTCGGGCGTGGGCGAGGGCGATCCCCGGGGCGATGACGATGTACGGCCCGAGCGCCTCGACCGTCGCGATCATCTCATCGGTGTAGGCGGGCTCGGTCGCGCCGCTCGCGACGAGGGCGTCGCCGACGGCCCGGACGGCGGCACGCCAGTCGGCGGCGTGCACGCCGACTCGGATCGCCTCCGGCGGCAGTCGGCCCGACAGCGGACCGTGGACGGTGCGCGTCTCCAGGTTCCTCACCTCGACCTCCGGGGCGGCCCCCCGTCCGCATCGACGAAGTATCGCCACTCGGTGCCCGCCGAGCAAGCACAATAGGGGTGGGTCGGAGGGGCCGAATCGCCCGTCCGACGCTGCGAGCGGCCGACGTGCCGCTCTCGGACCGCCCGGAGGTACCCGATGCGAACCCTTCACGGGGCGCCGGCGTCGGCCGGCGTCGCCCAGGGGCCGATCGTCGTCATCGGCCCGCCGCCGACCGTCGAGGGGGGTCGAATCGACCCGGCGGACGCCCCCGCCGAGATCGCCCGGCTCGACGGCGCCGTCGCGCGGGCCGCGGCGGCCCTCGAGCGCCTCGCCGCCGAGGTCGCCGGCGCCGGCCACGCCGAGGAGGCGGCGATCTTCGAGGCCCAGGCGGAGATGGCTCGCGACCCGGCGCTCCTCGCCCTCGCCCGGGACCGGATCGAAGCCGGGGAGGACGCCGTTGCCGCGATCCAGGACGCAGCCGAGGTCTTCGCCGCCCAGCTCCGGGAGCTCGGCGACGAGCTCCTCGCCGCCCGGGCGGCCGATCTCGCCGACGTCGGGCGGCGGATCGCCCTCGAGCTCCTCGGCCGCTCGGATGCCGCGCCGACCCTGGCCGCGCCGTCGATCCTGGTCGCCGAGGACCTCGCGCCGTCGGTGACGGCGAGCCTGCCCCGGGACCGGATCTTGGGCATCGCCCTCGAGGCCGGATCCCCGACGGCGCATGCCGCGATCCTCGCCCGGGCCTACGGAATCCCGGCGGTCGTCGGCGTCGCGGGCCTCCTGGCGGCCGTGGCCGCCGAACCGCCGACGGAGCTGGCCCTCGACGGCGAGGCCGGCGAGGTCGTCCTCGACCCGGACCCGGCAACGGCACGCCGCTACGCCGAGCGGCGCGTCGTCGTCGAGGCGGCGGCGCGGACGGCCCTCGAGGAGGCCAGCCTCCCGGCGGTGACCCGCGACGGGCTCGAGGTGACGCTCCTCGCGAACATCGGGACCCCCGACGAATCGTCCCGGGCTGTCGCCCTCGGCGCCGCGGGCGTCGGCCTCTTCCGGACCGAGTTCCTCTTCATCGAACGGCCGGAACCGCCCTCCGAGGACGAACAGGTCGCCGCCTACCGGGCCGTCGTCGACGCCTTCGCCCCCCACCCGGTCACGATCCGGCTCCTCGACATCGGCGGCGACAAGCCGATCCCGTACCTGCCCCTCGAGCCCGAGGCCAACCCCTTCCTCGGGGTCCGGGCGATCCGGCTGGCCGTCGACCGGCCCGAGCTCTTCGTCACGCAGTTGCGGGCGGCCATGCGGGCGGCGGCCGGTGCCGAGCATCCCGACGGTCGCTCCCGGGTCAAGGTCATGGCCCCGATGGTCGCCGACGCCTCCGACGTCGACCTCCTCCTCGACCTCGCCGCCCGGGCCGCCGAGGAGCTGCGGGCCGAGGGTCGCCCGGCCGGACCCATCGACCTCGGGGTCATGCTCGAGATCCCGTCGGCGATCCTCGTCGGGCGGACGTACTTCGGACGGCTCGCCTTCGCCAGCCTCGGGACGAACGACCTGACCCAGTACACCCTCGCCGTCGACCGGGGCAACCGGGCCCTCGGCCGCTATCAGGATCCGCTCCATCCGGCCGTCCTCCGGCTCGTCCGGGAGGCCGTCGCCGCGGCCGACGGCGCGGGGATCGAGCTCTCGGTCTGCGGCGAGATGGCCGGCGATCCGCCGGCCGCCCTCGCCCTCGTCGGTCTCGGGATCCGAAAGCTGAGCATGGCGTCGGGAAGCCTCCCCGCCGTCCGGCGGGCGATCCGGGGCGCGGACCTCGCGACGCTCGAGTCGGAGGCGATTGCGGCCCTCGATCTCCCGACGGCCGCTCCCGTCCGCGAGCGCTTCGCGGCGCTCGCGGTGGCGGACTGAGCCTGGGACGTCTGCCACCACCGCGTCGCGCCTCCCCGGCTGCGGCGAGGCGAGCATCACCCCCTGGCCCCGCCCCGACCCTGGCCATCTTCCCACTAGGTGCGCGGTATCGGCGCCCGAATTCGCTCTGCAGCCCTCTCGGCGACCCGGACGTGCTGGCCGGGCCGCGCCGCCGAGCGTGGCTGGCCGGGGGCTCCCCGGACGGACGGCCCTCACGGCGCTCCAGATGCCGACCCCCTCGATCCTGGCGGCCCGCCGGCCCGGCCGATGATCTGCGCCCTCGGCCGTGCTTGGCACAGCAAGGGAGCAAGGCGCCGGCCGCCGTCGGGACCTCGCCCGGGCCGGAGAGCGCTCACGTAGCGAGAAGATGTCCAGAGTCCGACGTCGGCTCGGCGTTCCGGGGCTCGGCCATCGGTCCCGCCCGACCCGAGTCGTCCGCTCGGCCCACCCTCGCATCAGTCGCGGAACGGGCTGCGCTACAGTTAGCGTGCCGTCCGCGCCGGTGGGCCGACGGACGCCAGCATGCCGCTCGCCCGCCCTGAGCGCGCCGTTCGACAGGAGGCACGACCGTTTCGATGTCCGCCGAGGACCTGCGTGCGAAGATCCGCGAGATTCCCGACTTCCCCAAGCCGGGCATCCTCTTCTACGACATCACGACGCTCCTCAAGGACCCGGCCGGGTTCCGCGAGGCCATCGACCTCATGCTCGAGCCGTACCGCGGGGAGAAGATCGACGTCGTCGTCGGGATGGAATCCCGGGGCTTCATCTTCGCCGCCCCGATGGCCTACCAGCTCGGGGCCGGGTTCGTCCCGGTCCGCAAGCTCGGCAAGCTGCCGGCCGAGGTCATCTCCGTCGAGTACGCCCTCGAGTATGGGTCGAACACCCTCGAGATCCACCGCGACGCCATCGAGCCCGGCCAGCGGGTCCTCATCGTCGACGATCTCCTCGCCACCGGTGGGACGGTCCGGGGCACGATCGAGCTGGTCGAGCGGCTCCGCGGCGAGGTCGTCGGGCTCGCCTTCCTCGTCGAGCTCGACTTCCTGAAGGGTCGCGAGCGGCTGACCGGGCACCGGGTGACGAGCGTCATCCGGTACTAGGTCGGTGCCAGAGACGCGACGCGGTCCGCGGGGCGACGGCTTGACGATGGCGACGGGTTGACGATGGGGACGGGTCCGACCGAACGGCGACCGCTCGCGCCGGCGCCCCGCCCCGCGTCGGGGCCGCGCGAACCGACGAACGTGGCTCGCCGGCACTTCTTCCGGGCCCTCGCCGGCGAGGTGGCCCAGACGGCGGCGGCCGTCGCCGCGGCGGCGGCCTCGCTTCAGCAGTCGTCGGCCGAGGCGGCGGCCGCCCTCCTCGGCGAGGCGGCGGTGGAGGCTCGCCCGGCCGGGACCGGAGCGCCGCTCGGCTTCCGCTCGGCCTTCCGCTGGGACGGGGAGCGACTCGTCCTCGTCGATCAGCGGGTCCTCCCGGAGGAGCTGCGGGAGGTCGTCGTCACGAGCGCGACGGAGGCGGCCCAGGCGATCCGCGAGATGGTCGTCCGCGGCGCCCCGGCGATCGGCCAGGTTGCCGCCATCGGCCTGGCCCTGACGGCCCGCCGGATGGCCTCGGCCCGCCCGTACGCCCGCCGGGCGACGATCCTGGGCTCGGCGAACGCACTCCGGAACGCCCGACCGACGGCGGTGAACCTCGGCTGGGCCGTCGACCGGATGCTCCGCCGCTACGAGGCGGTCGGGGAGCTGAACGAGGACGGCGAGGCCGTGGCCGCGGCGCTCTGGGCCGAAGCCGAACGGATCGTCTTCGAGGCGAGCGAGGACCACGGCCGGCTCGCCGAGGCCGGGGCCGCCGAGCTGCCCGTCCCCGAGGGTCGGGCCCTCGAGATCCTCACTCACTGCAACACCGGGCCGCTCGCCTGCGGCCAGTTCGGGACGGCCCTCGGGGTCGTCGCCGTGGCCCATCACGCCGGGCGGCCCGTCCACGTCTGGGTCGACGAGACGCGGCCGCTCCTCCAGGGCGCCCGCCTGACCGCCTGGGAGCTCGCCTCGGCCGGCGTCCCCCACACGCTCATCGCCGACGGCGCTGCCGGCCACCTCATGGCCCGCGGCCGCGTCGACGTCGTCCTCGTCGGGGCCGACCGGATCGCCGCGAACGGCGATACGGCGAACAAGATCGGGACGTACGGGCTCGCCGTCCTCGCCGCCCGCCACGGCATCCCCTTCTGGGTCTGCGCCCCGCTCAGCTCCGTCGACCCGGCGATCGCCGACGGCTCGGCGATCCCGATCGAGGAGCGCTCGGCTGCCGAGGTCCTCTTCGTCCGCGGGGTTCGGATCGCACCCACGGTGAGCGAGGCCCACAACCCGGCCTTCGACGTCACGCCGGCCGAGCTCATCGGGGCCATCGTCACCGAAGAAGGGGTCCTGCGGCCGCCGTTCGGCCCGGCCCTCGCCGCCGCCCTCGAGCGGAAGCGCCGCCGGCGGGCCGAGTCGACGTCGGGGGCCGAGGCGAGGACGGGCGCCGACCCCCTCGCCGGCGCCGACCCCGGAGCGCCCGCCTGATGGTCAGCGTCGCCGTCGCCCGACGGGAGGGCGGCCTCGTCGTCCGCGAGACGAGCGACCGCGACCTCCTCCGGGTCTTCCTCGAGCAGGACCGGCTCTTCGCCGCCTACGCCCTCTGCGATCTCGACGACCGGGAGTTCGCCCGCTCCCGCTGGGGCGTCGCCTTCGAGGGCCGGACGGTCGTCGCCCTCGTCCTCGAGTACGCCGGGACGACCCCTCAGCCGCTCTTCGTCATGGGTCGCCCGGACGGGGTGAGCGCCATCCTCGGCGCGCTCATCCGGCCGCGGGCCGCCTTCGTTGCCGTCCGGAGCGAGCTCCTCCCGGCCGTCGCCGCCCACTACGCCGTCGACCCCGGGCCGCCGATGATCCGGATGTGGGTCGACCGGGCCCGCTTCCGGCCCCACCCGGCCGAGGTCGAGCGCCTCGTCCCGGCCCAGATCGGCGAGCTCAACCGCCTCTACGACCTCGGCTTCGCGTCGTGGCTCCCGGCGAGCGCCATCGCCGAGGGCGTCTACTACGGCCTCCGGGTCCGGGGGCGGCTCGTCTCCGCGGCCGGGACCCACGTCGTGAGCCGGACCGCCCGGCTCGCCGTCGTCGGGAACGTCTTCACCGCGGCCGAGCATCGGGGGCGCGGCTACGCGACGGCGGTAACCGGGGCCGTCACGGCCGAGCTCCTCCGGTTCTGCGACCAGGTCGTCCTGAACGTCCGGGCCGACAACCCGCCGGCCATCGCCGCCTACCGGCGGCTCGGCTATGCCGAGTACACCCGCTTCGAAGAGCGGCTCGTGCACCGGCTCGGATCGCCCCTCGCCGGGCTCACCGCCCCGTTCCGCCGCTTCCTCGCCGCCCGGGGTCCCCGATGAGGGATCACCGGCGGCCGTCTTCGCTCCCCCAGGAGGTTCGATCGTGACCGACCCCGCGCCTGCTCCCCGCACCCCCGCGCCCGCCGGGGAGGTCCCGCCGGCCGCTGCAGCGCCGACGCCATCGCTGCCGCCCCACGACGTCGCCGACCTGGGCCTCGCCGACGCCGGGGTCGAGCGGATCGAATGGGCCGACCGCGAGATGCCGGTCCTCGCCAAGATCCGGGCCCGCTTCGCCGCCGAGCGCCCCCTCGCCGGCCTCCGGATCGGGGCCTGCCTCCACGTCACGACCGAGACCGCGAACCTCGCCCGGACCCTCGCCGCCGGGGGCGCCGACGTGGCCCTCGCCGCCTCGAACCCCCTCTCGACCCAGGACGACGTGGCGGCGGCCCTCGTCGCCCGCTACGGGATCCCGGTCTACGCCCGCCGCGGTGAGGATCGGGCCACGTACTATGCCCACCTCGCCGCCGTCGCCGACCGCCGCCCCCAGATCACGATGGACGACGGCTGCGACCTCGTCTCGCTCCTCCACAGCGAGCGGCCCGAGCAGCTCGGTGACGTCCTTGCCGGGACCGAGGAGACGACGACCGGCGTCATCCGCCTCCGGGCGATGGCCGCCGACGGGGCCCTCCGCTACCCGGTCGTCGCCGTCAACGAGGCGCTCACGAAGCACCTCTTCGACAACCGCTACGGGACCGGTCAGAGCACCGTCGACGGGATCCTCCGGGCGACGAACATCCTCCTCGCCGGGCGGAACGTCGTCGTCGCCGGTTACGGCTGGGTCGGGCGGGGAATCGCCGCCCGGATGGCCGGGATGGGGGCCCACGTCGCGGTCGTCGAGGTCGATCCGGTCCGGGCCCTCGAGGCCCGGATGGACGGCTATCGGGTCATGACCCACACCGAGGCCGCGGCCTGGGGCGAGCTCTTCGTCACCGCCACCGGGAACCGGAGTGTCTTCCGACGCGAGCACTTCGAGCGGATGCGGGACGGGGCGATCCTGGCGAACGCCGGCCACTTCGACGTCGAGCTCGACCTCGCCGCCCTCCGGGCCATGGCCGAGGGCCACGTCCGGCGGGTCCGGCCGATGGTCGAGGGCTACGAGATCGGCGGCAAGGAGCTCTTCGTCGTCGCCGAGGGGCGCCTCGTCAACCTCGGGGCGGCCGAGGGGCACCCGGCGGCGGTCATGGACATGAGCTTCGCGAACCAGGCACTCGCGGTCGAGTATCTCGCCCGCCACGGCCGCGACCTGGCACCCCAGGTCTACACGGTTCCCGAGGCGATCGACCGGGAGGTCGCCCGGCTCAAGCTCGAGGCGCTCGGGATCGTCCTCGAACCGCTCACCGAGGAGCAGCGGGCGTACCTCGCCGACTGGCGCCAGGGCACCTGACCGGGGCCGGCCGCGCCGTTCGCCGGCCGCGCCGTTCGCCGGCCGCCCGGAGCCCGACCCGGCCTCGTGGTACGCTGCGGCGCGACCGTCGGAGCGTCCGCCTCGCCGGCCGACCGGCCGGAGCACGGGAAGGGAGCCAGATGTCCAGCATCGTCGACGCCGAGCAGTACCTCTTCACCTCGGAATCGGTGACCGAGGGTCACCCCGACAAGATGTGCGACCAGATCAGCGATGCGATCCTGGACGCCATCATCCGCGACGACCCCGATGCCCGGGTCGCCTGCGAGACGGCGACGACGACCGGCCTCGTCGTCGTCCTCGGCGAGATCACGACCTCGACGTACGTCGACTTCCAGACCGTCGTCCGCGACACCGTCCGCGAGATCGGCTACACCCGGGCCGACTACGGCTTCGACTACCTGACCTGCGGCACCCTCGTCAGCATCAAGGAGCAGTCGCCGGACATCGCCCGGGGTGTCGAGGCCGCCCTCGAGACCCGCGAGGACGGGGTCCGCGACGAGCTGGCCGCCCTCGGGGCCGGCGACCAGGGGATGATGTTCGGCTTCGCCTGCCGGGAGACGCCCGAGCTCATGCCGCTCCCGATCGCTCTCGCCCACCGGCTCGCCCGGCGCCTCGCCGAGGTCCGCAAGTCCGGGCAGCTGCCGTACCTCCGGCCCGACGGCAAGACCCAGGTCACCGTCGAGTACCGACGGGGCGTGCCGGTCCGGGTTCGGACCGTCGTCGTCTCGGCCCAGCACGACCCGGACGTCCGTCCGGAGCGGCTCCGCTCCGACATCGTCGAGACCGTGATCCTGCCGATCGTCCCCCGCGAGCTCCGGCCGGTCGATCCCGTCATGCACGTGAATCCGACCGGCCGCTTCGTCATCGGCGGACCGATGGGCGACGCCGGGCTGACGGGCCGCAAGATCATGGTCGACACGTACGGCGGGATGGCCCGCCACGGCGGCGGCTGCTTCTCCGGCAAGGATCCGACGAAGGTCGACCGCTCGGGCGCCTACGCCGCCCGCTGGGTCGCCAAGAACGTCGTCGCCGCGGGTCTCGCCGATCGCTTCGAGATCGAGCTCGCCTACGGGATCGGGATCGCCCGGCCGCTCTCGATCTCGATCGAGACCTTCGGGACCGGGAAGGTCCCCGACGAGCGGATCCTCGCCCTCATCGAGCGCCACTTCGACCTCCGCCCGGGCGGGATCATCGCCGCCCTCGACCTCCGAACGCCGATCTACCGCCAGACGGCAGCCTACGGCCACTTCGGCCGCGAGGATCTCGACCTGCCCTGGGAGCGGACCGACAAGGCGGCGCTCCTCGCCGCCGAGGCCGGCCTCCCGGAACCGACTGAGCAGGGCCTGTCCGTCGGCTAGCCCGGGCGGTGGCCGGCCGACGCGGGGGTCGGGTCGGGCGCCTCCCGGCCTTCTAGAATGACCCGAGATGTACGTCGTCGTCCTCGCCGGGGGCGGCGGGACGCGGCTCCGGCCGCTCTCGACCCCCGCCCGGCCGAAGCCGTTTCTCCCGCTCCTCGGCGTCGAATCGCTCTTCGAGCGCACGATCCGACGGCTCGTCGCGGCGCCCCAGCCCCTGTGCGGCCCCGAGGACATCACGGTCGTCGCCCCGGCCGAGCTCGAAGCCCTCGTCCGCTGGCAGGCGCCCGGCGTGGCCGTCCTCGCCGAGCCGGTCGGGCGGAACACCGCCGCGGCGATCGCCCTCGCCGCCGCCGGGATCGAGCGCCCGGCCGACGAGGTCATGGTCGTCGTCCCGGCCGACCACCTCATCGACGACGAGGTCCGCTTCCGGGAGGTCGTCGCCGCCGCCGCCGATCTCGCTCGCGGCGCCTTCGGCGTTGCGACGCCGCTCGTCACCCTCGGCGTCGAGCCGACCCGGCCGGCGACGGAGTACGGCTACCTCCTCCCGGACATCGCCCGGGTCGAGCGGCTCGGGTCGATCGAGGCGGCCCCGCTCCGGGCCTTCGAGGAGAAGCCGAACCCCGAACGCGCCGCCGAGCTCGTCGAGATGCCCGGCGTCGCCTGGAACGCGGGAATGTTCCTCTGGGAACGCCGGGCGATCCTCGCCGCGCTGCGGGATTACGCGCCCGACATCCTCGCCGCCATCGAGGGCGGGCTCGCCAGCGGGCGAGCCGGGCTTGCGGCGGCGTACGGTGGCCTCCGTTCGACCTCGATCGACTATGCGGTCATGGAGCCCGCGGCGAACGCCGGGCGGGTCGTCATGGCGACCCTCGACGTCGGCTGGAGCGATCTCGGGAGTTGGGCGGCCCTCCTCGCCGCCCTCGGCGCCGACGGGGTGACCGGGACCGTCGTCGAGGCCGGCGCGCCGGTGTCGGCGACCGCCGCCGACCTCGTCGTCCGGCGGGTCGGCGGCCGGCTCGAGCTCCTCGACGGCCCGCGCGACGGTATCGTTGATCCGGAGGGGCCGGTCGCGGTCCTGGCCGGGGCGCAGGCGGCCCGCGCCGTCGTGGCGGCTCTCATCGAGCGGACGAGCGAGGAGGACGGATGACGATCATCGCCGAGGCACCGACGCCGGCCCGGATCGTCTTCGGGACCGACGGCTGGCGGGCCCGGATCGCCGACGAGTTCACCTTCGAGAACGTCCGGCGCTGCGCCGACGGTGTCGCCCGGGCTGTCAGCTCGGCGGGAACGGCCGGCCGAGGCGTCGTCGTCGCCTACGATCGCCGTTTCGCGTCCGAGCACTTCGCCGAGGCGGCGGCCGAGGTCGTCCTCGCCCACGACATCCCGGTCTTCTTCGCCGTGCGGGCCGTCCCGACCCAGATGTCGACGTACGAGGTCGTGGCCCGGGGTGCGGCGGCCGGGATCGTCATCACCGCCAGCCACAACCCCTGGACCGACAACGGCTTCAAGGTGAAGTCGCCAGAGGGATCGGCGGCGGGACCCGAGATGCTCGCCGTCATCGAGCGGGCGATCGCCGAGAACGCCGGGCGGGCGATTCCCCGCCGCCCCTTCGCCGAGGCCGAGGCGGCCGGCCTCGTCGAGCGCTTCGACCCCTACCCGGGGTACGAGGCCTTCGTCCGGCGAACCCTCGATCTCGATGCGCTCCGAGGCGCCGACGTCCACGTCCTCGTCGAGCCGATGTGGGGCTCGGGGGCCGGCTGGATCTCGCGGCTCCTGGCCGGCGGCCGGATCCGGGTCACCGAGATCCACCAGGAGCGGAATCCCTACTTTGGCGGCGTGAACCCCGAGCCGATCCGGCCCCACGTCGACGAGGCCCTCGGCCTCCTCGCCGGCGGCGGCTACGACCTCGGGCTCCTCCTCGACGGCGACGCCGACCGGGCCGGGGCGGCCGACGAGCGGGGGGTCTTCATCCATCAGCTCCAGGTCACGGGGCTCCTCATGTACTACCTCGCCGAGCACCGCGGCCTCCGCGACCCGGTCGTTGTCAGCGTCAACAACACCTCGATGGCGGGGCGTCTCGGCGAGCGCTACGGGATCGCCGTCCACGAGACCCCGGTCGGCTTCAAGTACATCGGGCCGAAGATGATCGAGACGGGGGCGATGATGGGCGGCGAGGAATCGGGCGGCTTCGGCTTCGGGATGCACCTCCCCGAGCGGGACGGGATCTACGCCGACCTCCTCCTCCTCGACCTCTTCCTCCGCGAGCGGGCGGCGGGCCGCTGGCCGGTCTCGCGGATCGTCGCCCACCTCCATGAGATCGCCGGCCCCTCGTTCTACCGGCGGGTCGACGTCCACGTCGCCCGCGAGGCGTACGAGGGGGTGAAGCAGCGGCTCCTCGTCGAGCTCCGGGACCACCAGCCGACCGAGCTCGACGGGCTGCCCGTCGTCCGGGTCCAGCCGCTCTCGACGAACGACGGCGCCAAGTTCTTCACGCCCGACGGGTCATGGCTCCTCGTCCGGACGAGCGGGACCGAGCCGCTCGTCCGGGTCTACACGGAAGCCTCGTCGGAGGAGCTCCGCGACGCCCTCATCGCCGCCGGCGAGCGGCTCGTCCGGGGCGAGTGATGGGGTCCTCGACCGCCGACGGCGCCACCGACCGTCCGGCCGGAACGCTCGTCCCGAAACCCTGGGGCCACGAGCTCATCTGGGCCCACACCGACCGCTACGTCGGCAAGATCCTCGTCATCGAGGCCGGCAAGCGCCTCTCGCTCCAGTACCACGAGCGAAAGGACGAAACGATCTACGTCATCGCCGGTCGGCTGCGACTCCACCTTGCCGACGACGCGGGGGCGATCCGGGTCGAGGAGCTCGGCCCCGGCGAGTTCCGGCGGGTCCCGACGGGGCGGGTCCACCGGTACGAGGCGCTCGAGCGGGTCGAGCTCTGCGAGGTCTCGACGCCGGAGCTCGACGACGTCGTCCGCCTCGAGGACGACTACGGCCGCGAGGGCACGAGCGCCCCGTAGCGGTGCCCTCGGTCGGGTCCGGAGGGGACCGGGGGCCGGTGGGTCGACGGGTCAGGGCTCCCCGTCCCCGGCGCGGAGGACCTCGATCGGACACCGCGACCCCTCGGCACGGGCGAGTCGCCGGTCGAGGGTGAGGAGCGTCGCTCCCAGCGCTTCGGCGAGGGCGACGTAGAGGGCGTCCCAGGCCCGGAGCGTCCGGCGGAGTTCCCAGGCCCGATCGAGGAGGAGCCGGTGGCCGTACCGCTCGCCCGGCCAGGCGAAGAGATCCTCGACGGCGAGGGCGGCCGTCGTTCGGTCGATGACGCCCCGGAGCTCGTCGCGCCGGATGAGCGAGAGGACCTCCGCATCGATGAGGTGGGGCGCTGCCTGATCGTCGTCGGCGGCGAGGCGGGCCCGAACCGGTTCCGCCGCGGGGCCGCCGACGAGGACGTCGTAGAGGCAGGACGCGTCAACGACGAGCACCGGGCCACGGACCTCGCAGCTCGTCCAGGGCGGCGATGACGTCCTCGCTCGGCGCCGGGCCGGGGCGGCGCCGCGTCCGCTCGAGCCACTCCTCGACGCTGGGCCGGGCCGCGAGCCGAGCGGCCTCGCGGCGTAGGAGCTCGGGGACGCTCAGGCCGGCCGCCGCTGCGCGCCGAGCCAGCGCGCGGTAGACCTCGTCGTCGATGTCGCGAATCTGCACGGTGCGTGGCATTCCTGCATCTTAGCATGCGCAGCTGCATGGGATCGACCCGGCGCCGGAGCCGGCCGACCCGGCGTTCGGCGGCCGAAGGTCGGGGGCGGATCCGGTCGGGAAGGGGGGCTGACGACCGGCCCCCGGGGGTGTAGTCTTCGAGGGAGCGGCCGCCCAGCCCGGCCGGCCAGGTCGGACGGCGGCCGGCAGCACGCCCGCCCGGGCGACGGAGGTTGGCAGCGATGCACAGCTCTCTGATCGGCAAGGTCGAGAAGGCGAACCGCTACGCCCGTGAGCCCGACCGGATCACGATCGACGGCCTCTCGCTGACGTTCCGGGGCGACAACGACACCCACCACGTCACCCTCGACGCGGGACGCTGGCACTGCACCTGCCACTACTTCGAGAGCTGGGGTGCCTGCGTCCACCTCCTTGCCCTTCAGAAGATCCTCGGGGTCATGCTGCCGGAGGAGGCCCAGGTCTCGATCTTCGCGCCGCCCCAGAGCACCGTCGGAGCCTGACCGGGCCGTCCGGTCGAGTCGGCCGGACGCCCGAGACCCCGAGCGGACGCTTCGCTCGAACGGCGGCCCGCCGCGCTCACGGCCGCCAGGCGACCTCCACCGAGGCGTCCGAGGTGTCGATGTTGGGAAGCCCGAGGTCGGCGAGCCCGAGGCGCGTGCTCTCCCGCCAGCCGGCGGCGCCATCGTAGAGGGACACGACGACCCTGCCGCCCTTGAACCACGTCACTTCGAGGCGGCCGCCGTCGGCCGAGAAGGCCAGGCCCTCGGCGATCCACTCCTCGTCTGGTCCCTTGATGACCGCGTCGGGCTCCGTCGCGGTCATCAAGCCGTTGAGCCGCAGCAGCTCGACGGTGGCCGCCCCGACGTCCGAGACGGCAACGAGGCCCAGCGGGTACGACACGGCGAGGCCGCCCAGCTCGAAGGGCGTGAGGCTGACCTGCCGGGCCCGCACCGAGACGACGGTCAGGAAGTTGGTGGAGCCGCGGACGGCGGGGATCCCGATCCGATCGGCGTCGAGCCAGACCGGAGCGCCGTTGAGGCCAGCCTCGGCCTCGATCCGCACCGGCGCCTCGCCGATGGGCCCGGCGACGACCGTGAAGGTGTCGCCGGCGATCTCCCGGGCCCCGGTCCAGGCGAGGGCCCCGTCGGGCGACCAGGCGAGCCCCGTGACGATGAATCCAGGATCGGGGCGGAAGCCCGGGATCGGTGTCCAGCGAACCTCGGAGTCGGTCAGGGACTCGGCGATGTAGACCTCGCCGCCGGCAACGACGGCCGCCCGCCCGGTGCCGTCGACGGCGAGCTCGTGGGCGTCGGCCCCCGGGAGCGGGAGATCGACCGGTGCCCCGTTCCGCCAGGTCAGGAGGCGAGCGCCGGCGTCGCTGCGAACGAGGACGACGAGCCGGTCGTCCGGCGGGGTCGGCGAGACCGAGGCGCTTCCGGTCGGATTCGCCGTGGGGCTCGGAGGGATCGACGGGGAGGAGGGGGACGCCGACTCGCTCGGCACCGGGCGCGGGCTACACGCGGCGAGGAGCGCGCCGACGGCGAGGATGAGCAGGAGCGGGCGGTGCCGGCCGCCGGCCGGGCACCGCCCGTGATCGCGCTCCGTCACTCCGCGACGTCCCCGCCGAGGACGGAGCCGTCCCCGGCATCGAGCCAGAGTTCCACCTTGTGGAAGAGCGCCTTCGAGGGATCGACCGGTTCGCCGAGGACGACCCAGGCGAGCCGCGCCTCGGCGAGCGGAGCGTCGGGTCGGCTTGGATCGGCGCCGTCGTTCGGCCGCACGTAGGCGAGCCGAGCCGAGCGGACGACGATGGCCCCGGCGGCGCCGGTGCGCTCGGCGAAGCCATCGGCGGCGATGGCTCGGGCTCTCGCCTCGTCGATGGTCGTCGCCGGACGGGGGGCGAGGGGATGCTCCCAGCCGACGATGGCGTGGAACGAGCCGTCCTTCCAGAGCGACACCCGGACGCCGTCGCCGAGGACCGGGATGCCGTCGACCTGCCGCTCCCACGTCACGTCCCAGCCCTCGTCCGTCTCGAGGATCGTCGGCAGCCCCGACACCTGGAAGCCGGCCGAGCGGGCGTGGGCGAGCGCCATCCGGAGGACGACGTTCCGACCGGCCGCCGGCCCGGTCGCGCCTCGCCAACCGAGGGCGACGACGAGATGCGGGCGGCCGTTCGGTTCGAGCTCGACGATCGCGGTCGGACCGGTCGCATCGGCAAACGTGACCTGATCGAAGACTCGATCCTCGAGCCGATCTTCGATCCGCTCCGTCGCCGTCGCCTGCCCGGGCAGGCCGAGCCGGGACCGGATCGCGTCGGCGCGCGTTCGGGCGACCGCGGCGTCGAGCGGCTCGACGGCGATCGAGCGGCTGGCGGGCTCACCGGCTGTCCACGGCGAGCCCGCCGCGACGAAGCCGCTGCAGCCGGCGAGGACGGCGCCCGCGAGGAGCAGGGCCGGCCAGCGTCGGGATCCACGTGGCGTGTGCATCGTTCCCTCCCTCACACGCAGTTCGAGCAGGTGCCGCCGGGTCCGGCGCGCCCGGACCAGACGTAGCTGCCCCACCAGTCGGCCCGGAACGTCGAGCTCCGGAACGAGCCGAGACGAGCGTAATCGAAGGCCGCCCCGACGCCTTTCCCGGCAGCGAGGGCGCTCCAGAACCGCTGCTCGAACGTCCACTCGTCGGAGTCCCACTGGACCCCGACGTAGCCGACATAGAACTCGGGGCCGTTCCAGGCGAGCTGGCCGGCCTTGACCTTCTCGATGGCGAAGGCGTCGGGCATCGTCGTGTTCGCGTCGGCCGAGTGGCAGGTCGAAATGAAGACGAGGTTGCTCTGGCGTCCGTTGCGCTTCGCCTTGATGTCCTTCGAGTAGATGACCTGGCCCGAGCACTTCCCGGCGTCCTCACGGAAGCCGGTGTAGCGGCGGCCGTCGGGATTGAGGTACAGGTCCCCGTGCGAGTGGACGTAGTAGCCCCAGTCGCCGACCGTCCGGGCCAGGGTGTGGGTCTTCGTGAAGGCCGGGCCGCTGTAGCCCGTCGCCCCGTACCCGAGGCGCTGGTAGGCGGCGACGGCGGCATCGAGCATCTTCTGGGGGTAGGAGTCCGTGAAGCCCAGACACGGTGGCTTGAAGGCGCTCTCGTTCACGTCGATCGTCGCCTGCTCGCCCGTGGCCGCGACCGGGCCGACCGCGACGGCGAGGCCGAGGACTGCGAGGGCGAGGGGAGGACCGAGAAACCGCTGCCATCGAGTGGCTCCCATCGAGCATTGACCTCCTCCGGCGGGTTGGAACGAACGGCTGGCGGGAGGAGGGCGGTGCCCCGGAGTGTGCCGCCCGTCGCTTATCCGGTGCTTACGCAGATCGCGGCCGCCGCACGGCAGCTCCGCCGGCCGCCGACCGAGCCATCCGTCGGTCGGACAGCGTGATACGCTTCGGGCGTTCATCTCCAAGATCGGGGCCGCTGGGTCGCGAAGCCGGTGAGAGTCCGGCACAGTCCCGCTACGGTGACCGTCGCTCCGCCGACGGAAGTCCGGTCGCCGACCCCGCGGTCGTTGCTCGAACCTTCGAGAGAAAGGGGTAGGCAAACGATGCGACCGACGAACTAGGACCCCTCGACCGTCCAGGCGAGGGGTCGCTTCTTGCCTCGGGCCGTTGCCCGAGCGGCGCGCCACCCGGCCGGCGCCCCTCGCATCGCCGATCAGCAGAGGTTCCCGATGTTCGATGCCTTCCGGCGAGGGCCGCGCCGGGCGACCGGCCCCGCCCTCTTCCTCGTCCTCGCCCTCCTCCTCGGCGCCTGCACCTCGGGTGGAGCGCCGTCGACGCCGCTCCCGACGGCGAGCGCCTCCCCGACGGCCGTCACGCCGAGCCCGAGCGTCTCCCCGAGCCCCAGCCCGAGCCCGAGCCCGACGTACCCGCTCACCCTCACCGACGACGAGGGGAATCGGGTCGTCCTCCCGGCCGAGCCCGCGCGGATCGTCTCGCTCACGCCCGCGACGACCGAGATCCTCTTCGCCATCGGCGCGGGTCCCCGGGTCGTCGCCACGACCGACTTCGACGATTACCCGCCCGAGGTGACCGGCCTTGCCCACGTCGCCTCCTACACCGGCGTCGACGTCGAGAAGATCGTCGGCCTCGGCGCCGACCTCGTCATCGCCGGCGGGAACAACTTCAACCCGCCCGAGGCCCTCGCCCGCCTGCGGAGCCTCGGGATCCCGGTCCTCGTCGTCTACGCGCCCGACACCGCGACGATCCTCGCCGACATCGAGCTCGTGGGGCGGGCGGTTGGACGGGCCGAGGCGGCGACGGCCCTGGCGAACGCGATTCGCTCCGACTTCGACGCCGTCCGGCAGGCGACGGCCGGGCTGTCGCGGCCGCGGGTCTTCTACGAGCTCGATGCCACGAACGAGATCTACGGTCCGGCCGACGATTCGTTCCTCGCCGAGATGATCACCCTCGCCGGCGGCGAACCGATCACGACCGGCAGCCCGACGGTCTTCTCGATCCCCCTCGAGCGCCTCGTCGCCGCCGACCCCGAGGTCATCGTCCTGGGCGACGCGGCCTACGGCGTGACGCCGGACGTCGTCCGGTCGCGGCCGGGCTGGGGGTCGATGACCGCCGTCCGGACCGGCGCGATCCGTCCCGTGAACGACATCCTCGTCACCCGGCCCGGTCCGCGGATCGCCCTCGGGCTCCGCGAGCTGGCTCGGGCGATCCATCCCGACCTCGAGCTCCCGCCGCCGGTGAGCGCGACGCCGGCCCCGTCGTCGGGCGCGCTGCCGGGCGGCGGACGGACGGCGGCGGCCGAGCGCCCCGTCGGCGTCCTCGTCGGGGTCGGCTGAGCCGATGGCGAGTCGCGGCGAGACCCTGGCCCGGGCCGGCGGCCGAACCCTCGCGCCGGCCCGACCACGGGGCATCCTCGTGGTCGGCGGGCTCGGTCTCGCCGCCCTCGGCCTCGCCGTCGTCGCCGCCGTCGGGCTCGGCTCGGTCGCGATCTCGCCGGCCGAGACGGTCGCCGTCCTCCTCCGCCGCCTCGTCGGCCTCGAGCTCCCGGTCGCCGTCTCGCCGGCGGCCGAGACGATCGTCGTCGACCTCCGTCTGCCGCGGGCCCTCACGGCGGTCGTCGTCGGTGCCGGGCTCGGGATCGCCGGGGCGACGCTCCAGGGGCTGCTCCGGAACCCCCTCGCCGACCCCTACGTCTTGGGGACCGCCTCCGGGGCGGCCCTCGGTGCGGCGATCGCCGTCCTCCTCCCGGTCCGGACCCTCGTCTTCGAGTTCGGTCTCCTCCACGGGCTCGCCTTCCTCGGTGCGTTCGGCTCGATCGCCCTCGTCTACCGGCTCGCCCGTCTCACCCCCCTCGCTCCGTTGACCGGGCTCCTCCTCACCGGCTACGCCGTCGGGTCGCTCCTGGCGGCCGGGTTGGCGATGGCGATGTACCTCTCCGGAGCGAACCTCCGTCAGATCTTCGCCTACCTCCTCGGGAGCCTCGACGGCGCTACGTGGCTTCGCCTCGCCGTCGCCGCGCCCCTCGTCCTCGGTTCGGGCTTCGCGATCGCCCTCCGGGCCCGGGCCCTCAACGGGCTCCTCCTCGGCGAGGAGGCGGCGGCGACCCTCGGCGTCGACGTCCGCCGCGAGCGGGCCGTCCTCCTCGGCCTGGCGGCCCTCGCCACCGCCGCGGCGGTCGCCATCGCCGGTCTCATCGGCTTCGTCGGGCTCGTCGTCCCGCACGTCGTCCGGCTCCTCGCCGGGCCGAACGCCCGACGGGTCCTCCCGCTCTCGGCCCTCGGCGGCGGCCTCATCCTCGTCGTCGCCGATCTCGGGGCCCGACTCCTCGGGAACCTCCCGGTCGGGGTCGTCACCGCCGTCCTCGGGGCGCCGTTCTTCCTCGCCCTCCTCCGGCGGGCACGCTCGGGGTACGAGCTGTGATTCCGGTCGGCGCCATCGGGCTCCCGGCGCCCCCCGCCCCCGGCACCGAATCCGGCCGCTCGACGGGACCGGTCCTCGTCCTCGACGGTGTCGCGGCCGCGTACCGGGAGCGGCGCGTCCTCGAGGGGATCGACCTCGTCGTCGCCCCGGGCGAGCGGGTCGCCCTCGTCGGGCCGAACGGCGCCGGGAAGTCGACGCTCCTTCGGGTCGCCGCCGGGGTCCTCGCCCCGACGGCCGGCAGCGTCCGGCTCCTCGGCCGACCCGTCGCCGAGCTCGACCGGGTCGCCATCGCCCGCCGCCTCGCCGTCGTCCCCCAGGGCGCCCAGCTGCCGTTCGCGGCCCGGGTCGAAGAGGTCGTCGCCCTCGGGCGCCTCCCCCACGAGGATCCGCTCCTCGGGCTGCGGGGTCCCGACCGGGCGGCCGTCGCCGCGGCCATCGAGCGGGTCGGGATCGGCCACCTCGTCGGCCGCGATGCCCGCGAGCTCTCCCTCGGCGAGCGGCAGCTCGTCTTCCTCGCCCTCGCCGTCGCCCAGGCGACGCCGCTCCTCGTCCTCGACGAGCCGACCGTCCACCTCGACCTCCGGCACCAGGTCGAGGTCATGGAGCTCCTCGGCGACCTGAACGCCCGGGACGGGACGGCCGTTCTCGCCGTCCTCCACGACCTTCGGCTGGCGGCCCGCTTCTTCGGGCGGGTCGTCGTCCTCGCCGGCGGCCGGGTCGTCGCCGACGGTCCGCCGACCGAGGCGCTCCGGCCGGACCTCGTTCGGGCGGTCTTCGGGGTCGACCCGGAACTCGCGCTCGGGTCCGCCTGAGAGGATCCGGCGCTCCCCGGTTTGACCGGCGCGGTCGCCGCGCCCTACGATCCGGGGCGTGACCGCAACCCGGGGACCGCACCCACCAGGCCGGGCGCTCCTCGTCCTCCTCGCCTTCGCCCTCGTCGCCTCGGCCTGCAACGCCACCCGACCCGCAACGCCTCCACCCTCGGCGACGGCCGAGGCGAGCCGCCCGTCCTCCCCTGAGGCGAGCGGCTCGTCGGAGCCGGCAGGCTCGCCGAGCCCCGGGACGAGCCCAGAGGCGAGCCCCGCGGCGAGCCCGACGCCTTCGACCCCGTCGCCGAGCGAGGCCCCGACCGAGCCCCCGAGCCCCTCCTCCACGCCCCTGAACCCGGATCCGGCCGCGGCCTGCTCGGGGTCGGACCGGAACCGCGACTTCTTTGCCGCCGCCGCCGAAGCCGTCGACTGGGCCGTCTACTGCGCGGTCCTCCCGGCCGGCTGGTACGTCGACCAGGGTTCGTACCGGCTCGCCGCCGGCGGCCGGCTCGAGATCGCCTACACCGGCCCCGACGGCGCCCGGCTCGAACTCTTCGAGGGCGCCTTCTGCAGCGACGCCTCGGGCTGCGTCCCCCCGGGGACCGACGTCGGCGAGGCCGCCTTCGGGAATCGTTCGGGGACGCTCGTCGAGCTCGCCGACGGCGGCTGGGCGGTCGTCGTCGATCGGGGGGCGCGGATCAGCTGGCTCGCCGTCGGCGAAGGGCTCGATCGCGGGGAGTTCGTCGACCTCGCCGCCCGACTCGCCCTCGTCGACGCCTGACGCGGGCTGGCGGCTTCGCCGGGGGCGGGCCGGACCCGGGATCGCTCCTCAGGCCGCCAGGTCCCGGAACCGGAATGACGAGAGCGCGCCGCCCCAGCCGAGGAGGGCGACGCCGGCGTGGATTGCCAGATCGCCCGGGGACAGCGCGCCCGCGTCGATGACCGCCGTCGTGTCGAAGTGGCCGAAGAGCGAGACCCAGCGGAGCCAGTCGACGTCCGGCTGGATCTGGGCGACGACGAAGCCGAGGTACATGGCGAGGAGGATCGCCGTCGTCACCCCGGCTGCGATCCCCCGCGACAGGGTCGCCACGGCCAGGAGCGTCGCGATCCCGGCGATGGCCCAACCGAAGAGGGTCGCCGGGCCGACGACGAGGAGGAAGCGACCGGGGTCGAAGCCCGCGCCGACGACGGCCCCGACGACGAGGACGCCGGCGACGAGGGCAAGGGCGAGGAGCGCCTGGAGGGTCGCCTGGCCGACGATCGAGACGAACAGGTACCGTCGCCGCGAGATCGGGGTCGAGACGACGACGTCGAGGAAGCCGCGCTCGAGGTCGGCCGCCGCGATCCGCGTCCCGCCGGCGATGGCGGCGATGGCGGCGACGATCGGCCAGAGGTAGCTCCCGAGGTACGTCGTGAAGAAGACGCCGGGTCGGCCGAGGCTGCCGCTGATCCCGAAGGCGGCGCGAAACGCCTCGGGGAACAGCGCGAGGTACTGCTCGAGGGCGGCCGCGTTGTCGCGCATGATCGGGTAGAAGGCGGCCATCGTCCCGGCATAGACGAAGGCGACGAGGCCGAGCCAGAGGGCGAGGGACCGGTTCCGGCGGACCTCGAGCCAGACCGCGGCGCGGATCATTCGGTGCCTTCGTCGATTGGACCGGCCGGGGTCGTGGGACGATCGCCGCTCGTCGACGCGGCGAGGTCCCCGGGCGTGGCCGCTCCGGCATCGTAGTAGCGGAGGAAGATGTCCTCGACGTCGGGGGTCGTGATCGAGATGTCGAGGACTTCGAGCCCGGCGATCCGCCGGAGGAGCGGGTTCACGTCGCCGCGGACCATGAGGTGGACGTCCCGGGCGCTCGCCGTCACGACCTCGACGTTCGGCAGATCGAAGGTTCCGTCCGGCGGCGGCGCGGCGAGGACGAGGTTGACCGAGCGCCAGTGCTCGGCGAGGAGGCGCTGGACCGTCGAGACGTCGACGAGGCGCCCCTCCCGGATGATCCCGACCCGATCGCAGCTCCGTTCGACCTCGGGCAGGTTGTGGGACGAAAGGAAGATCGTCCGCCCCGCCGCCCGGGCCTCGGCCACGAGGGCGAGGAATTCGCGCTGCATGAGCGGGTCGAGGCCGGTCGTCGGCTCGTCGAGGACGAGGAGCGGCTCTCCGCCCATGAAGGCGGCGACGACGGCGATCTTCTGGCGGTTGCCGCGCGAGAGCTTCCGGATCTGGACGCCGGGGTCGAGCTCCAGTCGCTCGGCGAGGGGTCGCCAGGCACCCTTCGGAAGGCCGCGGAGGGCGGCAAGGACGTCGAGCTGCTCGGCCGCCGTCAGCTCAGGCAAGTACCCCGGATCGCTCCCGACGTAGGCGAGGTGGCGGTGGACCGCCGGCGCGTCCGCCCAGACGTCGAGGCCGAAGATCGTCGCCCGGCCGCCGGTCGGTCGGAGGAGCCCGAGGAGGAGGCGGATCGTCGTCGTCTTACCGGCGCCGTTCGGGCCGAGAAAGCCGAAGACCTCGCCGGCCTCGACGGCAAAGTCGAGCTCGACGACGCCGCGCCGGCGGCCGTAGTACTTGGTGAGGCCGTGGGCCTCGATGACGGCGGTCATGGCATTCGAGGGGTGTTCGGCCGCGCCGGAGGTGAGCGCCTCGTGGCCACGGCAGGCAGCATACCTGCCGCTCCGCCCGCCCGGCCATGGCGAGCCGAGAGGCACCCCATCCTCGGTGCTGACGGCTCCTGAGCGCGGCCGGCCCTGGTCCGCCTGCCGTTTCGGCTCGGGTCTGCCCCGACTTCGTGGCCGTCGACCGGCCGGGACCTTCGACCGGTCAGGAGCGTCGGCGGCCGGGACTGTCGACCGGCCGTGACTGTCGACCGCCCGGGACCGGATCGTCGCCCCCGGGCGCGCCCGCGGCGGTTCGCGGCGACGGAGCGCCTTCGGTCCCTCGCCTCCCGCCCGGACGTTGGCCATGTTCCCGCACGGCGCGCGTTATCAAGGTCGCACCGGCGTCCGGGGCGGTTCGGGCGGGGCAGTGACCCCCGCCCGAGCGGCTGCCGAGCGTGCGGCTGCAGGGACGAGGGCGCTCCGGCTTCCGTGCGGGAGGTCGTCGCGGACAGACGCTCGTGCCGCGAGCGTAAGGCCAGCGAGCAGCTCCTCGGACGCCGCCAGGCCCCGCGAATGGCGCTCCGCCCTCCCACGCCCGAGCGTGCGGCGCGCCCCGCCGAACCTGTCGCCCGTCTCCCGCCCGTCGCCGGCCCGAATAACGCGCGCCCCGCGAGATTATGGGCAAGGTCCGAGGGCCCGGGGCCGGCAGCCCAGCGGAGACGTCGAAATGGTGCGCTGAGCCTGACGGCTCGTGACGACGAGCGGAAGGAGCACGCGCGCGTCAAGGAAGGGGAGGCTGGTCGGTCGGGCCCGGCCGCCCGGGATGACGCCGCTAACGGCGCCGCCGATCGAGGTCGAGAAAGGGGAGCGCGGTGACCGTCGCGGCGACTCGGCCCCGCCGCCCCTCGACCGACCACTCGACCTCGACCCGCCGCCCCGGCGTCTCGTACTCGGCCGGGAGCGAGGCGAGGGCGATCGCCGCCTTGAGGAGCGGGCTCCAGCCGAGGGACGTGACCCGCCCGATCTGGCGCCCGCCGCGCCCGAAGACGGGGCGCGGGCTCCGGTCGACCATCGGCGAGAGGGCCGGGGCGAGCCCCTGCGCCTCGTAGGCCGCCTCGATCCCGGCCCAGTCGAGGCGGAGGCCGACGAGCCGGCGCGGCGGCCCGCCGCCCCGCTGCTCGGCGAGGAGGGCGCGCTTCCCGACGTAGTCGGCCTTGTCGAAGCGGACGAGCCGCCCGAGCCCGATCTCGAACGGCGAATAGGCCTGCTCGGCGTTCTCGGCGTGGCGGGCCGACGTGTAGTCGACCTCGAGGAGGATGAAGCCGGCCTCGAGGCGGGCGAGGTCGAGGGCGGCGAGGCCGACCGGTCGAAGGCCGAAGGGTTGGCCGGCCCGGACGAGCTCGTCCCAGACCGCCGTCGCGGCCTCCGCGGGGATCCAGAGCTCGTAGCCGAGGTCGCCGGTGTAGCCGGTCCGGGAGACGTCGATCTCGACCCCGGCGACGACGGCCGGTCGGCGCCGGAAGTAGCCCAGGTCGGCGAAGCTCGTCCCCGTCGCCGCCTCCAGCACGGCCCGGGAACGCGGCCCCTGGAGGGCGAGGGCGGCGACGGCCTCGCTCGTGTCCTCGATCGCGACGTCGAGGCCGGCGGCGTTCAGGGTGAGCCAGCGAACGTTCGGCTCGGCCGACGTCCAGCGGAACTCGGTCGGGCCGAGGCGGTGGACCGTGCCGTCGTCGAGGACCTTGCCGCGCTCGTCGCACCAGGGCGTGTAGACGACCTGCCCGACGGCGATCTTCGTCGCGTCGCGGGTCACGACCCGGTCGACGAGGCGCTCGGCGTCGGGTCCGGCGACCCGGACCTTGTAGAGCGGGCTGACGTCGATGAGGGCCGCCGCTTCGCGGATCGCCGTGTACTCGATGTCGTGGTGGTCGAAGTAGGCGGAGGCGGCGAGGTAGCCTGCCCACTCGCGCCATTGCTGTTTTCGGTTCCGGGGCGCGGTCCGGGGATGGAAGGGAGTCCCGACGGTCATCTCCTTACACCTGATCCGTTCCGGTCATCGTAGCCGCCCGGCGGTGCGGCGGGCGGGCCGGCGCCTCATCCCGGCGGCCGGTCGCTAGACTTGGCCGACGGGAGATGAGCCCCAGGCCGGTCCCGAGCCCGGCCGCTCTCGTCGCACGTCGGAGGATCGGGTGCCCAACGGTTACGACGCCGTCGTCGTCGGCGGCGGCCACAACGGCCTCGTCGCCGCGGCGTACCTCGCCCGGGGTGGCCTGCGGACCCTCGTGCTGGAGCAGCGGCCGTTGGTCGGCGGGGCGGCCGTCACCGAGGAGGTCGTGCCGGGCTTCCGGTTCAGCGTCTTCAGCTACGTCGTCTCCCTCCTCCGGCCCGAGATCATCCGCGACCTCGACCTCCCGAAGCACGGCCTCGCCATCCTCCCCCTCGACGGGACGTTCACCCCGCTCCGACCGGGCGAAGGACCGAAGGCCGGGGGCGGCGACTACCTCTGGCGGACGAACGACCACGGTCGAACGATCCGGGAGCTCCGCCGCTGGAGCCTCACCGACGCCGAGGCCTACGAGGAATACGGGCGCCTCATGGCCGACCTCGCCCGCTTCGTCAAGCCGATCCTCTCGATGGTCCCGCCCGACCCGACCGGCCTCGACCTCCGCGAGCTCGCCCCGCTCGCGGGCCTCGCCCGGCGCTTCCTCGAGCTCGACGAGCGCCGCCAGGCCGCCCTCGTCGGCCTCATGACGATGAGCGCCGCCGACTTCCTCGGCCAGTGGTTCGAGACCGACCCGCTCCTCGCGACGATGTCCGCCTCGGGGATCATCGGCACCTTCCTCGGCGTCCGCTCGCCGGGCTCGGCGTACGTCCTCCTCCACCACTACATGGGCGAGATCGACGGCGCCTTCCGGGCTTGGGGGCTGCCCCGCGGCGGGACCGGCGGGATCAGCGAGGCCATCGCCTCGGCGGCCCGGGCCGCGGGCGCCGAGATCCGGACCGGGGCCCGGGTCGTCCGGATCCTGACTCGGGGCGGCCGAGCTACCGGCGTCGTCCTGGAGAACGGGGAGGAGATCGCGGCCCGGGTCGTCCTCTCGGCCGTCGACGTCCGGCGGACGATCCTCGACCTCCTCGACCCGGCTGAGGTCGACCCCGACTACGTCGCCGAGGTCCGCCGCTTCCGCTTCCGGGGCAGCTCCGGGAAGGTAAACCTCGCCCTCGACGGGCTCCCCGAGTTCAGCTGCCTCCCGAACTGCGACGGGGTCGAGCACCTCCGCGGCGCCATTTCCATCAGCCCCTCCCTCGACGAGATGGAGCAGGCCTACGACGACGCGAAGGCGGGCCGCTGGAGCCGGCGGCCGTACGTCGACATCGTGATCCCGAGCCTCGTCGATCCCTCGATGGCGCCGCCCGGCAAGCACGTCATGAGCTGCTTCGTCCAGTACGCCCCGTACGACCTCGACCCCGCCCTCGGCGGCTGGGACGCCAACCGCGAGGCCTTCGGCGACACCGTCGTCGAGCGGATCGCCGAGTTCGCCCCGAACCTGCCCTCGCTCATCGTCGGCCGCCAGGTCCTCACCCCCCTCGACATCGAGCGGACGACCGGCCTGACGGAGGGCAACATCTTCCAGGGCGAGCTCACCTTGGAGCAGCTCTTCTTCAACCGCCCGGTCCCCGGCTGGGCCCGCTACCGGACGCCGATCCGGGACCTCTGGCTCTGCGGCAGCTCGACGCATCCGGGCGGCGGGATCATGGGCGCCAACGGCCGGCTTGCCGCCCTCGAGCTCCTCCGCTCCCTCGGGGGGCGGGGGTTCGGGCGGGATCGCGGGCTTGGCCGGGGAGGCGCCTCATGAGCCGCGCGGATCGCTTCGACGCCCTCGTCGTCGGGGGCGGCCACAACGGGCTCGTCGCCGCGGGGTACCTGGCCCGGGCGGGGCTCCGCGTCCTCGTCCTCGAGCGCCGACCGACCGTCGGCGGCACCGTCGAGACCGTCACGGTCCGGCGCGGGGTCCGGGCGCCGGCGGTCTTCCCGACGGTCGGCCGCCTCCGCCCGTCCATCGTCCGCGACCTCCGGCTCCGGGACCACGGTCTCCGCCTCGTCGCCCCGGCCGTCTCCCTCGTCGCCCCGCAGCCCGACGGGCCGGCCGTCGTCCTGGAGCGCGACCCCGAGGCGACGGCGGTCCGGCTCGCTGCCTTCTCGGCGGGCGATGCGGCGGGCTTCCTGGCGCTGGATCGGCGGGTCCGGGCCCTCGAGCGGGTCGTCGCCGCCCTCAACGGGACGATCCCGCCGGACCTGCGCGAGCCCGGCCTCGACGACGCCCTCGCCGGCCTCCGGCTCGGGCGCGCCTTCCGGGGCCTCGGTCGGCGCGACGGCCGGGCGCTCCTCCGCTGGCTCCCGATGGCGATCGCCGACGCCCTCGTCGACGATGTCCCCTCCGAGCCGGTCCGGGCCGCCCTCGCCTGGGCCGGGCTCCGGTATGCGGCCTTCGGCCCGCGCTCGGCCGGCTCGACGGCCTGGCTCCTCACCCAGGTCGCCGGCACCGGCGCCGGACTCGTCGGCGAGACCGTCTACGCCCGCGGCGGCCCCGGCGCGCTGAGCGCGGCCCTCGCCGCCGCCGTTCGGGCCTTCGGCGGCGAGATCCGGACCGAGGCCGAGGTCGTCCGGGTCACCGAGGCCGACGGGCGGGTCCTCGGGGTCGCCCTCGCCTCGGGGGAGGAGATCCGGGCTCCGGTCGTCGTCTCGGCCCTCGACCCGAAGCGGACGCTCCTCGACCTGCTCGACCCGGTCGTCGTCGGCCCCGAGCTCCGCTGGCGGGCGGGCAACCTCCGGACGGCCGGCTCGACGGCGATCGTCCGCCTCGTCCTCCGGCGGCTGCCGCGCTTCCCCTCGCTCGAGGCCGCCGCCGATGACGGCGCCGAACGGCTCCTCCGGGGGCGGATCCTCGTCGGGGCGCCGAGCCTCGCCGCGATGGAGACCGCCTTCGACGCCTCGAAGTACGGCCGGGTCTCGGCCTCGCCGGTCCTGGAGGCGACGATCCCGTCCCTCGTCGACCCCTCCCTCGTCGAGGGCGCCCGGGCGGGAACCCACGTCCTCCACGCCGTCGTCCAGTGGGCGCCGCGAACGCTCCGGGGCGGGGAGTGGCGAACCGAGCGAGGGGCGCTTCTCGAGGCCGTCGTCGCCCGCCTGGAAGCGGTCGCGCCGGGGATCGGCGACCTCGTCGGGGCGGCCCAGCTCGCGACGCCCGCCGACATCGAAGCGGAGTACGGCCTCACCGGCGGCCACGTCCTCCACGTCGAGCCCGGGCTCGACGCCTTCTTCCTCTGGCGCCCCCTGCTCGGCTGGGCGCGTTACCGGCTCCCGGTGGCGGGCCTCTACCTCGCCGGTCCGGGTGCCCACCCGGGCGGTGGGGTGACGGGGCTCCCGGGCCGGAACGCGGCCCGGGCCGTCCTCGCCGACCTCGGCCGGCGAGGGCCGGGACGGCTCGGACGCTTCGGGCGCCGCGCGGACTGACCTTGGCGTCGACTGCAGCGGAGGGCCACCATTGGGTGCGAACCCATTGGGTTCCAACCCAATGGGTAACAACACCATGGCCTTCTTCGATCGGGCACGAGTCCCCATCGGCGACACCGAGCCGCTCCCCGAGCTCCGGTGGATCGAAGTCGGGGGCAGATCGGGCGGCGGGTCCGCGGTTCGTTCGCCGGCTGGGTTCGGCCCTGACGGTGGATCGTCCGTTCGCGCTTGCTCGACGGGTCGCCCGTCGCTGTTGGGGTCGGGTCAGGCCGAGCCCGAACCCTGCTCCGGCAACTCGAGCCTCCAGTCCCAGGTCTTGAGGCGCCGCAGGAGCCGCCGCCCGGTGAGGTCGAGGTGGATCGGCGTCACCGCGATCCGACGGTTCACGACGGCGTGGAAGTCCGTCCCCGGAACGGCAAGCCCCGACGGCGGCGGCCCGCCGATCCAGTAGTACGGGATGCCCCGCGGGTCGAGGCGCTGGACGAGCTCGTCCTGGTAGATCCGCCGGCCCAGCCGGGTCACCTCGATCCCCTCGCACTCTTCGGGTCGGACCGCCGGGACGTTGACGTTGATGAGCTCGCCCCGGGCGAGCCCGTGCTCCAGGATGTTCCGGGCCACGAGCCGGGCCGCCGCCGCGGCGAGGCTGAAGTCGGGATGCTCGTAGTACTCCTGGCTGATCGCGAAGGCCGGGCAGCCGTTGATGACCGCCTCCATCGCCGCGCTCACCGTGCCCGAGTACGTGATGTCGTCGCCCAGGTTCGCCCCGTAGTTGATCCCCGAGGCGACGAGGTCGAAGCCGTGGTCGAAGAAGCCGAGGAAGGCGAGGCTGACAGCGTCGGTCGGCGAGCCGTCGACGGACCAACCGGTCGACCCGTCGGCCAGGCGCCGCTCTCGGACCCGGAGCGGCCGCATGAGCGTCTTCTGATGGCCGACGGCGCTCTGGTTCGTCTCCGGCGCCACGACGACGGTCCGGCCGATCGGGTCGAGGGCCGCTTTCAGGGCGAGGAGCCCCCGCGACTCGATCCCGTCGTCGTTCGTGACGAGGATCCAGGGCGGGCTCGACCAGTCGCCGACCGCCCGCCCCCGGGCCCGGAGGGAGCGGCTCGCTCTGCGGAGCCCGGCCGCGGCGAGCGGCTCGCCCCGCTCCTTGTCGAGGTCGCGGCGCTCCGTTCGGGCGCGCTCCCGGGTCAGGTCGGGGGTCGCTTCCGGATCCCGGTCCTGGCCGTCCTCGGTGCTCATCGCCTGCCCCCTCCGTCCGCGGCCGGCGCCGGGCTCCCGCCGCCCGCCTCCTCGACGTCCGCGTCGACGGCCGGGCTCGGCTCGCGGGGCACTCGGACCGGTTGGCCCGTCCGGGCCTCGACGAGGCGAGCCGCGCGGAGGGCGACCGGCCCGTGCTCGGTCGAGCGCTGGAACCAGTGGAAGAAGAGGGCCGAGAGGACGGCCGCGATCGGGATCCCGAAGACGACCCCGGTCGCCCCGGCGAGCTTCGCTCCGACGAGGACCGAACCGAGGACGACGACCGGGTGGATGTTCACGGCCTCGGCCAGGATCCGCGGCTGGAGGACGTTCATGACGACGAACCAGCCGACCCCCATGAGAACGACCGTCGGGACGAGGACGTCGGGCCGCAGGAGGAGGGCGACCAGGACCGGCGGGGCCCACGAGACGAACGGCCCGAAGAAGGGGATCGCCTGGAGGATGCCGGCGGTCACCGAGGTCACCGGCAGATAGTCGAGGCCGAGGACGAAGCTCGTCGCGGCGGCGATGCCCCCGTACGTGATCCCGAGGACGAGCTGGCCTCGGAGGAAGCCGGCGAAGGACCGGGCGACCGCCGCCTGGAGGATCCGAGTGTCCTCGGCGTAGGCCGGCGGGACGACCCGGTAGACGAAGCGGACGATCTTGTCGCTGTCGATCGACATGAAGACCGAGAGCATGACGAGGATGAGGAGGTTCCCGATGAGGCCGGCGCTCGCGAGGGCGAGCTCCTGGAGGGGCCCGACGATCTCGCCCGCCCCGCGCTGGATGTTCGCCAGGACGAGGTCGGCCTGGGCGATGAGGTCGACCTGGAAGCCGAGGTCGCCGAGGCGCGCCTGGACCGGCCGGAGGAGGTTGGCGATCGCGGCCGAGAGGGTCGGGGCGTCGCGGAGGAAGTTCGCGATCGAGGTCGTCAGGGTCGCGGCGAGCAGGAGGAGGGCGGCCAGGAACCCCCCGGCGATGGCGGCGTAGACGATGACGACGGCGAGGGCTCGCGGCAGCCGGGGCAGGAGGCGGAGGATGCCGTTCACCAGCGGGGCGAGGACGAAGGAGAGGAGCCAGGCGAGGAAGAAGACGAGGATGATGTCGCCGAAGAAGGAGACGAGGCGGGCGATCTCGTACGTGAGGAGGATGGCGACGAGGGTCGTGCCGAGGACGAGGAGGGCCGAGAACCAGCGGCGTTGCTGCGGCGTCAGGATCGTCTCGGTCATCGCCTGCCTCGTGCGAGCGCGTCGGAGCCGGGGGCTCGTTCGATCCGCACCATCGTAGTCGACGGGACGCGGGCCGGGACGGAGGGTCCGGTTGTTCGGTGATGGTATGGTATGCGCATGTTCACCGAGCGGACCCAGGTCCTCCTCTCCCGCGACCAGGTCGAACGCCTCAAACGGATCGCGGCCCGGGACCGCCGCTCCGTCGGCTCGGTGATCCGGGAGGCGGTCGATCGGTACCTCGAGACGGTGCCGGAGCGGCGCGCGGAGGCCGCCCGCCGGATCGCCGCGATGGAGCTCCCGGTCGCCGACTGGGAGACGATGAAGGCCGAGATCCTTCGGGGTCGGCTCGGCTCGGGATGACGGTCTTCGTCGACACGGCGATCCTCATGTACGCGGCCGGGGCCGAGCACCCGCTGCGGGCACCCTGCCGGGCCATCGTCCGGGCCGTCGGGGCGCGGACGATCGAGGCGGTGACGAGCACCGAGGTCGTCCAGGAGCTCCTCGATCGCTACGCCGCCATCGGTCGCCGCTCGGAGGGGACGGCCCTCGCGACGGCGACCCTCGATCTCTTCGCCCCGGTCCTGCCGATCACCCACGCCCTCATGCGCCGGGTGCCGGAGCTCCTCGAGCGGTTCCCGGCCCTGTCGGCCCGCGACGCGATCCACGTCGCGACGTGCCTCCACGAGGGGATCGCCGAGATCGTCAGCCCGGACCGGGCCTTCGACGCGGTGCCGGGCCTGCGGCGGATCGACCCGGCGGCGATGGCGCTTCCGTCGGCCTGAGGCGGCGCGGCCCGCCGGGTGGTTCGCCGGGTCGCGGAGGCGATCGATCCGCGGTCAGTCGTTCCCCGGGTCGCGAAGGCCCATCTTGGCCCGGACTTCGGCCATCGTCGCCTCGGCGATCGGCCGGACCCGCTCGGCGCCCGCGGCGAGGATCGCGTCGACCTCGGCCGGGCGAGCCATGAGTTCGAGGTAGCGCTCCCTGGCGGGCGCGTAGTGGGTGATGATCCGCTCGGCGAGGAGCCGCTTCGTGTCCACGCAGCCGGTCCGGGCCGTCCGTTCGCCCTCCCAGATCGCCTCGTAGTCCGGCCCGAAGAAGCGGTGGAGCTGGCAGACGTTGCAGACCTCCGGGCGGCCCGGGTCGGTGCGGAGGATTCGCTGGGTGTCGGTGACCATCGACATGACCTGCTTTCGGATCACGTCCGGCTCGGCGAGGATGTCGATGGTGTTGCCGATCGACTTGCTCATCTTTCGGACGCCGTCGGTTCCGAGGACGACCGGCGCCTCGGTGTAGACCGGCTGCGGCTCGGGGAACGTCTCGCCGTAGCGGGCGTGGAAGGCCCGGACGATCTCCCGCGACAGTTCGAGGTGGGCGGCCTGGTCCTTGCCGACCGGGACGAGGGAGGCCTTGTAGAGGACGATGTCGGCGGCCTGGAGGACGGGGTAGGTGAGGAGGCCGTGGTTGACGTCCTCGGGCTGGTTCTGCCGCTTCTCCTTGTACGTCGGCGTCCGCTGGAGCCAGCTCACCGGGGTCACGGTCGCCAGGAGCCAGGCGAGCTCGGTCACCTCGGGTCGGTGGGACTGGACGAAGAGGGTGCACTTCGCCGGGTCGAGGCCGAGGGCGAGGAGGGCGGCCGCCATCTCTCGGGTCTGGCGGCGGAGGCGCTCGGGGTCGTGGACGCTCGTGAGGGCGTGGTAGTCGACGATGCAGTAGATCGCCTCGTACTCGTCCTGGAGGCGGACGTAGTTCCGGATCGCCCCGAGGTCGTTGCCGAGGTGGGGGACGCCGGAGGGCTGGATGCCGCTGAAGATCCGGGGTCGGGGCGGGGCGCCGCCGGGGTCGGGGGCGCGAGCGGCGGTCGGAGCGGTCGGGGACGGGGTGCGGGGGGTCGTCATGGATCGGGAGTGTAGCGGCCGGGACCCCGGTTCCGAGCGGGCAGCGGCGATCGGCCGAGGGCCGGCGGTTTTCCTCGATACTCGCCGGGGGAGTGAGCCCGCCGCCGAAGCCACCGGAAATGCTCGGATACTCTCCGGGGTAGTGATTTGCACGACCGTTCTTCTGATGTACTCGCCCGGCGAGTATCGTGGAAGAATTGGACCCGACCGAGGCGGTCGGCCATGCGTGCGCACGCTCGCTGCTTCCCCTCGGCGACGTGGAAAACGGCATCGCTTCGAGCGAGTCACTCCTCCTGCGAGTAAACGAGAAGAACCTCGCCGTTCGGCGAGCGGTCCGGCCCGGTAAGCACCGGGAGGTGCCACCCCGTCAACACGCCGACCGTCGCGGCCGTGCGCAGCGGAGGCCGATCGCGGGAGGCGGCTCGCGTCGGACGCAGGCGACGCTCCTCTCGGGACACAGCACACCCCTTGACACCCCGCGGCGCGCGTGCTGCGGGCTGGGACAAGGCGCGCTGGACGACGCTCCATTGACCCACACCCCTTGACACCCCGCGGCGCGCGTGCTGCGGGAGGGGCCATCGCCGCGACCGGGTGAGGCGGACCCGGGTCCGGCACGAGTCCGATGCGGATCCGCAGGAGGTTGCTCCGCATCGAGTCCCCGACCGGGATGCGATTCGCTCCAGTACCATTCGCCGATGATGGCGACCCCCGACCTGATCGACCCCGCGCCGCCCGCCGCGGAGCCGGCGCCCTCCCCGGAGCCGGTGCCCGCCGCGGAGCCGGTGCCCTCCCCGGAGCCGGTGCCCGCGGCGCCCGCCAAGGGCACCCCCGGCGAGGCTCCCTCGACGACCGCATCCGTCGACGCTCCGGAGCGGGCCCCCGCCCGTGCCGCCGCCCGGCTCCGCGCCGCGCGCCGGCCGCTCCGGGTCGCCGTCCTCGGGGCCGGAACCGTCGGACGCCCCGTCGTCGAGGCGCTCCTCGCCCGAACCCGCCGCCTTACCGACCACGACGGCGCGCCCCTCGAGCTCGTCGGCGTCGCCGTCCGCGATCTCGACGGGGCCCGGGCGGCCGGCATCCCCGAGGACCTCCTCACCGACGCCCCGGCCCACCTCGTCGCCGACCCCGGAACCGACCTCGTCGTCGAGCTCATGGGCGGCGACGAGCCGGCCCGAACCCTCATCGCCGCCGCCCTCACGGCCGGCAAGGCCGTCGTCACGGCGAACAAGCACGTGATCGCCCACCACGGACCGGACCTGGAGCGCCTCGCCCGGGCGTCCGGGGCGCCGCTCCGCTTCGAGGCCGCCGTCGGCGGCGGGATCCCGGTCCTCGGGCCTCTGGCCGCCGACCTCGCCGCGAACGAGATCAGCCGGGTCCGGGGGATCGTGAACGGGACGACGAACTTCATCTTGACCGAGATGGCGACGGGCGGCCGGGGCTACGCCGCCGTCCTCGCCGAGGCCCAGGCGGCCGGCTACGCCGAAGCCGATCCCTCGGGCGACGTCGAGGGCTTCGACGCCCGGAACAAGCTCGTCATCCTCGCCCGCCTCGCCTTCGGGGTCTGGCTCGAGCCGCGGAGCGTCGTCCGGCGAGGGATCGTCGGGATCGACGCGGCCGACCTGCGACGGGCCGCCGCCGAGGGCTACGCCATCCGGCTCGTGGCCCGGGCCGAGCAGGCGTCCGGCGGGATCGCCGCCGCCGTCGAGCCGTGCGCCGTGCCGCTCGATTCGCCCCTCGGCCGAACCGACGGCGTCCTGAACCGGATCGAGATCGAGGGCCTGCCGGTCGGCCGGGTCGCCTTCGAGGGTCCGGGAGCCGGCGGGCCCGCGACGAGCAGCGCCGTCCTCGGCGACTGCCTCGCCGTCGCCCGAGGTGCCGGGAGCACGTGGGCGGGTCTCCCGCCGGCCGGCTCGGCCGAAGCGGTCGCGCCGCCGACCTCGGCGGGCTGCCTCGCCGACCGCTACCCGATCCTCGAGCCGTGATCGGCCGTCCTCCCGCCGCTGCGACGGCCGGTCGGGCCGGCGGGCGCCCGAGCCTCGTCGAGCGGTACCGGGCCTACCTGCCGATCAGCGAGGCGACCCCTGTCGTCTCCCTCGGAGAAGGTTTCACCCCCCTCGTCCAGGCGCGGCGCCTCGGCGCGACGCTCGGCCTCGCGAACCTCTATGTGAAGCTCGAGGGCCTGAACCCCACCGGCTCGTTCAAGGACCGCGGCATGGTCGTCGCCGTCGCCAAGGCCCTCGAGGCGGGTGCGGAGGCGATCGTCTGCGCCTCGACCGGCAACACCTCGGCCTCGGCGGCGGCCTACGGGGCGGCGGCGGGCCTCCGGGTCGTCGTCGTCCTGCCGAAGGGTCAGATCGCCCTCGGCAAGCTCCTCCAGGCCCTCGCCGCCGGGGCGACCGTCATCGCCGTCGACGGCAACTTCGACGCCGCCCTCCGGATCGTCCGGGCCCTCGCCGAGGAGGAGCCGGGGCGGGTCACCCTCGTGAACTCCGTGAACCCCCACCGCCTCGAGGGCCAGAAGACCGGCGCCTTCGAGGTCTGCGACGATCTCGGCCGGGCGCCCGACGTCCTCGCCATCCCGGTCGGCAACGCCGGCAACATCAGCGCCTACTGGGCAGGCTTCCGGGCCTACGCCGATGCCGGGCGGATCGCGGCCCTCCCTCGGATGTGGGGCTTCCAGGCCGCCGGGGCGGCCCCGATCGTCCGGGGGGCACCGGTCGAGCACCCCGAGACGATCGCCACGGCGATCCGGATCGGCAACCCGGCCTCCTGGGCAAAGGCGGTCGCCGCCCGCGATGAGTCGGGCGGGCGGATCGACGCGGTGACCGACGACGAGATCCTCGCCGCCTACCGCGACCTCGCCCGGCTCGAGGGGATCTTCTGCGAGCCCTCGTCGGCGGCGAGCGTCGCCGGGGTCGCCAAGGCGGCGCGGGCCGGGGAGCTCGATCCGGAGGCCCTCGTCGTCTGCGTCCTGACCGGGAACGGTCTGAAGGACCCGGCGACGGCCGAGCGGATCGCCGGCCCGGTCGTCGAGACGGCGGCGACCCTCGAGGCGGTCCGGGAGGCGCTCGGGTGGTAGGCGCGGCCGAGGCGCCGGCGGGCTGCTGTCTCGCGTTGCCGTGCTGTCTCGCGCTGCCGTCAGCCGGGGCGCCGCCGACGCTGCGCTGTCCCGTCGTCGGCTCGTCGTCCTCGCCGCCGCCGGCCTGATCCGGTTCCGAGGAGGCCCCCATGCACTGGATCGCCGAGCTCGACGGCCGCCGGATCACGGTCGAGGTCCCCGCCAGCAGCGCGAACCTCGGGGCCGGCTACGACTGCCTCGCCCTGGCGCTGGCCATCCCTCTTCGGGTCGAGATTGAGGTCCTGGGCTGGAGCAAGGGCGAGGTCGAGCTGACGGTCAGCGGGGAAGGGGAGGGCGAGCTGCCGGCCGACCGCCAGAACCGCATCGTCCGGGGCCTGCTCGCCGCCCTCGAGACGGCCCGTGGCCCGGTTCCTGAGCGGGTCGGCTGGCGGATCGGGGTCCGGAGCGAGATCCCCCTGGCCCGGGGCCTCGGCTCGTCGGCCGCGGCGACCGTCGCCGGCCTCGTTGCCGGCAACGTCCTCGGCGGTGAGGGGCTGACGACGACCGATCTCCTCCGCCTCGCGACCGAGATCGAGGGCCACCCCGACAACGCCGCCGCGGCGCTCCTCGGCGGGTTCGTCGTCGTCGGGCCCGCCCCGGACGGGGACCGGCTCGAGGCGATCCGCTTCGACGCGCCCCGCGATCTCCGGGCGATCCTCTTCATCCCCGAGCGACGCCTGGCGACCGAGGAGATGCGGCGGATCCTGCCGGCCTCGGTCCCCCTCGTCGACGCCGTCGCGAACCTCGGGCGGGTCGCCCTCGGGGTCGCCGGCCTCTCGGTCGGGCGGACCGACCTGCTCCGGGTTCTGACCGAGGATCGCCTCCACGAGCCGTACCGGGCCGCCGTCTACCCCGAGCTGCCGCGGCTCACGGCCGCCGCCCGGGCGGCCGGGGCCCTCGGCGCGTGCCTGTCCGGTGCCGGGTCGACGGTCGTTGCTTTCGCCGACAGCGTCGCGTCGATCACCCGGGTCGAGGCGGCCCTGGCGGCCGCCGCCGCCGACCTCGACCTGGCGGGCCGGATCGCGGTCGTCGCGCCGCGGAACGCAGGGGCGACGGTCGTTCGACGGGGCTAACCGCTCGCCCGCCGGTTAGGGCTTAGCGCTTCGCGAGGACCCAGGCGAGGGACGCCAGCCCGGCGAAGGCGAGGACGGCGAGGAGCGGCCCCGGGACCGTCAGGAGGAGCTGGTTCCAGGCGCCGCGGAGGGCAGCCCCGACCGCCTCGAACGCATTTGCCCAGAGCCCGACGAGGCCATCGCCGACGGCACGCGCGAGTCCGTCCATGCCCTCCAGTGTCCACCGGGTGTCAAGGGGGCGCCCGGCATCGTGCCCGGGCCCGGCGTCGTGCCCGGGGCCCGGCGTTGCGGCCCGCGGCCCGGGGTCGCGGCCCGCGGCCCGGGGTCG
>JBHOQO010000095.1:0-4396 GCA_042408925.1 Chloroflexota bacterium | reverse complement strand
GATGTCCAGCCAGGGCGTCACCATCGGCGCCCGGGCCCTGGGCGGAGGCGAGATGTCCAGCCAGGGCGTCACCATCGGCGCCCGGGCCCTGGGCGGAGGCGAGATGTCCAGCCAGGGCGTCACCATCGGCGCCCGGGCCCTCGGGTCCGATCCGAGCCGGGTGGGCGCCCCATCAACCCTCGACCGCCCAGGTCCGGAGACCCCGAGCCGCCGGAGATGGCAGCGGTGTGCCGTCTCCCCCTCCGACACGTCCCGACCCGCCGAGCCCCCGGAGATGGCTCCATACCCGCGCCAATCGGCGGGGACGACCCGCCCGGCGTCCCCCAACGCGTGGCCGAGCGCCCTTAGGCCCGGACCTCCTGGCGCATGAACACCACGTAGGCGACGGCGAAGGACAGGACCGTCAGGGCGACGAGGGCGACGACCTGGGGCCAGGCGAGGAGCAGGCTCTGGGTGATCGACAGCGTCGAGGGGATCGCCCGGTCCACCTGGCTCGCCAGGACGAGCGTGCTCAGCGTCCGCGTCGACGGATCGAGGAGGACGGCCGTCGCGTCGGCGAAGAGCGTCGGCGGGGACAGCCGGGCCAGGAAGTCCGACCAGCGCGCGTTCGCCAGGATCTCGTCGTTCGTCGGGTTCGGCGGCAGCGGGGCGATGATCCCGGCCACGATCGAGACGAGCAGGACCGCGAAGAGCGTGAAGGCGAGCCACGTCCCGATCGCGACGAGCGCCGAGCTGGCCGCCCGACGGAGGGCGACCGAGCAGAGCATCGAGAAGCCGAGCCAGAAGCCGACGTACACGACCGCCACGACGAACCAGGCGAGGAGCCGGATGACGTCGGTCGCCGTCGGGACGATCCCCAGCCGCACGAGGCCGATCCCGGCCACGATGAGCATGAGGGCGAGGACGATCGTTGCGATCGTCGCCAACCCGGCCACGAACTTCCCGTTGATGACGTCGTCCCGGTGGATCGGCTGGGCGAGGAGCCGCGGCAACGTCCCCGCCGCCCGCTCGCCGTTGATTGCGTCGAAGCCGAAGGCGATGCCGATGAGCGGCAGGAGGAAGCCGACGAGGGCGACGAAGCCCGGCATCTGGTCCGAGGCGACCGTGAAGAGCCGCAGGAAGATCGAGGGCGTCCCGCTCGCCTGGGAGGCGGCCGTCCGGATGACGCCGGAGGTGAAGTACGTCGTCGCGGTCGCCGCGAGACCGAGGATGATGAGAAGGACGACGAAGCGGGCCGAGGTAAGGTGGTCGGCGAACTCCTTGGCGGCGACCACGAGCCAGCCGCGGGCCGGCGGTTCCCCGTAGCGCTCCTTTGGTGCCAATCCGAAGCGGGCAGCGATGCGGTCGATGGCGGCGACGACGGTGCTCATGCCACGCCTCCGGTGGTTCCGTTCGCCTGGGCCGCAACGGCCCGGCGGTAGATCTCGGCGAGACCCTGATCGAGGCGCTGGAGGTGGACGACCGACAGCCCCGCCTCGACGAGGGTCGGGGCGACCCGCGGCACGGCGTCGCGGTCGAGCTTCGCCCGAAGCCGGCCCGGCATCGGCGGATCCGGGACGACCGACCGGACTCCGGGGAGCGCCTTGAGGGCCCCGATCGCCCGTTCGAGCCCGGTGCTCCCGTCGGCGACGCCGACCTCCAGCTCGACCTCGGTGCTCCCGAGCCGTCGGGCGAGATCCTCGACCGTGCCCTGGGCCACGAGGCGGCCCCGGACGAAGATCCCGACCCGGTCGCAGATCGACTGGACCTGCTCGAGGAGATGGGACGAGAGCAGGATCGCCAGGCCGCGCTCGTCGACGAGCCGTCGGATGAGGGCCAGGATCTCGGCGACGCCCTGCGGGTCGATGGCGATCGTCGGCTCGTCGAGGATGAGGATCTGGGGGTCCTTGACGAGGGCGTCGGCGATGCCGAGCCGCTGGCGCATCCCGCGTGAGTACGTCTCGACCCGGCGGTCGGCGTCGGCCGCCAGGCCCACCTGCTCGAGGACCTCGTCGATCCGGCGTTCGGCCTGGGGGCCGCTGAGGCCGTTCAGGTTCGCCGTGTAGCGAAGGTTTGCTCGCCCCGAGAGGGCGCCGTAGAAGCCGGCGTTGTCCGGCAGGTAGCCGACCCGGCGCTTGACCTCGAGCGGGTGGCGACTGGGGTCGAGTCCGACGACCCGGGCCTCCCCGGCCGTCGGCTCCGAGAGGCCGAGGAGCATGAGGATCGTCGTCGTCTTCCCCGCCCCGTTCGGCCCGAGGAGCCCGTAGATCTCACCCGCCCGAACCTCGAAGGTCAGACGGTCGACGGCGACGAGGTCGCCGTAGCGCTTCGTCAGGTTGCGGGTTCGGATGAGGAGGCTCGGGTCCGGGCCTCGCGATGCCCCGGCAGCGGCCCCCGGCCCGGGCCGCGTCGCAGCGGCCTCCGCGTCGGCGTCGGGGCGCGCCGTCCCGCCGGAGTTCGTCCCCGGCGAGGCGACGGCCCGCGGCCGGTTCCGGAAGATCCGTCGCGGTCGGCGCCGGTCGGGTTGCCGCTCGGACCCGCCGCGCTCGTCGACGGTCATCGCGGCCCTCCTACCGGCGGCCGTAGCGGCTGAAGACCCAGCCGAGGCCGGCCAGGGTAGCGACGATGAGGGCGATCCCGACGAGCGCCCAGGTCAGCGACGTCTCGATGGTGACCCGGATGTCCTCGGAGGCGTTCGCCTCCTGAGTCGATGCCCGGAACGTCACAACATAGTCGCCGGCGAGGGCGTCGCTCGTCGGAGTGATCCGGGCCGTCACCTGAGCCTGATCGCCGGGCGCGATGTCGACGGTCTTCGGGTCGAAGTCGACGGTCCAGCCGCTCGGCGGCGTCGCCGAGAGGGTGACGCCCTTGAGCGGCGCCGTGCCGTTGTTCTGGATGACGAGCTGACGGGTGATGACCGAGCCGGCCGTCCCGCTCGCGTTCAGGCGCCCGTCCGGGGTCGTGATCGTCATCTGATACGTCCCGGTGATCTCGACCGTCAGCTGGGTCTGGGCCGTCCGCGAACCCGCGGTCGCCGTCACCTGGATCTGGTACGTGCCGGCCTCGACGTTGTCGGGCGGGTCGGCCTGGACGCTCAGCGTCGTCGAGCTGCCGGCCGTGACCGTCGCGCTCGCCGCCTGGGACTGGCCGCTCGGTCGGGCGGTCACGGTCCAGCCCGACGGCCCCTCGGCGCCGAGGGCGAAGGTGAGGTCCTCGGGCGTGTCGTTCCGGAGCCGGACGCTGAACGTGTACGTCGCCGAGGCCGGTCCCTGGAGGGTCGGGAAGTCGGATTCGAGGCTCACGCTGCCGGCCGCCTGGGGATTGACACGAACCGAGAGGTCGAGACGGTCGGACAGGCTGCCCGACGTGGCGGTCACCGTCATCGTGTAGGTCCGGGCCGCGGCGTCGGCGGGGACGGTCACATCGAGCCGGACCGAGGGGGTCGAACTCGGGCTCGCCAGGACCGCATCGACGACGTAGCCCCCGCCGAGGATCGAGGCGTCCCAACCCTGCGGGACGCCGCTGACGGCGAGCTCGACGCGGCGCGTCGTGTCGACGGTCAGCTTGAGGTTGAAGGAGACCTTCGAACCGGGCGCGACGACGACCGACGGGTAGTCGGTCGTGAGCGTCAGGGTCGCAGCCCTGCCGACCGGGGCGAACCCGGCGGCGACCACGAGGGCGGCCGCGGCGGCGATCCCGAGGCGTCCCAACCGGGCGCCGAGCCGGCGAAACCGAGGGACCGCTCGGCCGCGCCCGCCGGCCCGGGGCAGCGGTGACCCCCCGAGGGTTCGATCCGGGAACAGCGCCACGGCGGCCGGTTCCGCCGGGGCATCGTCGCGCGTTGACACCCGTAACCTCCTGCGATCGTGCCTGGACGACAACGCTGCACGGTCGACAGCCCACCTCACCGAACGCTCCACACGACGGGCTGTGCCGCGCTGGGCCAAGGGACCGGCGAGCAGCCCACGGGCACGCGGGATACTCGCCCTGCGGCGTCCGAGTGTGCCGCCGGATCGCCGATCCTGCAACCAAGAGATGATTCACGATCGACCACGTTTTCGCAACCGAACGGCAGCGGGATCGAAGCGTCCCGGAGCCGGGCCGGCGCAACCCGGACGTGACGGCGGCGGGCGCCCGGAACTCCGACGTCGAGGCCATGCTCTCCTGAGGAAGCCGGGCGGTCGACCGGCCCCACCCGCCGATCCTGTGCACCCGGTGCACGGTTCCGGCGGCGGCGTGCACGGGGTGCACATCGTCGCGTCCCCGGGCCCCGGCACCCCTCGTCGGCGTGCACCCCCGACACGAATCCGACATCCCGGCCGCTCGCCCGCCGCCGGCCTGCCGACCGCGTGCACCCCATGCACAGAACCGACAGGCCGGCCGCCTCGGGGGCCGACCGGGCCCCCAGAATGTGCAC
>JBHOQO010000093.1:0-15127 GCA_042408925.1 Chloroflexota bacterium | reverse complement strand
CCGCGGCGAGCCTCGACGACGCGTATCAGCTCCTCTCGGCAGGGGCGCCGGCCCTCGTCGCCGTCGTCGGCGGGCGCCCGGCCGGGATCGTCACGAAGCTCGACCTCCTCGAGTACCTCGCCCACCACCGCCCGGGGGGCTAAGGACGGATCGCCACCGCCGCGTCGGTCGCCACCGCCTCGTTATGATGGTATGATGATGCCTGCGATGCGGACGACTCTCAACCTCGACCCCGACGTCGCCGCGCACCTCGTCGAGCAGGCGCGGCGGCAACGTCGCTCGGTGTCGCGGGTCGCGAACGATCTCCTCCGAGCCGGTCTCCTTGCCGAGCGACGGCCCGTCGCGCTTCCGCCCTACGAACCGCCGGAGGTCGACAGCGGGCGGCCCCTCGTCGACGTGACCGACGTCGCGGCGGCCCTCGAGCGCCTGGAGCGTGGCTGACCGGGCTCGATCGGCGCTGGCCGGGCCGGGGCCGCTCCTCGACGCCAACCTGCTGATCTGGGCTCACCATCGAGGCTTCGATCGGCACGAGGAGGCGCGAACCTGGTGGCGGCGGCTCCTCAGCGAGGTCGACCATGTTGGAATTCCGTGGCCGTCGATCCTCGCCTTTGTCCGGATCTCGACGCATCCGCGGGCGCTCGAGCGCCCGCTCGGGATCGGAGCCGCTTGGTCGATCGTCGAGGGGTGGCTCGACCGACCGAATGTCTGGATCCCGGTCCCGACCGAGCGCCACCGAGCGATCCTCGCCTCGCTGCTCGAGGCTGGCCGGGCAGCCGGCAACCACGTCCCCGATGCGGATCTGGCAGCCCTCGCCATCGAGTGGGGCCTCGAGCTCCTCACGGCGGATCGCGACTTCGCCCGGTATCCGGGACTGCGCTGGCGCGATCCTCTCGCCGGCTGACGCGGCGGGCCGGGCGTCCCAACCGGCCGGTGGTCGTGGTGCGAAGATACGCCCATGCACGACGACGCCCCGATCGATCACCCGCTCGAGTTCGACACCCTCACCGTCCATGCCGGCCAGGAGCCCGACCCGTCGACCGGGGCCGTCGCCCCGCCCATCGTCACGGCGAGCACGTTCCGCCAGGACGGGGTCGGGCGGCCCCGCGGCGGCTACGAGTACAGCCGGACCGGAAACCCGACCCGTGACCGCCTGGAGCGGGCCGTCGCGGCCCTCGAGGGTGGGCGCTTCGGGATCGCCTTCGCCTCGGGCTCGGCGGCGACCGCGGCCGTCCTCGAGCTCGTCGGGCCGGGCGAGGAGGTCGTCGCCGTCGACGACGTCTACGGCGGGACGTACCGCTACCTGACCGCCGTCGCCCGGCCGCGGGGGATCGAGAGCCGCTTCGTCGATCTCACCGGCGATCCCGCGGCGGCGCTCCGAGGGGTGCTCGGCCCTCGGACCCGCCTCGTCTGGCTCGAGACGCCGACGAACCCCCAGCTCCGGATCGTCGACATCGCCGCCGTCGCGGCCGCCCTCCGTAACCGCCGGGGTGCCCGAGGGGAGCGCCCCGTGCTCGTCGTCGACAACACCTTCGCTTCGCCCGCCCTCCAGCAACCCCTGGCGCTTGGGGCCGACGTCGTCGTCCACTCCTCGACGAAGTACCTGGGCGGCCACTCCGACGTCGTCGGGGGGATCGCGGTGACGAACGAGCCGGTCGTCGCCGAGCGGCTCCGCTTCCTCCAGAACGCGGCCGGCGCCGTCCCCGGCCCCTTCGACTGCTATCTCGTCCTCCGGGGTCTGCGGACCCTCGCCGTCCGGATGGAGCGCCACGTCGCGAACGCGACGGCCGTCGCCCGCTTCCTCGCCGGCCGGGCCGACGTCGCGGCGGTCCACTACCCGGGGCTCGCCGAGGGGCCGCATGCCCACCCCGGGGCGGCGGTCGCGGCGCGCCAGATGCGGGCGCCCGGCGGGATGGTTGCCTTCGTGCCGGCGGCGGGCGGCCGCCACGGGCGGTCGGCCGAGGAGCGCGCTCGGCGGGTTTGCGAGGGGACGCGGATCTTCGCCCTCGCCGAATCGCTCGGCGGCGTCGAGTCGCTCATCGAGCTGCCGGCGGCGATGACCCATGCCTCGGTCGCCGGGTCGAGCCTCGAGGTCCCGGCGGCGCTCGTCCGGCTCTCGGTCGGGATCGAGGCGGCCGCCGATCTCGTCGCCGATCTCGCCGGGGCCCTCGACGCGGCGTAGGGGGCGGGTGCCCCGGAGCGGCACCGCCCCGGCTCCGAGCGTCCGCCGGGCGCCGCCCACGCCCGTGTGTGGACCGGACGTCGCCCGCGTCCGAGCGTCGGCCGTCGCCCGCATCCGAGCGTCGGGCCGGCTCCCCTGCCGCGTTCGTGCACCCGGTGCACGCTTCCGGCGGCGGCGTGCACGGGGTGCACATCTTCGTCGGCCCCGGGCCCCGATGCGCCCGTCCGCGTGCACCCCGGGCACGAATTCGACACCCCGTCCGCCCGTCGGCCGCCGACCTGTAAACCGCGTGCATCCCATGCACAGAACCGACAGGCTGGCCGCCTCGGCGGCCGGGAGGACCTCCAGAACGTGCACCGGGCGCACACCCCCGCCTGGCACGGACGTTGGGAGCGAGCGGCGGAATCCCGGGGGTGGCAAACGCCGTGCCTCCTGGCGTATGATGAAACCTCGACTGCGGAAGCCGACTCCGTCGCCGAGATCCGAGCACCCGAGCCCGGCGACGGTACGCGCGGCCGGTCGTGGACCACCACGGATGCCCGCGCAGGAGGTCGAGCCAGATGCCGCAGACGGAGGCACCCTCTCCGGCTACCACCGCCGAGACCGAGCGAATCGGCCGGACCCTTCACGTCAACCTCTCCACCGCCGAGCTCTACGAGCACGCCATCCGGGCCGGCGAAGGGCTCCTCGCCGCCAACGGCCCCCTCGTCGTCCGGACCGGCGAGCACACCGGCCGCTCCCCGAAGGACAAGTTCGTCGTCCGGGAGCCCTCGTCCGAGGCGAAGATCTGGTGGGGCGAGATCAACCAGCCGATCAGCGAGGAGCACTACCTCCGCCTCCGGGCCCGGCTCCTCGAGTACGTCGCCGACAAGACCCTCTACGCCCAGGACTGCTACATCGGCGCCCACCCCGCTCACCGTCGCTCGCTCCGCGTCTACACGGAGACGGCCTGGGCGAGCATCTTCGCCCGGAACCTCTTCCGCCGCCCGCCGGCCGAGGATCTCGCCACGTTCCGCCCGAACTTCACGATCCTCAACGTCCCGTCCTTCCGGGCCGACCCGGTCACCGAAGGAACCCGAACCGGGACGGCGATCCTCCTCCATCTGCGGCGGATGGAGATCATCATCGTCGGGACCCGGTACGCCGGCGAGATCAAGAAGAGCGCCTTTACGGTCATGAACTACCTCCTCCCCGACGAGGGCGTTCTGCCGATGCACAGCTCGGTGAACGTCGGTCGGCGTGGCGACCCGGCCGTCTTCTTCGGCCTCTCGGGGACCGGCAAGACCACCCTCTCGGCCGATCCCGAGCGGCGGCTCGTCGGTGACGACGAGCACGGCTGGGGGCCGGACGGCCTCTTCAACTTCGAGGGCGGCTGCTACGCCAAGACCATCCGCCTCTCGCCGATGTACGAGCCCGACATCTTCGCCACGACGAAGCGCTTCGGGACCGTCCTCGAGAACGTCGACATCGACCCGGTCACCCGCGAGCTCGACCTCGATTCGGAGCGCTATACCGAGAACACCCGGGGCGCCTACCCGCTCCACTTCATCGGCAACGCCGACGAGACGGGGATGACCGGCCACCCGAAGAACGTCGTCTTCCTGACCGCCGACGCCTTCGGGGTCCTGCCGCCGATCAGCCGCCTCAGCCGGGACCAGGCCCAGTACCACTTCATCAGCGGCTACACGGCAAAGCTCGCCGGGACCGAGGTCGGGGTGACCGAGCCGCGGGCGACCTTCTCGGCCGGCTTCGGGGCCCCGTTCTTGCCCCGCCATCCCGGTGAGTACGCCCGGATGCTCGCCGAGCGCCTGGAGCGGTATCGGACCCCAGTCTGGCTCGTGAACACCGGCTGGACCGGCGGCCCCTACGGGGTCGGCCACCGGATGAACATCAACCACACCCGGCAGATGGTCCGGGCCGCCCTGAACGGGCTCCTCGACGACGTCCCGACGGTCATCGACCCGATCTTCGGGGTCGAGGTCCCGACGGCCTGCCCCGACGTCCCGGCCGAAGTGCTCCAGCCGCGCCAGACGTGGCTCGATCCCGAGGCCTACGACGCCCAGGCGAAGCGGCTCGCGCGGATGTTTGCCGAGAACTTCGAGCACTACCACGACGGCGTCTCGGCGGCGGTCCGGGCCGCGGGGCCGCGGGTCGACTGACCGGGCGTCGGCGGGAACGGACACGAAAAGACGCGAAAGGAGCGAAGCATGGGTCGTCGGAAGGTCAGCGTCATCGGAGCCGGGAACGTCGGGGCGACGACGGCCCAGCGGATCGCCGAGGCCGGGCTCGCCGACGTCGTCCTCGTCGACATCGTCGAGGGGCTGCCCCAGGGCAAGGGCCTCGACCTCGCCGAGGCGGCACCGGTCGTCGGCCACGACGCCCGGATCGTCGGCACGAACGACTACGCCGAAACCGCCGGGTCCGATATCGTCGTCGTCACCTCGGGGATCGCCCGCAAGCCCGGGATGAGCCGCGACGAGCTCCTCGCCACGAACGCCGGGATCGTCCGTTCCGTCGTCGAGCAGGCGGCGGCCGTCTCGCCGAACGCGATCCTCGTCGTCGTCACGAATCCCCTCGACGCGATGTGCCACGTCGCGATGCGGGCCTCGGGCTTCCCGCGCGAGCGGGTCATCGGGATGGCCGGTGTCCTCGATTCGGCCCGCTTCCGGACCTTCATCGCCATGGAGCTCGGGGTCTCGGTCGAGGACACCCACGCCTTCGTCCTCGGCGGCCACGGCGACACGATGGTGCCGCTGCCGCGCTACTCGACGGTCGCCGGCGTCCCGATCACGGAGCTTCTCCCGCCGGAGCGGATCGCCGCCCTCGTCGAGCGGACGGCGAACGGCGGGGCGGAGATCGTCTCGCTCCTAAAGACCGGCTCCGCCTTCTACGCCCCGGCGGCGGCGACCTTCGAGATGGTCGAGGCGATCCTCCTCGATCGCAAGCGGGTCCTCCCGTGCGCCGTCTACCTCCAGGGCGAGTTCGGGATCCGCGACCTCTTCGTCGGCGTCCCGTGCGTCCTCGGGGCCGGCGGCATGGAGCGGGTCTTCGAGATCGAGCTGAACGCCGAGGAGCGGGCCGCCTTCGAGCGGTCGGCGGCCGCGGTCCGCGAGCTCGTCGAGCGCCTCCCGGTCTGACGGCTGCCAACACCGGGATCGCTCCGGTGGCGGCCGCACGGCGCGACGGGCGACATTGCGGTGCTGGCGGGCACCGGTTCGGGGTCTCGGAGGCCGGATCGCCATCGTCCGTTCGTCCGGTCCGGTGGTACGCTTCCGTACCACTTCGACCGCACGGCCGGGGGAGCGCTGTGCGCGGGTGATCGCGCCCGCGGAGGAGGACGGATGGTCCGACGACTCGCCCCCCTGCTCGTTGCCTTCCTGCTCGCCCTCGGCCCGGCCGGCGCCGTCGTCGGGGCGCAGCCGAAGAGCGGCCAGTCCGGCAGCGCCGACCTCGACACGAGCTCGGCGATCGTCGTGCTCCGAGCCGATCCGCTCGCGACGTACGACGGCAAGATCCTCGGCTACGAGAAGACGCGGCCCGATCGGGGCAAGCTCAACCCGAACAGCGCGGCCGCCAAGAAGTACCTCGGGTACCTCAAGCAGGAGCACGACGCCTTCGCTGCCTGGCTCCGCACGAACGTCCCGAGCGCGAAGATCACCTCCGAGTACTACACGGTCCTCAATGGCGTCGCCGTTTCCCTGAACGGGGCGGCGATCGGCAAGCTCCGCCAGAACGCCGACGTCCTGACCGTCGAGTACAACGCCCTCTACCGGCCGCTCATGAGCGAGAGCTACAAGCTCATCAACGCCGAGGGAGCCTGGACGGCGGCCGGCGGCCGGGCGGCGGCCGGCGCCGGGGTCAAGGTCGGCGTCATCGACACCGGAATCGACCAGAACCACCCCTTCTTCGATCCGACGGGCTTCGATTACCCGGACGGGTTCCCGAAGTGCGACGCCGCCGACAGCAGTAGCCACCAGCCCGACACGAACTGCAAGTACGTCAGCCCGAAGGTCATCGTCGCCAAGGTCTTCTACAACAAGGCGAAGGTCCAGGGGCTCGACGCGAAGGCCGTCCAGGAGCACGGGACCCACGTCGCCGGGACGATCGCCGGTGTCACCGGCAAGACCGCCCTCGTCCACGGCGTCACCATCGACGATCTGTCCGGGATCGCCCCCGGGGCCTGGCTCGGCAACTACAACGTCTTCCCGGGCAACGTCGCGAGCGCCCGGAGCGAGGACATCCTGAACGCCGTCGAGGCGGCCGTCGGCGACGGCATGGACGTCCTCAACCTCTCCCTCGGCGGCGGCTACCGCGGCAACAACGACCTCCTCGCCATGGGCCTCGATGCGGCGGCCGAGGCGGGGGTCGTCGTCGCGGTCGCGGCCGGGAACAGTGGTCCGGGGCCCTTCACGGTCGAGTCGCCGGGGCGGGCTCGGAACGTCATCACCGTCGGGGCGAGCTCGAACGATCACTTCGTCGGCCAGCCGATCGGCTACGGCGACGGCCCGACGACGATCGGGGCAGCGGTCGGCGACTTCAAGCCGCTCCCGGACGGGACGTTCGATCTCTTCATTTCGGGTGGCTCAGGCGGGCTCAGCGACGCCTGCACCGGGCTTCCGAACGCGACGACCTCGAATCAGCTCGTCCTCGTGACCCGCGGCGGCTGCACCTTCAGCACGAAGGTCCGGAGCGCCATCGCTGCCGGCTACAAGGGCGTCATCGTCCGGAACAACGTCGCGGGCGACCCGTCGGCGATGGCGAAGGACGGCGCCGGCGGCGACGACCTGCCGGCCGTCATGGTCGGGAAGGCCGAAGGGGACGCCCTGCGGGCCGCCGCTCCGGCGACGGTCACGGTGAGCGCGACCTTCAGCGAGTTCATCACGGCGAACGGCGACATCCTCGCCGGCTTCAGCAGCCAGGGTCCGACCTTCGTCGACGAGGCGGTGAAGCCGGATCTCACCTCGGTCGGGGTGAACGTCCTCAGCTCGATCCCCTGCAGCTTCGCCGAGAAGAACCAGCCCTGCGGCGGGGAGGGGACCTGGGCCTTCTTCCAGGGCACCTCGATGGCGACCCCGCACATTGCCGGGTCGGCGGCGGTCCTCCTCGGGCTCCATCCCGACTGGACGCCGGCCCAGGTGAAGTCGGCCTTGGTCAACACCGCCGATCTCGTCGTCCGGAACGCCTGGAATGCCGCGACGACGGTCGGGCCGATGGCCCAGGGCGGCGGGCGCGAGAACCTGACCGAGGCGGCGAACGCGACCGTCTTCTTCGACCCGGTCTCGGCGAGCTTCGGGAAGATCGACGCCTCCCGGACCACCCCGACCTCGATGTCGATCGCGGTCACGAACACGAGCGGCTCGCCGATCACGTTCGATGTCGAGGCCTGGAAGTTCACGCCCGCTGGCGGCTCGCTCGGGGCCGCCTTCAACGGTGGCTCGATCTCGACCGGGGACACCCGGATCGACTTCCCCTCGACCTTCTCCCTCGGCCCCGGCGAGACGAAGGAGCTGACGATCACCGTGAAGGCTGGGCTCCCGCTCGGCTCGGTGGTCCAGGGCTGGCTCGTCCTGGCGGGACCGGGCGACGTCGAGTACCATTTGGCGTACTGGGCGCACGTCGCCCCGTAACGCAGCAGTCCCACCGGGGCGCCGGCCTCCCCCCACCGGCGCCCGACGCCCGAGGGCCCCGGCCGATGCCGGGGCCCTCGTCGTCACCCCGAGAACTGTGCGGCGGGTGCCCGGTCCGGGCACCGTTCGGAGCGGTGGCCCGGCCCGTCCCCCCTGGGCGGTCCGTCGTGCCTCGCTGCCGGCGTCCGGCCCGGCGCCCGGCCCTCCCCCCTGGGGCCGGGATCCCGGCCGAACTGCGGGGACGGAGACGTCCGGGCGCGACGACCGCCCACGGAAAGGATCGGCGCTTCCCGCCCCACGGGCGAGCACCGGGCCGACACTCGAAGTGTCGCGGAAGTGACACCCGGGACGCTCCCTTCCGCGCCTCCGGCCCGGCACGAACCCGGGCGCCGGCCGGCCCCCGGCAGCCGATACACTCGACGACCGTGCCGATCGCGGCCCTCGCCTTCCAGTTCGACCCCACGCTGCGGCTCGGTGACCTCGCCGTCCGGCTCGAGACCCTCGCCCTCGCGACCGCGATCTTCGGCGGGCTCCTCGGCGTGGCCCTCCTCGCCCGTCGGACCCCGGCGGCGGACGAGCTCGATCGCCTCCGCCTCGACGACCTCCTCTTCATCGCCCTCGGGATCGTTCCCGGGGCCGTCCTCGGCGGCCGCCTCGGCTACGTCCTCCTCCACCTCGACTACTACCTGGCGAACCCTGCCGCGGCCGCCGATCCCGCCCAGGGTGCCCTCGCCCTCTCCCTCGGCGTCGTCGGCGGTCTTGCGACCGGCGCCTACGTCGCCCGGCTCCTCGAGGCGCCGGTCGGTCGCTGGGCCCACGTCGCGGCCGTGCCCGTCCTCGGTCTCCTCGCCCTCGGCAAGGTCGCCATGGCCCTCGGCGGGAGCGGCCAGGGGGCCTCGAGCGACGCCCCGTGGGCGACCGCCTATCTCGGCCCCGGTCCGTGGGGCTCCCTCGCCCCGGGCGTGCCGTCGATCCCGAGCCAGCTCCTCGAGGCGGCCGCCGTCGGCCTCCTCCTCCTCGTCCTCGTCGGCTGTCTCGGGCTCGGTGCCTTCGAGCGGCGCGACGGCCGGCTCCTCCTCGTTGCCCTCGGCGCCTGGGCTCTCGCCCGGGTCGGCGTCGCCGTCACCTGGCGGGACCCCGTCGTCCTCGGCCCGTTCCGGGCGAACCAGCTCCTCGACCTCGGGATCGCCGCCGGCTGCGCCGTCGCCTTCGTCCTCGTCGGGCGGCGCCTCGGCCGGCGCGTCGAGGGGCCGGCGGAGGCGCGAAGCCGAACGCTCCGCTGGCCCGCGCCCGACGCCCTCCGCTCGTGGCGGCGAAGCGCCGGCGAGGGATCGGGCGAGGGGTGGCCACCCGGCAGCCCGGGAGCGTCCGGCGGCCCCGGAGCGTCCGGCAGCCCGGGAGCGCCCGGCGGCCCGGGAACACCCGGCGGCCCGGGAACACCCGGCGGCTGACCCGGAGCAAGTGACGCCGACCGCCGCGGTGCGGTCGCCGCATCGGCACTCGCCGGCGCCGCCGAATCGCGGTACCCTAATCGCCTCGTCGGGTCGCAGGGGCGCCCGAGCCGTCCCACCCCCGACCCACGCCTGACGACGAGAGGGAGCGCCATGACCCAGGTCCTCGAGCCCGCCGTTCGCCGCGACGTTCCGCCGGCGGACGAGCGCGTCCCCCACTGGATCGCCGGCCGCCGCGTGGCCGGCACCTCCGGCCGATCCGGCCCCGTCTACAACCCCGCCACCGGCGCCGTCGCCCGGCACGTCGACTTCGCCACCGTCGAGGAGGTCGACGCGGCCGTCGCCGCCGCGAAGGCCGCCTTCCCCGCCTGGCGGGCGACGTCGCTCTCGCGCCGGACCGAGATCCTCTTCCGAATCCGAAACCTCGTCGAGGCCCACAAGCACGACATCGCCGCGATCCTCACCGCCGAGCACGGCAAGGTCCCCTCCGACGCCCTCGGCGAGGTCGCCCGCGGTCTCGAGAACCTCGAGTTCGCCTGCGGGATCCCGCACCTCCTCAAGGGCGGCTTCAGCGAGCAGGTGAGCACCGGGATCGACGTCTACCAGATCCGCCAGCCCCTCGGGGTCGTCGCCGGGATCACCCCCTTCAACTTCCCGGCGATGGTCCCGATGTGGATGTTCGCGAACGCCATCGCCTGCGGGAACACCTTCGTCCTCAAGCCGTCCGAAAAGGACCCCTCGGCCTCGATCTTCCTCGCCGAGCTCCTGAAGGAAGCCGGCCTCCCGGACGGCGTCTTCAACGTCGTCCAGGGCGACAAGGTCGCCGTCGATCGGCTCCTCGAGCACCCCGACGTGGCGGCCGTCAGCTTCGTCGGCAGCACCCCGATCGCCCGCTACATCTACGAGACGGGGACGAAGCACGGCAAGCGGGTCCAGGCCCTCGGCGGGGCGAAGAACCACATGCTCGTCCTCCCCGACGCGGACCTCGACATGGCCGCCGACGCGGCGGTCTCGGCCGGCTACGGCAGCTCCGGGGAGCGCTGCATGGCGATCGCCACGGTCGTCGCCGTCGGCAAGGTCGCCGACCCCCTGATCGAGGCGGTTCGGGCTCGGATCCCGAAGGTCCGGGTCGGCCCGGGCACGGACCCCGAGGCCCAGATGGGGCCGCTCATCACGCCGGAGCACCTCGCCAAGGTGGCCTCGTACCTGGAGACCGCGCCGGCGGAGGGGGCGACGGTCGTCGAGGACGGCCGCGAGCACCCGCTCCATCGGGCCGGGCAGGGCTTCTTCCTCGGCCCCTCGCTCATCGACCGGGTCCGCCCCGAGATGCGCTGCTACCGCGACGAGATCTTCGGGCCGGTCCTGACCGTCGTCCGGGTCGACACGTACGAGGAGGCGGTCCGGCTCATCAACGACAACCCGTACGGGAACGGGACGGCGATCTTCACCCGCGACGGCGGCGCGGCCCGCCAGTTCCAGTTCGACGTGAACGTCGGGATGGTCGGCATCAACGTCCCGATCCCGGTCCCCGTCGCCTACTACAGCTTCGGCGGCTGGAAGGCGTCGCTCTTCGGCGACCTCCACATGTACGGTCCCGAGGGGATCCAGTTCTACACCCGGGCCAAGGTCGTGACGGCCCGCTGGCCGGACCCGGGGACGAGCAAGGTCGACCTCGGCTTCCCGCGGACGCGGTAAACCGAGCCGGGCGGTGCGCCGCGGCGATCCGAACCCGCGGTGCGCCGACGCACCGCATTCTTTGCTCGTCGCTGACCCGGTCGGGGGGCCATGCACGGCCGGACCGTCGCATCGGGTGGGCACCCGATTGACGGGGGGCGAACCGGCGGGTAGCGTCATGGCCACAACCACGCCACGGCCGCCGGGGGTTTCGCGTCGAGCCGACGTCGGGCTCTCGGCCCGTGCCCACCGTTCGCCGGCGCAGCGCGCCGGACCGACAGCGGAGGAGGGAACGATGGCTCGTCGGCTCGTGATCCTCGTCACGGTCGTTGCCCTGGTCTGGACGGTCGTCGCGCCGGCCGGTGCCCTGGCCGCCGATCCGCCCCGGCCCGAACGGCCGCTCCCGGCGAGCGTCCTCGATGCCCGGCTCGACCGGCCGCTCCACCGGACCGACCCCGCCCTGACGAAGCTCCACGCGAGCCTCCGAAACGCGCGCGGACCCCAGCGGGTCGCCGTCCGCCTCGCCGCCCCGCCCGCCGGGGCCGTCGCCGACCAGGGCGAGGCCGCCGAGGCGAACCAGAAGGCCGCCGTCCGCCGCCAGCAGGACGGCGTCATCGCCGCCGCAAGGAAGGCGGACCGGAACGCCCGGGTCCTCGGTCGAACCGCGGTGGCGACGAACGTCGTCGGGCTCCGGATCGATGCCTCGGCCCTCGACGATCTGGCCCGCGACCCGAGCGTCGTCTCGATCAAGCCGATCAAGGACTACGAGCTCGCCCTCTCGGAGACGGTCCCCTACATCGGGGCGACGGCCGTTCAGGCCGCCGGGTACACGGGCAAGGGGGTCCGGGTCGCCGTCCTCGACACCGGCATCGACTACACCCACGCCGCCCTGGGCGGGCCCGGGACCCTCGCCGCCTACGAGGCCGCCTACGGGACCGGACCCTCCGATCCGCGGAACACGACCCTCGACGGCCTCTTCCCGACGGCGAAGGTCGTCGGCGGCTACGACTTCGTCGGGGAGTCCTGGCCGGGTGGCGACGGCATCGAGGATCCCGACCCCGATCCCATCGACTTCAACGGCCACGGGACCCACGTCGCCGACATCATCGGCGGGACGAAGGGGGTCGCCCCCGATGTCTCGCTCTACGCCGTCAAGGTCTGCTCGGCTGTCGATTCGGCCTGCTCGGGGCTCGCCCTCCTCGAAGGGATGGACTTCGCCCTCGATCCAAACGGCGACGGTCGGACGAAGGACCGGGTCGACATCATCAACATGTCGCTCGGCTCGGACTACGGCTCGGCCTTCGAGGACGATCTCTCCTTGGCCGTCGATCTCGCCTCGCGGCTCGGCGTCCTCACCGTCGCCGCGGCCGGCAACGGCGGCGACAAGCCGTGGGTCGCCGGGACTCCGGCCAACGCCCGGACGGCGCTCTCCGTCGCCCAGACGAACGTCCCCTCGGCCGTCGCCTTCCCGCTCGTCGTGACGGCGCCGCCGGCGATCGCCGGGACGTACCCGAACACGGCGACCGTCGACTGGGCACCCGTCGGGTCGGGCTTCGCCGGCGACGTCGTCTTCGTCGGCCGCGGCTGCCCGGCGGGCTCGGTCGAGGGCCAGCCGGGCGCCGACCCGTACCTGGCGGACCCGGCCGGCAAGGTCGCCCTCATCGACCGCGGGGCCTGCAACGTCAGCCTGAAGGTCGACCGCGCGGCGAAGGCGGGGGCCATCGCCGTCCTCATCGGGCTCGTCGCCCCGGGCGATCCCATCTCGTTCTCCTACGGCGGCGGCGACACCTTCGTCCCGACCCTCGTCATCCAGCAGTCGCTGAGTAGCGCCATGAAGGCCCAGCTCGCTGGTGGGCAGACGGTCTCGGTCAGCGTCGGGACGGTCTCGACGCCGCTCGTCGGGAGCGTCGTCGGCTCGTCGGCGCGCGGCCCGCAGACCCCCGACAACCTGATCAAGCCCGAGATCGGGGCGCCCGGGGCCTCGGTCTCGGCGGTTGCCGGGACGGGGACCGGCACGGCCGCCTTCGGGGGCACGTCCGGGGCGACGCCGATGGTCGCCGGGGCGGCCGCGCTTCTCCGGCAGGCCTTCCCGAAGCGCCCGATCGGTGAGCTCAAGGCGCTCCTCATGAACACGGCCGAGACCGACATCACGAACAACGCGGCGACGATGCCCGGGTACCTCGCCCCGATCACCCGGATCGGCGGCGGCGAGGTCCGGGTCGACCGGGCCCTGGCCGCCCCGATCGCGGCCTGGGATCGCTCGACCGGTGCCGGGGCCGTCTCCTTCGGCTTCGTCGACGCCTACCGGGCGAAGACAACCCTGTCCCGGACCGTCCGAGTCCGCAACTACACGAACCGGACCCGGACGTTCGCGGTCAGCGCCACGTTCCGCTACGCCGACGACGCGGCGAGCGGTGCCGTCCGGATCAGCGTCCCGAGCCGGATCCGGGTCCCGGCCCGGGGGACGGCCCAGTTCACCGTCCGGCTCACCATCGACGGCTCGAAGCTCGCCCCCTGGACCCTCGATTCGGGCCCGAACGCCCTCGCCGCCCGGCTCCTCGACGCCTTGGAGTACGACGGCTACATCTGGCTGAACGAGCTCGGGACGAGCGCCGACGACGCCGATCCCGTCCACCTCGCCTGGCAGGTCCTGCCGCGGCTCTCGTCCGACCTCGAGGCGCGCCCGGCGACGGTCCCGATCACGGGCGAGGCCCTCGGCTTCCCGGCCGGGACGACGACGCTCCGGAACCGCGGGGTCGGTCCCGCCGCCGTCGACATCTACTCCCTCGTCGCGACGAGCCCGAACCTGCCGCCCGGTCGCCGGGGCGGCAACGTCGCCGTCGTCGATCTCAAATCGATCGGCGTCCAGACGTACCCGGTCCCGGCCGGCTTCTGCTCGGCTCAGGCGTCGTTCGTCTACGCCGTCGCCGTGAACACCTGGGAGCGGACGGTCATGGGCGCCTTCCCGGCCGAGTTTGACGTCTTCATCGACACGAACCTCGACGGGGAGCCCGACTACGTCGCCTTCAACGGCCCGCTCAACGGCCTCGCCGACGCCCGAGCCGTGACCTGGGTCGCGAACCTGGCGACGGACGAGGTCTCGGCCTTCTTCTTCGCCGACCACGGGACGAACGATGCGAACACGATCCTCCTGTTCTGCGGCGAGCAGATCGGCCGGACGGCGGCCGACTTCGGGGTCGCGATGGACCTCGACGTCGAGGCCTTCGACAACTACTACAGCGGGACGGTGACCGACAGCGTGACGGGGATCCGGGTCGCGCCGCTCGGCGAGCGGTACCTCGGGATCATCGGCTCGGACGGCTTCGGGTCGGGCGACGTGGCGCCCTTCGGCTCGGCGACGCTGACCGTCCTCGACTTCGGGCCGAGCGGGACGAACCCGACCGAATCGGGGCTCCTCCTCGTCCAGAACGCCTCGCGCGGCGATCACCGGGGCGGTGCGCCGGCGGGCCGGGAGGCGATCCGGGTCCTCGTGGCGCCGTAAGGGGCGCGACCGGAGGCGGGTCGCCGGGTCGGGCGCCGGATCGCCGAGCCGGCACCCGCCCGGTCGGTCCCGGGCCGTCGGTCAGGGCGCCCCCGGGGACGGCTGCTCGCACAGGCGGAAGGCGCCGCGCGATCCGACCCGGTAGTCGAGGGTCACACCGCCGAGCTCGACGACGACCCAGTAGCCGTCGACGAGGGCCTGGGTGTAGAACATCCCGGGCTCCGGGCAGCCGAGGGACCCGTCGCTCCAGGTCACCGCCTCCGCCCGGACGACCTTCGCCGTCGCCGGGTCGGCACCGGTCCGCCGGGCCGCGTCCTCGAGGATGGAGGCGAGGACCGCCTCGGGGACCTCGCCGGTCACCGGCGCCCCGCTCGGCGGGAGCGTGGCGGCGCCGGCCGGGACCGAGGCTGCCGGGCGCTCGGACGGCGATCCCGGAGGAGGCTCGTCGCTGCCGGACGGGGTCGCCGTGGGGGAGGGCAGGGGGCTGCCGGTCGCCTCAGGGGGCGCGCTCGGGCTCGCAGCACCGACGCAGCCGCCGAGGCCGAGGGCGACGGCGAGGGCGAGGGCAACACCGGCCGTCGCCGGTCGAACCCGGCGGGGCGCGGCGTCATCGGGGTTCGGTCGCATGGCCACCGGACGCCCCGGAGCCGCCCGCGGTTCCCGGGTTCGCGTCCGCCGGGGCCGCCGGGGCCGC
>JBHOQO010000092.1:0-10978 GCA_042408925.1 Chloroflexota bacterium | reverse complement strand
GCGGCCCGCCGCCGTCGCCGCCGTGCCGGGCACCCGCGGCGCGTCCTCGGCTGCGACCGCGGCGTGTTCGGCCATCGCCGCCCGCAGCCAGCCCCAGCCGGCCCAGGCGACGAGGACGAGCCCGGCGAGGACGAGCCACGGCCCGAAGGCGATCCCGAGGGCGGCCATCGCCAGACCAAAGCCCATCCCGAGGGGCGCGAGCCCCGGGGCGGGGAGGCGGCCGGATTCGTCGACGAGGGGCCGCTCGGGATCGGGCCCGCCCGCCGCCGGCGAGGCTGCCGGCCCTCGGCTCCCCTGCTCGGCCACCCCCCGGGTCCCGTGCCCGAGGACGAGGCTGGCGAAGAGGGCGCAGAGCCCGAAGCCGATGAGGAGGATCGTGCCGGCCGTCTCGTACGTGAGGAACCAGTAGACGACCCCGACGACGAGGGCGTAGAGGGCGATCCGACCGAAGAAGCGGACCTCCTCCGGGCCGCTCCAGAGGATCGAGCGGACGATCCCGATGAGCCTCACCGTCGCCCTCCGCCGCCGCCGCTCTCGCCGACCGCGGCCCGGGTCTGGGTGATCCGCCAGTCGAAGACCGGCCGCGTCGAGCGGATCGGCGGGAGGCGCCGGAAGTTGTGGTGGGGCGGCGGCGAGCTCGTCGCCCATTCGAGGGTGTAGCCGCCCCAGGGATCGTCGGGCGCCGTCGCCGGTTGCCGGAGGGCCCGCCAGACGGCGACGAGGAACGGCAGCGTCCCGAGGCCGAGGACGAGCGACCCCGCCGTCGAGAGGAGGTTGAGCTCCGCCCAGCCGGGGACAGCCGGGTAGTCGGCGATCCGCCGCGGCATCCCGTCGAGCCCGAGCTGGTACTGCGGCAGGAACGTCAGCGTGAAGCCGACGACCCAGAGCGCCAGGTGAAGTCGGCCGAGCCGCTCCGAAAGGAAGCGTCCGGTCATCTTCGGGAACCAGTAGTAGATCCCGGCGAAGATGGCGAAGACCGTCCCCCCGATCAGCGTGTTGTGGAAGTGGGCGACGACGAAGTACGTGTCCTGGAACTGGAAGTCCAGGGGCGGGGAGGCGAGCATGATCCCGCTGATCCCGCCGAGGAGGAAGAGGTAGAGAAAGCCGATCGCCCAGAGCATCGGCGTCTCGAAGCTCAGCCGCCCGCCCCACATCGTGGCGATCCAGTTGAAGAACTTGATCCCCGTCGGAACGGCGATGGCGAACGACATGATCGAGAAGAACGGGAGGCTGACGGCCCCGGTCGTGAACATGTGGTGGGCCCAGACCGCCATCGAGAGGCTCGCGATCGCGATCGTCGCCCCGACGAAGGCCCGGTAGCCGAAGACCGGCTTGCGGGCAAAGACCGGGATGATCTCGGTCACGACCCCGAAGAAGGGGAGGATGAGGATATAGACCTCGGGGTGGCCGAAGAACCAGAAGATGTGCTGCCAGAGGACCGCGTCGCCGCCGAGGGCCGGCTCGAAGAAGGAACCCCCGAGGCGGCGGTCGATGAGGAGCATTGCGAAGGCGGCCGTCAACGGCGGGAAGGCGAAGAGGATGAGGGCCGAGGTGACGAGGATGTTCCAGGTGAAGATCGGGAGCCGGAACATCCCGAGCCCCGGGGCTCGGCGGCCGTAGATCGTGACCATGAAGTTCACCGCCCCGAGAACGGTCGAGAAGCCGACGAGGGCGAGGCCGAGGATCCAGAGATCGAGGCCGGCCCCCGCCGAGTAGACGTCGTTCGAGAGCGGCGCGTAGCCGGTCCAGCCGGCCGCGGCGGCGCCCCCGGTCGTCAGGAAGCCCGAGAGGACGATGGAGCCGCCGAAGAGGAAGAGCCAGTAGGAGAGGGCGTTGAGGCGCGGGAAGGCCATGTCGGCGGCCCCGATCTGGAGCGGGACGATGTAGTTCGCGAAGCCGGCGACCATCGGTGTCCCGAAGAGGAACAGCATGATCGTGCCGTGCATCGTGAACCACTCGTTGTACGTCTGCTGGTCGGCGAGCTGGAGGCCCGGCTCGGCGAGCTCGGCCCGCATGAGGAGGGCCAGGAGGCCGCCGACGAGGAAGAAGGCGAAGGAGGTCGTGATGTAGAGGAGGCCGATCCGCTTGTGATCGGTCGTCGTCAGCCAGGCGCCGAGGCCGCCCTCGCCCGGGTGGGGCGGGGCCGGGTGCGGGGCGCCGCTCGAGGGGGAGGTCTCGGGGGTGGTCATCGGGTCGTCGCTCCGGCTCGGGCGGTCGCCGCGAGCCACTGGTCGAACTCGTCCGGCGGGATGGCGCGGACGCTGAAGAGCATCTGGTCGTGGAAGGCGCCGCAGAACTCGGCGCACTGGCCGCGGTACGTGCCCGGCTCCTCGACGGTGAGGTCGAAGCTCGTCGTCCGGCCCGGGATCGCGTCCCGCTTGAAGAGGAAGGCCGGCACGTAGAAGGCGTGGGCGACGTCCGAGGCGACGAGGGTGACGTGGACCGGGCGGCCCACCGGGACGACCATCTCGGCCGGTCGGTCGGGCGTCCCGGTGATCGTGATCCCGGCCGCCGGGTACTCGATCTGCCACTGCCAGCGGAAGGCCGTCACCGTCACGTCGACGGCGTCCGGGGCCCGAGCCTCGATCCGCCCGAGGGTCACCATCGTGAAGGCGAAGAGGACGAGGACGGTCAGGATCGGGAGGCTCGTCCAGAGGAGCTCGAGGCCCGCGTGCCCCTCGGTCTGGGGCGGCAGCGTCGCGTCGTCGCCGCGACGGCGGAAGCGGAGGATCGCGACCGTCGCCAGGCCCCAGACGATGGCGGCGACGACGATCGCCGGGACGAGGAAGACCGTCCAGAGGTCGGCGATGGCCCGGCCCTGGGCCGTCGCGGCCGTCGGGAGGCAACCGCCGACGAGGAGGGCGAGGGCGCCGAGGGCGCCGACAGCGCCGATCCGGGCGACGCGACCCCTCATGACGCCCCCTCCTCGACCTCTTCGAAGCCGCCGTCGGGGGTCCGCCGGAGGCGGATGCCCGGGCTCGGTGCCCCGGCTTCGGCCGGCCGCCGGGAGCGCTCGACGGCGAGGCGGTAGGCGACGACGCCGACGACGATCGGGGCGACGACGAGCAGGATCCGGAGGACGTTCGTCAGCGCCTCGACCTCGACGTTCAAGAAGACGGCGAGGACGTCGTTGGCGCCGGCGATGGTCAAGACGACGAAGATGGTCAGGGCAGCCGTCCCGAGGGCCAGCCGGAGCGGCGCCTGCCAGGGGTAGTCGAGGAGGTGGTGCTCCCGCCGGTCGCCGGTCAGCCGCGGCTCAATGAACGGCCACAAGGCGAAGGCGGTGAAGAGGAGGCCGGGGAGGACGACCCCGGGGAGGAAGGGGGAGGGGATCGTCACCCCGAAGATCGTCGGCTCCCAGTTCGGCCCGAGCCTGAGGGCACCTTCGAGCCAGCCGATGTACCAGTCGGGCTGGGCGGGCGAGCTGACCGCCGAGGGCTCGAAGGGACCGTAGACCCAGACCGGGTTGATCTGGACGAGCCCACCGAGGAGGGCGAGGACGGCCGCCGTCAAGAAGAAGAGGCCGAGGGACCGGAAGACCTGGCCCGGCCAGAAGTGGCGCCCGACGACGTTCGCCTCGGTCCGGCCCGGCCCCGGGTACTGGGTGTGCTTCTGGAACCAGAGGATCCCGAGATGGAGCCCGACGGCCCCGACCATGAGGGCCGGGATCAGCATGATGTGGAAGACGTGGAGCCGGCCGATGAGCTCCCGGGTCGGGAACTCGCCGCCGAAGATCAGGTAGGCGAGCCACGGCCCGACGAAGGGGATCGAGAGGGCAACCGAGTAGGCGATCCGAAGGCCGGTCCCCGAGAGGAGGTCGTCGGGGAGCGAGTAGCCGGTGAAGCCGGCCGCCATGCCGAGGACGAGGAGGCCGAACCCGACGAGCCAGTTGATCTCGCGCGGCCGGCGGAAGGCGCCGGTGAAGAAGACCCGGGCCACGTGGAGGACGATGGCGGCGATGAAGACGACGGCCGCCCAGTGGTGGATCTGGCGCATGAGGAGCCCGGCCCGGACCTCGAAGGAGAGGCGCATGACCGAGTCGAAAGCCGCCGAGACCTCGGCGCCCCGGAGCGGGGCGTAGGGACCGTCGTAGACGACGGGGCTCGTGTCGGCGGCGAAGAAGAACGTCAGAAAGACGCCCGTGGCGACGAGGACGACGAAGCAGAAGAGGGCGACTTCGCCGAGGAGGAACGACCAGTGGTCGGGGAAGACCTTCCGGAGGGCGGAGCGGACGAAGTCGGCCATCCCGGTCCGCTCGTCGAGCCAGGCGACGAGGCGGTCGAGGGCGGTCGGCTCGGGGGCGGGGCTCGGTCGGGTCGGCGCCATGTCGCTCACGCCCCGCCCTCGGTCATGTTCCAGAAGCCCGGCCCGACCGGTTCCTCGAAGTCGCCGAGGGCGACGAACGTCCCGTCGGGCTGCATCTGGATCGGCAGCTGCGGGAGCGGCCGGCCGGCCGGGCCGAAGACGGGTCGGGCGCCCTCGAGGACGTCGAAGGTGGACTGGTGGCAGGGGCAGATGAGCTTTCGCTCGGCGGCCCGGTAGAGGCCGACCGGGCAGCCGGCGTGGGTGCAGACCTTCGAGTAGGCGACGTAGCCGTCGGGGGCCCAGGCCGCCCGGTCGGGCGGGAGTCGAAGGAGCCCCTCGGGGACCCGGATGAGGAGCGTCTGGGACTGGGCGTCGCCGGCGTAGCCCTCGGGAAAGACCGTCGTCACCGCGTCGACGGCGAGGTCGCTCGCCCGAACGGGCTGGCCGTCGAAGCCGACGAGGCGGCTCCCCCGCCGCCAGTTCGTCGTGAAGAGCTCCCGGCCGGGCGCCGGGCCGAGGGAGAAGACGGGGATGGCGAGGGCGGCGGCGAGCCCCCCGAAGGCGGTGAGGAGCATCCGGATGAGGAAGCGGCGCCGGGTGAAGCCGGCCTCCTCCTCGATGGCCTCGGCGAGGGCGGCCCGAGCGCCCGGGTCGGAGGCGAGCCGGTGACGCGGCTCTTCGACGTGCCGTTCCGGCATGAGGGTCTGGGACCAGAGGATGATCCCGGCCCCGAGGCTGCCGAGGCAGACGGCGAGGAGGACGCCCTCGAGTTGCGGCTCGCCGCCGGCGACGTAGAGGGCGAGGAGGGCGAGGCCGGTCAGGGCCGTGAGGCCGAACAGCCCGGCGATGAGGCGCTCCATCCGTCGGTCGCTCATCGGGGGCCTCCCGCGACGCCTCCCGGTTCGAGCCGCGGGTTGGGCGGCGGCGCCTGGCGCGGTCGTCCCCTCATCGGCGCCGCCTCCGCTCCGTCCAGCGGGCGACGAGGACGAGGAGCCCCGCCCCGAGGAGCCAAGCGACGTAGCCCTCGGCGACCGGTCCGACGCCGGCGAGCGGGAAGCCGCCCGGGGACGCCTCACTCGTTCGGAGGTAGGCGAGGTAGGCGGCGATGGAGTCGACGTCGGCCTGGCTGAGCTGCCCCTCGTCGAAGACCGGCATGACGCCGGGACCGGTCCGGATCGCCTCGCCGAGGATCCTCGGGTCGACCCCGAGGAGCGGCGGGGCGACGAAGCCGCCGCCAACCGAATCGCCGGAGGCGCCGGCGCCGTGGCAGGCGGCGCAGTTCGTGATGAAGAGCTCACGTCCCCGGGCGACGTCGCCCTGGCGCACCTGGACGTCCGGGATCGCCGGGCCGCCCCCGCCCCCGAAGGCGGCGACGTAGGCGACGAGGGCGGCGATTTCGTCCTCGCTGAAGGCGGGCCGGCCGCGGGTCATCGGGACGCCGGGCGCGGGGAGCGGCATCCGTCCCGTCCGGAGCATGAAATCGACGGAGGCGGCCCCGACGCCGCGCAGGCTCGGCCCGTTCGCCGTCCCCTCGCCGGCGGGCCCGTGGCAGGCCGCGCAGTTCGCTACGTAGAGGCCGGCCGCGTCGACGGAGCGGACGGTCCCGGCAGCGGCGGGTTCGGCGCTCGGCGGGGTCGTCATGCCGGCGACGGCCGCGGCGCCGATGAGGAGGAGGGCGGCGAGGGCGAGGAGGCCGCCGACGGCCGTCGGCTCGATCCGGAGCGGCAGTTGTGCCCTCACGTCCCGCATCGTCCCCGATGATACGGGTGCGGGACGGCCACCGCTCGGACGGGCCCTCCGAGTCGGGGGCCGTGCACGACCGCCCGGCGCGACTGGCTCCAATCCGCCGGACTCCTCGACGCCGCTGCCGGACGCCGGATGGCGGCGATCCGTTCCCGGCGATCCTTCCGCGGGCGGGCGTGGCCTCGAGTACGCGCCCGATGAAGTGGATGGCGGCGATCCGTTTCCGGCGATCCTTCCGCGGGCGGGCGTGGCCTCCTGGTGCGTGCCGCCCGTCGCCAGATCCCGGTCATCTTCCCGCGAGGCGCGCATTACGGACGGCGGATGCGGCCCCAGCCAGGGTTTCGTGTTCGCCGGCGCCAATTGCCGTGCTCAGCCGAGGGCGGCGAAAGCGGCAGGCCGGGCTGTGGTCCCGTCTCGGAGCCGTCGCCCCGGACTAACGTTCGTGGCACGGTCGTATGTCCGAGTCGCGCGGCCGCTGGCCTGCACGGCGGGCGTCCGGGGCTGGCCGCCACGCTCGGTCGAGGGCGGTTTCCCCGCCCTCGGGACCGTCCGGCGCGGCCTGCGACCCGATAGCGCTCGCCTCACGGGAACATGACCAAAGTCCGTTTCGGCTGGCGCGACGATTGCGAGCGCTGTCGTCACGAGCCGCGGCAAGGTCGTCACGCCGTGGATGACATCCATTCGTGACGTGAGTGAGGCTCCAGGGACGCGCGCGCAGACGCCGGCGTCGAGGGAGCGCCGGCCGTCAGGCGCGGCGGGCGAGCCCCCGGCCGGGAGCCGACGCCGGCCCGCCGCGACCCGGCTGCGATCCGGCCGGGAGCGCCGGCCGTCAGGCGCGGCGGGCGAAGTCGGCGGTGCTCCGCTTGATGAAGCGGCCGTGGCCCTTCGGCCCGACCCACTCCCGGTTGCGGACCAGAACCGTCCCCCGCGAGAGGACGGTTTCGGCGAGTCCCTGGACCTCGCGGCCCTCGTAGCAGCTGTAGTCGACGGCCATGTGGTGCGTCGACGCGCTCAGGACGTGCTTCGCATTCGGGTCGTAGATGACGAGGTCGGCGTCCGAGCCGACCGCGATCGCCCCCTTCCGCGGGTACATCCCGAAGAGCTTCGCCGGCGCCGTCGAGATGAGCTCCACCCACCGCTCGCGGCTGATCCGTCCGGCGACGACCCCGCCGTCGTGCATGAGGTCGACCCGCTCTTCCACGCCCGGGAGGCCGTTCGGGATCTTCCGGAAGTCGCCCCGCCCGAGCTCCTTCTGGCCGTGAAAGTCGAAGGGGCAGTGGTCGGTCGAGACGACCTGGAGGTCGTCCTTGACGAGACCCGTCCAGAGGTCCTCCTGGTGGTCCTTCGGCCGGAGCGGCGGGCTGCAGACGAACTTCGCCCCCTCGAAGCCGTTCCCGAGGTCGTCGAGGGAAAGGAAGAGGTACTGGGGGCACGTCTCGGCGAAGGCCATGGCGCCGCGGTCGCGGGCGGCCCGGACCTCGTTGAGGGCGTCGCGGGCCGAGAGGTGGACGATGTAGACGGGGACGCCGGCGGCTTCGGCGAGGCGGATGACGCGGTTCGTCGCCTCGCCCTCGAAGATCGGGAAGCGGACGACGCCGTGGTAGTAGGGATCGGTCTTGCCGCTCTCGGCGTACTGGGCGGCGACGACATCGATGGCGAGGCCGTTCTCGGCGTGCATCATGATGAGCCCGCCGTTCTTCGCCGTCTGCTGCATCGCCCGGAAGATCGCCCCGTCGTCCGAGTAGAAGACGCCCGGGTAGGCGGTGAAGAGCTTGAAGTCGGGGACGCCCTCGCGGACGAGCTCGTCCATCTCGGCTAGGGTCGCGTCGTTGACGTCCGACATGATCATGTGGAAGCCGTAGTCGACGACGGCGTTGCCCTCGGCCTTGGCGTGCCACGTGTCGAGGCCCTCGCGGAGCGACTTGCCCCGCGGCTGGACGGCGAAGTCGACGATGCAGGTCGTCCCGCCGAAGGCCGCCGCCCGGGTCCCGGTCTCGAAGGTGTCCTTGGCGAAGGTCCCGCCGAAGGGGAGCTCCATGTGGGTGTGGACGTCGATGGCGCCCGGGATGACGTACTTGCCGGTCGCGTCGATGGTCTCGTCGGCGGTCACGCCGGCGGCGGCGAGGTTCCGCCCGATCTGGGCGATCCGCTCGCCATCGACGAGGACGTCGGCCTCGTAGGACCCCTCGGCGGTGACGATCGTGCCGTTGGCGATGAGGGTGCGCATCGCTCCTCCTCCTCATTCGGGCGCCGGAGCGGCTCGGGCCCGGCGCGCTTGCTCGGCTGGCGAGGTGCTCGGGACCGACATGATAGTCGGCGATCGTCGGCCGGCTCAGGCCGGACGGGCCCCGACGAGATCGCGGACCCGCGGGATGATCTCGCGGCCGTAGATGGCGAGCTGTTCCTCCTCGTCGCCGTTCATGAGGTAGATGTTGAACTGGTCGACCCCCGCGGCGGCGAGCTCCCGGAGCTTGGCGACGTGCTCCTCGACCTCGCCGAGGACGCAGAAGCGGTCGGTCACCTCGTCGCCGACGAAGGCCGCGTTCGCCGAGCCGACCTCGGCGTGGTGGTGGTAGTCGTAGCCGGAGCGGTCGCGGATGTAGCCGGTCAGCGCCTCGGGGAGCTGCTCGCGCGGGTAGCGGTTGACGAGGTCGACGACGTGGTTGCTGACGAGGGCCGGGAACCAGCGAGTCCGCTCGCGACCGAGCTCGCGCGGGGCGACGTGGGCCGGCGCCGCGGCCTGGATCTTCAGGGCGTTCGGGTCGCGCCCCGCGGCCGCGGCCGCCTCGCGGGCCATGCCGGCCATCCAGCGGATGAGGTCGGGGTCGGCGAGCTGGATGATGAGCCCGTCGGCGACCCGCCCCGCCATGGCCAGGGCCATCGGCCCGTAGCCGGCGACCCAGACCGGGAGCCGGTAGCCCTTCGCCCACGGCAGCGAGAGTTCCGTCCCCTCGTAGACGACCGAGCGGCCCTCGGCGAGGTCGCGGATGACGCGGATCGCCTCTTCGGTGTGGGCGATGGTGATCGGCGGCTTGCCGAGGACCCGGCGGGCCGAATCGCCACGGCCGATCCCGAGCTCCATCCGGCCGCCGCTGATCTCGTTGAGGACGGCGTGGGCGGAGGCGGTGACCGTTGGCTCTCTTGTCCCCGGGTTCGTGACGCAGAGGCCGAGGTGGATCCGCTCGGTGGCCGTGGCCATGAGGGTGAGGAGCGGGTACGGCTCGCGCCACAGGACGTGGGAGTCGAAGAGCCAGGCGTAGCCGAAGCCGGCCGCCTCGGCCTGCTTCGTCAGGGCGATCGTCCGCTCGATCGAGTGTTCGGGCTTGAGGGTGAATCCGAAGTCCATCGACGCCTCCCGGAATTCCCGACGCTGCCGGACCGAGGAGGAGGTGTCGTCGCCCGGGTCACCCGACCGGGCTCGGGAGGCGGGCCGGCCGTCCTCCTCCTCCGACACGGCCGGCCCGCGTTGGAGCGTTCGAGCTACGGCGCGACGAGGTCTCCGTAGGCATCGGGACGTCGGTCGCGGTAGAACTGCCAGAGCTGGCGGACCTCGGTGACGAGGTCGAGGTTCAGGTCGCGGACGATGAGCTCCTCATCGTACGGGCTCCCGACGGCGCCGACGAACTGACCGCGGGGGTCGCAGAAGTAGCTCTGGCCGTAGAAGTCGTCGTCACCGACCTCGGCCTCGATCCCGACCCGGTTGATCGTCCCGACGAAGTAGCCGTTGGCCACGGCGTGGCTGACCTGCTCGATCCGCCAGAGGTACTCGGACAGGCCGCGGGACGTCGCGGCCGGGATGAAGACGATCTCGGCCCCGTTCAGGCCGAGGGCCCGGGCGCCTTCGGGGAAGTGGCGGTCGTAGCAGATGTAGACGCCGATCTTGCCGACCGCGGTCTCGAAGACCGGGTAGCCCAGGTTGCCGGGCCGGAAGTAGAACTTCTCCCAGAAGCCCTTGACGTGGGGGATGTGGGTCTTGCGGTACTTGCCGAGGTAGCGGCCGTCGGCGTCGATGACCGCGGCGGTGTTGTAGTAGACGCCGGGCGTCTTCTCGTCCTCCTCGTACATCGGGACGATGAGGACCATCCCGAGCTCCTTCGCCAGGTCCTGCATCCGCTTCGTCGTCGGCCCGTTCGGGATGTGCTCGGTGTAGGCGAAGTACTTGGGGTCCTGGACCTGGCAGAAGTAGGGCCCGTAGAAGAGCTCCTGGAAGAGCATGACCTGGGCGCCCTGCTTGGCCGCCTCGTGGGCGTAGCGCTCGTGCTTCTGGATCATCGACTCCTTGTCGCCGGTCCAGCTGGCCTGGAGCAGTGCGCCTCGGACGATCCGCGCCATCGATGCCTCCTCGGTGGGGCGCCGGACGGCTGCTCGACCGGCCCGGTGGTTCGCTCCCGGGCACGGGCCGCCCGTGGTCCGCCCCCTCATTTTGAAGCCGGAAGCGTACACCACCGCGGAAGGCTTGTCTCGGCCATCCCGCCGGCGGGCAAGCACCCCGGGGTCTGTGCGGAGGGGCGGGCGGTAACACGGCGAAGGTGATCGGTGCGATCGGCAAGGCGACCACGCACCCGGGGTCTGCGCGGAGGGGCGGGCACCGGGTGAGCGAGCGGCGGTCGCGCCGGACCCGGCGACACGCTCCGCAGGCGACGGTGCCGGGCCCGGCTTCGACGCGGCTCCCGGGCGCGATCGAGACGGCCGGGGACAAACCCCGCAGGCGACGGTGCCGGGTCCGACCCTCCCCATGTTCTCGTGAGGCGCGCGCTATCTGGACTTGCCGCCGGGCCAGGACGAGGTAGCCGCCCGACCCTCCCCATGTTCTCGTGAGGCGCGCGCTATCTGGACTTGCCGCCGGGCCAGGACGAGGTAGCCGCCCGACCCTCCCCATGTTCTCGTGAGGCGCGCGCTATCTGGACTTGCCGCCGGGCCAGGACGAGGT
>JBHOQO010000087.1:0-5015 GCA_042408925.1 Chloroflexota bacterium | reverse complement strand
GTCGCCGCCGGCCACAGGGGCCGGCGTGGGCGGGTCCCGGAGCGTGGTCCGGTACCGGCGAAGCAGGATCGCAGGCGGTCGATGAAGGAACGATGAAGCCGGACGCCGGGGCGGCCTCGATTGCGGAATCTCCCTCGCTTCTCAACCGTCGCCCAACCCGCAGCGCCTACGATCGGCATCCCGGAGGTGATCGACATGCGCCTGCTCGTCGCCGAAGACGACCGACGCCTCGCCGGTCTTCTCCGGCGGGGGCTCGAAGGAGAGGGCTACGCGGTCGACGTCGCCGGGACCGCCGAAGAGACCCGCTGGCTGGCGACCGAGGTCCCGTACGACACGATCGTCCTCGACGTCATGCTCCCCGACGGCGACGGCTTCGACCTCTGTCGGGAGCTTCGGGCGGCCGGTCGCTGGGCCCCGGTCCTCTTTCTCACCGCCCGCTCGGCCGTCGCCGACCGGGTCCGCGGCCTCGACGGCGGCGGCGACGACTACCTCGTCAAGCCCTTCGAGTTCGAGGAGCTCGTCGCCCGAATTCGGGCCCTCGTCCGTCGCGGCGCCCGGCCCCGACCGTCGGTCGTCGAGTACGGCCCGTTCGTCCTCGACCCCGCGGCCCGGGAGGTGCGGATCGGCGGCCGGCCGGTCGACCTCTCGCCGCGCGAGTTCGCCATCCTCGAGCTCCTCGCCCGCCACCCGAACGAGGTCCTCTCCCGGGCCGAGATCCGCGAGGGGGTCTGGGACTGGGCCTTCGAGGGTCGTTCAAACGTCGTCGATGTCCACGTCGGCGCCATCCGCCGCAAGCTCGCCGGCCGGCCGGGGGCGCCGACGATCGAGGCCGTCCGCGGGGTCGGCTACGTCTTTCGGCCGCCGTCCGACGCGGTCGGCGATCCCGGGGTTGCGCAGGTCGAGGGGTCGGGGCGGAAGCACATCGGGGCCGGGGCTACGACGCGGCGCGGCGCCGAGCGGTGAGCCTTCGCGTCCGGCTCACCCTCTGGCTCGCCCTGGCGGCGACGAGCCTCGTCCTCGCCGCCGGGGCCCTCGTCTGGGTGGCCGTCGGGCAGCAGCTTCGACTGTCCCTCGACGAGACCCTCCGCTCCCAGGCCGAGAACGCCGCCGCCGCCCTCGCCGCCGATCCGAACGCGCCGCTCGACGTCCTCACGACCGGCCGGCCCGCCGTCTTCACGATCCTCTACGGGCGGGACGGCCGGCCGGTCCGCCAGACGCCGATGGCGGCCGAGCTCCCCGGAGTGCCGCCGCCCGGGCCCTCGGAGCTCGTCGTCGGCGGGGAGCAGTACGTCTTCTATGCGATCGACGCCCCCATGGGCCGGGTCGTTACCGGGGCGACGACGAGCGGCATCGACGCGACGCAGGCGGCGGTAACGAAGGACCTCGTCGCCGTCGGCCTCGGGGTCGGGATCGTCGCGGTCCTCGGCAGCTGGTGGCTCGTCGGCCGGGCCCTCGCCCCGCTCACGGCGCTGGCGGCGGAGCTGGAGGCGATCGAGCCGGACGAGCTCGATCGACCCTTCGTCGGCCGGCCCGGGAGCGACGAGGTCGGGCGGCTCACGCGATCGATCGGGGCGCTCCTCGCTCGCCTCGAGGAGGGCCGCCGACGCCAGCAGGCCTTCGTGGCCGCCGCCTCCCACGACCTCCGAACCCCGATCGCCGCCCTACGGACGGAGCTGGAGCTCGCGCTCCGCGGCCGCCGCGAGGCGGCCGCCCTCCGGCGAGCGATCGAGGCGGCGCACGGCGACGCCGTCCGGCTCGGCCGCCTAGCCGACGGGCTCCTCGCCCTGGCCGAGGCGGAGCCCGGCGGTCGGCCGCTGGCCCGGAGTCGGATCGCAGCCGCCGAGCTCGTCGAGGCGGCCGTCGCCGACTGTCGATCCCTCGCCGAGCTCCGCGGCGTCGAGATCGCGGTCGAGGTCCCGGCAGAGGCGGTCGTCGTCGATCGGGTCCGGCTCGAGGGCGCGATCCGAAACCTCGTCGCCAACGCAGTCCGCTTCTCGCCCGAGGGTGGAACGGTTCGGGTCGCGGCCGAGGTGGCGCCGAGGCGGACGCGGCCCGCGGCGCCCGGCCGGCCGTGGCTTCGGGTGACGGTCCTCGACGACGGCCCGGGGGTCGACCCGGCCGTCGAGCCGCGGCTCTTCCTGCCGTTCCCCCGGCGTGGCGGCGACGGTGAGGGAGCCGGTCTCGGGCTGGCGGTGGCCGCCGCCGCGGTTCGGGCCCACGGCGGCGAGATCGGCTACCGTCCCCGCCCGTCGGGTGGCACCGAGTTCTGGCTCGCGGTCCCCGGCTGATGCGGGGCCAGTCGCTTGACCGGGCGGCGGGGTCGGCATACGCTCGCCATCGGCGATGGCGTCCGCCGAGACGGTGCCCGTCTGAACCGCCCCGCAGCGGTGCAGCACCCCGCAGCGGGCTGATGGCTCCTGAAATCATCTGCGCCGGGACCGGATCGTCCCGGGAACGGAGGATTGCGTGCGCGAGGCACAACGGGTCATCGGCGGGGACATGGGCGGCCCGGCGGCGACCGGGGGTCGACGGTTTTGGGCGCGCCTCGAGGAGGCCGTCGGGCGGGCCGTCGTCGGGGCGCAGGACGCCCTTCGGCTCCTGACCGTCGCCCTCCTCGCCGAGGGGCACGCCCTCATCGACGACGTCCCCGGAACGGGGAAGACGACCCTCGCCCGAGCCTTCGCCCGGGCCCTCGGCCTCTCCTTCGCCCGGGTCCAGGGAACGCCGGACCTCCTGCCCGGGGACGTCACCGGGAGCAGCGTCGTCGAGGCCGGGCGGTTTCGGTTCGTGCCGGGGCCGATCTTCGCGAACGTCCTCCTCGTCGACGAGATCAACCGGGCGACGCCGCGGACCCAGTCGGCCCTGCTCGAGGCGATGCAGGAGCGGCAGGTCTCGGTCGACGGCACGACCCATCGCCTCCCGAGCCCCTTCCTCGTCCTGGCGACCGAGAACCCCATCGAGCTGGAAGGCACGTTCGCTCTGCCCGAGGCCCAGCTCGACCGCTTCCTCGTCCGGACGCGGCTCGGCTACCCCGACGAGGCCGAGGAACGGCGGATCGCGGGCCTCTACCGCGACGGCCGGCTCCCGATCGAGGACGTCCCGCAGATTGCGGGCCCCGAGGAGCTCGGACCGCTCATCGCCGCCGCGGCCGGGGTCGTCGTCGGCGAGGACGTCGAGCGCTACGTCGTCGCCGTCGTCCGGGCGACCCGGGAGCACCCCGACGTCCGCCTGGGGGCGAGCCCGCGGGCGAGCGTCGCCCTCTACCGGGCCGCCCAGGCCGCGGCGCTCCTCGACGGCCGCGGGTTTGCGACCCCCGACGACGTCGCGGCCCTCGCGCCGGCCGTCCTCGGTCATCGGATCCTCCTCGACGTCGACCGGGAGCTCCGGGGTGCGACGCCCGAGCGGGTCGTCGCCGAGGTCCTCGAGCGGACGCCGGCCCCGCCGGTCGATCCCGCTCGGGCCGGGCGCTAGCTCCGGTTCGGGTCGTGGACGGCTTCGCGCTTCCGAGGGTCCGGCCGGACGTCCTCGGCGCCGCGCTCCTCGTCGCCCTGGGCGTCTGGAGCGGGGCGACCGGGCTCGTCGTCGTTGGGTTCCTGGTCGTCGCGACTGGCGCCCTCCGATCGCTCTGGAGCCGGCACGGGACGGTGGGCCTCGAGTATCGGCGGGAGCTCGGCTCCGATCGGGCGGTCTGGGGCGATCGGGTTCCCGTGACCCTCGTCGTCGAGAATCGCAAGCTCCTCCCGCTCGCCTGGCTGCGGGCCGACGACTTCGTGTCCGAGGACCTCGTCGTCGATCCGCTCCCGACGATCCCGACCGAACGACCGGGGATCGCGAGTCTCCGGACGACCTGGTCGCTGGCGCCGTACGAGGAGGTCCGTCGGCACGCGACGATCGTCGCCGACCACCGGGGTCGGTACCGCTTCGAATCGGTCGCCCTCACCGTCGCCGACCTCTTCGGCCGCTCGACGACGACGGTCGAGCGGCCGCTCCCGGCAACCCTCGTCGTCCGGCCGCGGACGGTTCCGGTGCAGGTTCTGGGACCGGCCGCGCTCCCGTTCGGGCCGCGGCGGATCCGGCACGGCCTCGTCGAGGACCCGGCCCTCTTTGCCGGCGTTCGGCCCTTCCAGCGCGGCGACCCGCGGCGGCGGGTCCACGAGCGGGCGACGGCCCGGCTCGGCCGGCCGGTGAGCAAGCGCTACGAGCCGTCGGCGGTCCGCGACGTCGTCGTCGCCCTCGACGTCCAGACGCTCCCGGGGCCGGTCTGGCTCCTCCAGTGGGACGAGGAGCTCGTCGAGCGCCTCGCCGTCGCAGCCGGCTCGTTCGCCCGGCGGGTCCTCGAGGACGGGGCGGCCTGCGGCCTGGTCGTCAACGCCTGGACGTACCAGCCGGATCGGATCGGCTTCGTACCGCCGCGGGCCGGGCCGGGGCAGCTCGCCCGGATCCTCGACCTCCTCGGCCGGATGTCGTCGGTCCCCTCGATCCCCTACGGACGGATGCTCGGCGCCCTCGCCCGGCGAGTTCCGGCCGGCGCCCTCGTCGTGACACTGAGCGCCCGGGACGTGGGCGAGCTGGCGCCGGTCTTCCGGCGGCTCCGCGCAGCCGGCTTCGAGCTCCTCCACGTCGCCCTCGGGTCGGAGGCTGCGGCCCACGCCGCGCGGGCGCGGCGCCTCGGCATCGCCGCTCGGGTCGCCGAGCTGGCGCCCGATTGGCGGACCTGCGATGTCGTCCAGCTGGCGGGCTGACCCCTCGGCGCCGCGGGCGGGCTCCGGCGCGACCGTCGACGGACCGGCGCCCGGCCCGTCGCGGGGCGATGTCGCCGGTCGGCTCCTCGCCGGGCTACCGGCTGCGGCCGCGGCGACGGCGGAGGGCGCCTGGGTCGCGGTCTGGTACGCGGCGTTCGCCGGCGCGTCGGCGGCCGAGCAGGGGGCCGGGCAGGGGGACGGGCCGGCGCTCACGCTCGGGGCCTTCGTCGCCGCCGCGGCGGTCGGGCTCGTGGCAGCGCGTCGGTTCCGGGC
>JBHOQO010000084.1:0-8853 GCA_042408925.1 Chloroflexota bacterium | reverse complement strand
CCGCCGTCTACGTCTACACGACGAACCCCGAGCGCCAGGTCTTCGACTACTTCGTCCGCCTCGCCGACGCCTTCCTCCACGGACGCCTCGGCCTGACCGAGGCACCGCCCTGGCTCAACGAACTGATCCCGGCCGGGAACGGGCTCTGGTACGTGCCCTACCCGCCGATGCCGGCCATCGTCCTCCTCCCCTTCGTCGCCCTCCTCGGGACCGACATCCACCAGCAGCTCGTGAGCGCCGTCCTCGGCGGCGCTTCGGTCGGCCTCGTCTGGCTCGTCCTCGGTCGCGTCGATCTCCCCCTCCGGGCGCGCGTCTGGCTGACGGCGACGTTCGGCTTCGGGACGGTCCTCTGGTTCGTCGCCGAGGTCGGCTCGGCCTGGTACTTCGCCCACGTCGTGGCCGTCCTCTTCAGCCTCGCCGCCCTCCTGCTCGTCCTCGACCGACGGGCGCCCTTCGTCGCCGGCCTCCTCCTCGGCGGCGCAGCGATCGCCCGCCTCCCGGTCGGCCTCACGGCCCCCTTCTTCCTCGCCGCCGCCGTCGGCCTCGGCTGGCCACCGCGCCTGCCCGACGCGCCCCGACCGGCGATCCGAACCGGTCTCGACTTCGTCCTCGGCCTCGCCATCCCCCTCGCCGGTTACGCCCTCTACAACGTTGCCCGCTGGGGGACCCCGATCGACGAGGGCTACGTCCGGATCCCCGGGATCCTCGAGGATCCGATCTACGCCGAGCACGGGATCCTCTCGCTCGCCTACATCCCCCGGAACCTCTACGCGATCTTCTTCCGGAGCTGGAACTACGTCGACGCCCCGCCGTACCTTCAACCCTCCTGGTGGGGGTTGTCGATCTTCCTGACGACGCCCGTCTACCTCTGGCTCGCCAAGGCCCGCTGGAGCGAGCCGCGCGTCGCCTGGGCCGTCGTCGGGACGGCTCTCGCCCTCGTCCCGATCCTCACCCACGGCAACGTCGGGATCACCCAGTTCGGGTACCGGTTCAGCCTCGACGTCCAGCCGCTCCTCTTCGTCATCCTGGCGAGCGCCTTCCGGGATCACATGTCGCGCCTCGCCCAGCTCGCCTGCCTCGGCGCGATCGCGACCTGCGCCTACGCGATCTGGGCGATCGGGATCGGCTTCGTCGCCTTCTGACGCCGGCGCCGCGCGGCCTGACGCCGGGGCACGCGGCCCGTCGCCGACGGGTCAGGCCCGACTAGCCCTTCGGCTCGACGACGACGGTGACCTCGGGCGTCATGCCCGGGTACACCTTGATCGCGACCTTGTACGTGCCGAGCGCCTTGAGCGGCTCCTCGAGCTCGATCTTGTGGCGGTCGACGACGATCCCCCGTCGACCGAGGGCGTCGGCGATGTCCTTCGCGGTGATCGAGCCGTAGAGCTTGCCCGCCTCGCCGACCTTGACCCCCATCGTCAGCGTCGTGCTCTCGATCCGCCGGGCCGTGATCTCGGCCTCCTCCCGCTCGCGGCGCCGCTTCTCCTCGCGGGCGGCGATGTCGTGGAGCCATTGCCGGTAGGCGCCGCCGGCGGCGGGGACGGCGAGCTTCTTGGGGATGAGGAAGTTCGTCGCGTAGCCGTCGGCGACGACCTTCATCTCGCCCATCTTGCCCAGCTTCGGAACGTCCTGGGTCAGAATGACCTTCACGCGGGTGAATCCTCCGTGTGTTCGCTTCGGTTTGTCCGCTTCGTTCGGTGGTCCGCTTCGTCGTCAGCCCTGGGTCTGTGCTGCCCGCCGCCGGGCCTGAAGGGTAGCGAATCCGGCGAGGGGCGCGAGCCGCCCGGCGAACCGCGGCGCTCCCCGGACGAGCCGCCGGAGCGGCCCCGGGACGAGGCGCCGGACCTGGGCGACGTCGGCCTCGAACGTCCGGCGGTCGAGGCCGAGGCCCGCCAGGTGCTCCTCGAGGACCGACCGGGGGACGCCGTCGAAGAAGAGGTCGAGGGCGAGGACGACGGCGACGAGGTCGTCGACCGCCCCGAGGATCGGAATGTCGTCGCCGATGAGGTCGCGCCCCACGGCGACGTAGCCGGCCGCCGCGGCGAGGAGGCCCTTGCGCACCAGCGGGACCCGCTCGTCGCGGACGAGGCCCCAGAGGAGCCGCCCGTAGAGCGGAGCGCGGGCCGCCACCGGCAGGAGCGCAGCCGCAGCGACGACTCGCGCGACGGCCCCGCGGCCGCGAGGACGGAGGAGGCGTGGCATCGCTGGCATCGTCGGTTGTGTCTCGGGTCGGCTGGATCGGGACGGTTCGATCGGGGCGCGGGGTCCTCGCCTCGACCGGCCGCGACAGCCCGGGGCTACCGCGGCCTCGATGGGGAGCCCAGTCTAGCAGGACCCCGATGGAACCTCGTCCCGCCGCCCGTCCGTCCGTTTCGGACACGTCCCTTCGGCTCTGCCATTCCCCGGCCGGCCCTCCGGAGGGCGTGCGCCCCGAACACCAAACCGGCCGCAGGCGCGGCGTCGGCGGCCCTGGTTCCCGCCCGTTGGTGTTCGGTCCGCACCAAAGCGGCCGAACGGGCCGATCCCGCGACGCCTCTGCCCCGGGTCTGGTGTTCCCTGCGCACGGCGACCGGCACGGCCCGCGGCCGGAGCACTCCGTCGAGGACCGCACCTACGTTGGGATGCGCCGGTCGGTTCCGTTCGGGCTTGACATCGAACGTCTGTTCGGTATCATGGTGCACCGAAAGGAGGCGCCCGTGACCAGGCACGACGCCGAACGAAAACGGAAGATCCTCGACTACATCGCGGCGACGATCCGGGCGCGCGGCTACCCGCCGTCGGTCCGCGAGATCGCCCGGGCCGTGGGCCTCGCCTCGACCTCGGCGGTCCACCATCACCTCCTCATCCTCGAACGGGAGGGCTACCTCGAGCGGGGCGCCGCCCAGTCCCGTGCCATCCGACTGACGCCGACGGCGGCCCTCCGTCTCGGGCTCGCGTCGGAGCTCGTCCCCCAGGGGGCGATGACCGAGCCCGCCCACGTCCTGCCGATCGTCGGCGAGATCGCCGCCGGCGGCCCGATCGAGGCCTACCAGGACGCCTCGGAGACCCTCGCTGTACCGGACGTCATCGCTCCGTCCGGCGACGCCTACGTCCTCCGGGTCCGCGGCGACTCGATGATCGAGGCCGCGATCATGGACGGCGACTACGTCGTCATCCGGCCGCAGTCCACGGCTCGGGACGGCGACATCGTCGTCGCCCAGGTCGAGGAGAACTCGGTCACCCTCAAGCGCTTCTACCGCGAGAAGAACCGGATCCGCCTCCAGCCGGCGAACCCGAACTACCCGCCCCAGTACTACGACGACGTCCGGATCCAGGGCAAGCTCATCGGCGTCATCCGGCGCCTCGACTGACCCGGCCCGGCCCGCGCCCGGCGGCTATCAACACGATCCACAGCCGCCGGCGAAGTCGTGGATCGAATTCGTCGATAACCCACTCCCGCCAAACGCCCCGCCGGGCGAAAGTAGAGCGACCGACCGAGCCGGCTCGCCCGCCGGTCGGCCCCCGCGAGACAGTCAAGCTGACACGCCCGCATCGGATCGTGGAGTCATGATCGACCGTCTGCCGCCGCAGAGCGTCGAGGCGGAACAGTCCGTACTCGGCTCGATCCTTATCGACAAGGACGCCATCGTCGAGGTCGCCGAGTTCCTCCGGCCGGAGGACTTCTACCGGGCGGCGAACGGCCAGATCTACGCCGCCATGCTCGAGCTCTTCGAGCGCCGCGAGCCGATCGATATCGTCACCGTCGCCGAGGCCCTCGAGCGGCGTGGCGATCTCGACACCGTCGGTGGTCGGACGTACCTCTCGAGCCTGGCGAACCAGACCCCCACGGCCGTCCACGCCGTCCAGTACGCCCGGATCGTCGAGCGTAAGGCGGTCCTTCGGAACCTCATCGCCGCGGCCGGCAAGATCGCCGGCATCGGCTACGAGGACCCGCCGGACATCCAGGAGGCCGTCGACCGGGCCGAGGCCGAGCTCTTCGCCGTCTCCGAGCGGCGCGTCCACGCCGGCTTCCACCCGCTCCGGAGCCTCCTCCACGAGGCCTTCGACCGCCTCGACTTCCTCCACTCCCACCGCGGCGAGATCAGCGGCATCCGCTCCGGCTTCGCCGACCTCGATGTCCTGACGACGGGCTTCCAGAAGAGCGACCTCATCGTCGTCGCCGCCCGCCCCTCGGTCGGCAAGACGAGCTTCGCTCTGAACATCGCCGAGCACGCCGCCGTCCGCGACGGCAAGAGCGTCGGGATCTTCAGCCTCGAGATGAGCAAGGAGCAGCTCGTCCTCCGGCTCCTCTCCTCGGTCGGCGACATCGATTCCCAGCGGCTCCGGACCGGCTTCCTCGAGGATCTCGACTTCACCCGGGTCGCGAACGCCATGACGCAGCTCTCGGAGGCCCGGATCTTCATCGACGACACCCCGAACATCAGCACGATGGAGCTTCGGACGAAGGCCCGCCGCCTCCAGGCCGAGGCCGGCCTCGACCTCGTCATCGTCGACTACCTCCAGCTCATGCAGGCGACGAACGTCTCGCGGGAGGCGAACCGGGTCCAGGAGGTCTCCGAGATCTCACGGGGACTCAAGGCCCTCGCCCGGGAGCTGGCGGTGCCGGTCATCGCCCTCTCGCAGCTCTCGCGCCAGCCGGAGATGCGGGAGTCGAAGGAGCCGCGGCTGTCCGACCTCCGCGAATCGGGGGCGATCGAACAGGACGCCGACCTCGTCATCTTCCTCTGGCGGGAACGCGATCGCGGCCAGGACGACGCCGACAGCGAGGTCGAGGAGGTTAACGTCCATCTCGCAAAGCATCGAAACGGCCCCACCGGCCGCCTCAAGCTCATGTTCCGAAAGCGCCAGACGCGCTTCTTCAGCGCCGCCGTCGGCGAGCGCTACGCCGAGGCCTTCGACTGACGGACCTCAGCCCGCCTCGTCGGGGAGGAGCGGCCGGAGCCCGAACGCGTAGGTCTGCCCGTCGGGTCCTTCGAGCAGGAGGCCGTGGAAGCCGCCCTCGATCCCCGCGAGGCCGAGGGCCTCGACCTCGGCCGCCGACATCGTCCGGCGCGGCAGCGGGAAGGCCCCGGTCGCATCGGCTACGAAGTCGGCGGGGCGGACGTTCGGCCACGGCCAGGCCCGCGCCGGCCCGGCGGCCCCGCCCCCCTCGGTGAGCGTCCCCCGCCAGCGGTCCGGCGTCCAGACCTCGCCGCTGAGCGTGCCGCTGGCGACGAGCCCGCGGAGCCGCTCGTCGAGGCGCGCCAGGGCGCGGCGGGCCGCCACGTCCGCCGACTCGACGGTCTCCAGCCCGAGGGCGTAGACGGACACGGTCTTGTCGAGCCCGCCCGCCCGGATCGTGAAGATCGTCGTCGGGGCGTCGGCGACGTTCGCCGCGTCGTAGCGCGGCCGAGCCACGGCGAGCCCGCCCTCGGTCAGGGCGAACCGGAGCAGCTCTTGGACCTGCTCCTCGCTGAGCTTCGCCCGCCGGAAGGGATGCCCGCGGACGACGCCGTCCGGCCCCGGGTCGGGGAGGGGCGCCGACTCGTCGCGGTAGATCACCGTGCCGTCGCCGTAGAGCGAGAAGAACGGCGCCTGGGTGGCGAAGAACCAGATCGGCACGAAGCCGCCGCCGACCTCCTCCCGCAACACGAGGTCCCGAGGCCCCGTCGGGTGGGCGATGGCGTCGCCGCCCGGGCTTGGCCCGACCGAGCCGCCGGGCGACGGGGACGCCGGCGCGGGCGTCCCGCCGGAGCCGGCACAGGCCGCGGCGACGGTCGTCAGAACGGCGGCAGCGACGACGATGGATCCGAGGCGACCGCTCATCGGAGGTGGGCGCAGGGTTCGAACGGCTCACGCATCTCGACGTCGAGACGCCGACCGCGACCGCCCGGTTCCACGCCCCGCCTCGGGGCCGGCCGGCCACACCGCGGCAGCGCGCTCGACCGCCCGTCACCCGCCGGTCGACGCCGGGGCTGCCATCCCGCTTGACGAGCCGAGTATCCTCGGCGCAGGGATCGAGCTGCGGGGAAAGCGCTGCGGGTCGCCCCCGGCCGCCCCGGCGACCGAGCGGGCCGACGACGCCGTGTGCGCTCGACCCGGCGGCTCGATCGAGGTCAGAGCTCGAGGGAGGGCGCCGGCCCGACGGCGCGGGGCGCCTCCGAGGAGGGACGCGGGACGTGTACGAGGATCGAACGCTCGTCTGTCGCGACTGCCGGGAGGAGTTCGTCTTCTCGGCCGGTGAGCAGGCCTTCTTTGCCCGGAAGGGGCTCCTGAACGTCCCGCAGCGCTGCCCGAGCTGTCGGGCCGCGGCGCGCCAGGCGAGGGCGCCGGGCGGCCCGCGGGAGTATCACGCCGCGATCTGCAGCAGGTGCGGCGGTCAGGCGGTCGTCCCGTTTAGTCCGCGAACGGACCGACCGGTCTACTGCAGCACCTGCTTCGACAAGGTCCGCGCCGCCTCGAGCGGCCCGGCCTCGGCCTGACCCGCCGTCACGACTCGGTCGGCCGTCGGGCGCCGCCTACACTGACCGGCACCGACGACGAGGCGTGGCAGCCGGCCGCGCCAGTCGCCGGTCCGCAGCAGTAGGAGGTGGCAGTCGATGGGCGTCATCATCGTTCGCGAGATGGTGGGGACGAGCCCGCGGTCCTGGAGCGACGCCGCCCGCCAGGCGGTGGCGACCGCCTCGCGGACGGTCCGGAACATCCGCTCCATCGAGGTCGTGAAGTCGACGGCGAAGGTCGAGAACGGCGAGATCGTCGAGTACCACGTCGACCTCAAGATCGCCTTCGAATACGAGAGCGACTGACCGTCGACCCGAGTCGCCCGTCCGCCCTCGAACGGGGCGCTCGCGTAACCGGCTGATGAGCGGGGCCGGGCACGATGCGCCCATGTCGCCGCCGCAGCCCGCCGCCAAGACCGAACCGCTCCGCCGCCCCGCGCCGGCGCCAGCCGCCGGCGACGATCGCCGTTCCCCGGCGCCACCGTCACGGCCGTTCGATCCACCCTCGGAGGCAAGAGCCGGAGCTGCAGCCGACCGCAAATCCTTTGACTCGGGGCGGCCCCAGAACCTATCGTTGAAGACGCGCGAACCGTCGGCCGCCGAACCGGCTCGACCCAGGAGCCCGGCGCCCCGACTCGTGGCCGTCGGTCCGGGCCACGTCGGACTGTCCACGTCCCTGTCGCCGGGGAGCAGGTCGGAGGTGAGGGGCTACCCGATCGCAAACTACAAGGTCGAAGCCCCGTCCCTGCCGGACGGGACGCTTCGGCGCGATCGGCTCCTTGACCGCCTATCGGCCGACGCCGCCCGGCGGGTCGTCGTCCTCGTCGCCGAGGCCGGCTACGGCAAGACGACGCTCCTCGCCGACTGGTCCCGGCGCGGCACGCGCCGCGCCGCCTGGTACCGGATCGACGAGGGCGACCGCGATTGGATCACGTTTCTCCGCTACCTCGTGGCGGCCGGACAGGCCTGCGACCCTGCCTTCGCCCCGAAGACGGCCGACCTCGTCGCCGACGTCGCGGCGACCGGCCTGACCAGAGAGGCGATCGTCGATGTCTTCGTCCAGGAGCTCGCGGGCCTCGCGGATCCACCCACGGCGCTCGTCCTCGATGACTACCACCTCGTCGACGACGTCGCCGAGATCCGGTCGCTCATGCGACAGGTAGTCCGTCGATCGCCGCCGGGCCTGACCCTCGTGATCTCGGGCCGTCGGATGCCGCGGCTCCCACTGGCGCGGCTCCGGACGCACGGTGAGCTGGCGGAGCTGACGACCGACGATCTACGCTTCAGCCCCGAGGAGACGGAGCGGCTCTTCCGCGAAAGCTACGGACGGCCGCTCGCCCACGACGTCGTCGAGACCCTCTGCCATCGGACCGAAGGCTGGGCGGCTTCGCTCCAGCTCGTCGAGGCGGCGACCCGCGACCGGACGCCGGCCGAGACCCGTAGCTTCATCAAGGCCTTGAGTGGCGGCAAGTCGCATGTCTACGAGTACCTTGCCGAGGAGGTCGTGGGCGTCCTGGAGCCCAACCTGCAGCGGTTCCTCATGCAGGCGGCGGTGCTCCAGCGAGTCGAGCCGGACCTGGCTGCTGTGGCAGCGGAGCGGCCGATCGACGAGGCCCGGCAGGCACTCGAGGCCGCGAGTCGGGCCGGGCTCCTGCCGCCGCCCGGCGACGACGCGCGACCAGGGCGGTTCCACCCGCTCGTCGCGGAATTCCTCCTCACTCGACTCACTGGGGAGATCGGGGCGGACGGGGTGGCGGCGATCCACCGGCGGGTCGCACGCCACCTCGAGGCATCGGACTGGCGGCTCGCCTGTCATCACTACGCCGCGGCCGGCGATCACGGCGCGGCGCGGCGGGTGGCCGAGGCCGCGATCCAGGACGCCATGGCCTCGGGCGACTATGCCTTTGCCGAGCGGTATCTCAGCGGAGACGGGAGCGACGGCTCGGTTGCCCTCGAGATCGTCCGCTCGCGTCTCGACTTCAATCAGAACGAGACGGAGCGCGCCCTCGCCCGCGCCCGCGCGGCCGCTGCCAACCCTCCGCCCCACCTCCGCGACGCCGCCCTCGCAAACCTCATGACGATCGCCTTTGCGACCGGCGGCATCGACGAGGCAGCTGAGCTCGCCGGATCGCTCCGCACGAGCACGAACCCAGACTACCGTTGGCTTGCCGACGGCATGCTGAGTGCCATCGGGGCGTGCAGAGGAGCCGTCGGCTTGGATTTTGCGGCACAGGTCATGGAGCGGATGGCCGCTGTCCAGCGCTCAAGCGACAAGGAGCGCTACCTGGGGATCACCCTCAACAACCTCATGTCGCTCCTGCGTCCGATGGGCAAGATGTCCGAGCTCCTGTCTCATGCCGATGAGGCCGAGGAT
>JBHOQO010000083.1:0-3498 GCA_042408925.1 Chloroflexota bacterium | reverse complement strand
CGCTCCTCGAAGGCCTTCTTGAACTCCGCCAGCTCGAGGACCGTCATCTTCTCGAAGGCCTCGAGCAGCTGCTCGGTGGTCAGGTTCGCCATCTGGAATTCTCCTTTCCTGGTCTGTTGCTCGTCGGTCCCGAGGCCCCTGCCCGGCCCCTACGCCGCTCTACGCGGCCGCCTCGCCGCCGGCAGCCCGCCGCTCGGCAAGGGCGGCGACGAGACCGACGACGCTCCGGGCCGGGGCGTCGAAGAGGCCGGCCACGGTCGCCAGCGGGGCGGCGATCGCCCCGGCGACCTCGGCGAGGAGCGTCTCCCGCGGCGGCAGCGAGGCCAGACGGGTCACCGCTTCGGTGTCGATGGCCCGGCCCCCCAGGACCGCCCCGGTGATCCGGACGACCCGGTAGGGACGAACCGCCTCGAGGACCGCCTTCGCCGTCGCCGCCTCGTCGGCCCCGAAGGCGATCGCCGTCGGGCCTTCGAGGAGCGGGTCGAGGGCCTCGCCGACCACGTCGCGGGCGGCGATCTTGGCGAGCCGATTCTTGACGACGCGATACGTGATCCCCTGGCGACGGAGTGTCGCCCGGATGTCGCTGATCTCTCGGACGGTGAGGCCGCGGTACTCCGAGACGATCATCGCCCGGCTCCGGGACATCTCGTCCCGGAGGCGAGCGACGGTCTCGCGCTTGGCCTCGGTCGGCATACCGAACCCTCCTGCTACTGGCGCGGTTCCGCCGCGCGGCGGTGGGCGGTCCCCAGCGGGGATCGTGCCCCTGCGACGGCGCCGACGGGTCGCAGGGGCGCCACCGAGCGGAAGGCTCGTGGCGCGGTACCTGCCTCGGCGTGCCCATGGACGTCCCCGGCGGCGGTCGCCGCCGATCCGTCCGATGACTTAGGCCGGCCCGGGCGCCGCTCGGCGCCGGGCGCAGCACACGCTGTCTTCGGCGGTCCGTCGTTCTTCGATTGTTCGGCGACGCCCGGGGGCCACCCGAGCGCCGGCGCGTCGACCGATCCCGGCCGGCTACGCCGCCGCGGCCGCGACGGCGAGGACCGACGGGATGTCGACCCGGATGCCGGGCCCCATCGTCGAGGCGACGGTGAGGCTCCGGAGGTACTGACCCTTCGCCCCGGTCGGCTTGGCCCGGACGACGGCGTCGACGAGGGCGGCGAGGTTCTCGACGAGGTCCTCGTCCTCGAAGCTCACCTTTCCGATCGGGACGTGGACGATCCCGGTCTTGTCGACCCGGAACTCGACTCGCCCGGCCTTCACTTCGCGGATCGTCCGTTCGAGATCGAAGGTGATCGTCCCTGCCTTCGGGTTCGGCATGAGGCCGCGACGGCCGAGGATCCGGCCGAGGCGACCCACCTGGCCCATCATGTCCGGCGTCGCGAGGGCGACGTCGAACTCCAGCCAGCCGGACTCGATCCGCTTGACGAGGTCCTCGGCCCCGACGACATCGGCGCCAGCCCGCATCGCCTCCTGGGCCTTGTCGCCCTGGGCGAAGACGGCGACCCGGACGGTCTTGCCGGTGCCGTGGGGCAGGACGACGGTCCCCCGGACCATCTGGTCGGCGTGGCGCGGGTCGACCCCCAGGCGAAGGTGGGCTTCGATGGTGGCATCGAAGTTGACGGGGCTCGTCTCCTTCGCGAGGGCGATCGCCTCGGCGACCGGGTAGGCCCGGGTCCGATCGACGAGCTTAAGGGCCTCGAGATACTTCTTGCCGTGGCGTGGCATCGTGTCCTCCGTCGGCCGGGTCGCGCCCGGCCTCCCCCATGCCGCGGGGTCAGCGTCCGGCGGATCGGGGGGCGCGGCCGGAACGCGCCTCCGTTCAGTCTAGCCGACGACCTCGATGCCCATGCTCCGGGCCGTCCCCTCGATCTGGCGGATCGCGGCCTCGAGGTCGGTGGCGTTGAGATCGGGGAGCTTGATCTGGGCGATCTCCCGAACCTGGTCGCGGGTCACCCGGCCGACCGGCTGCCGCTTCGGGGCGGGGCTCCCCTTCTCGATCCCGGCGGCCCGGCGGAGGAGATCGGCGGCCGGCGGCGTCTTGAGGACGAAGGTGAACGAGCGGTCCTCGTAGATCGTGATCTGGGCCGGGATGATCTGGCCGACCCGGTCGGCCGTCTTCTCGTTGTACGCCTTCGTGAACTCGACGATGTTGATGCCGTGCGGTCCGAGGGCGGTCCCGACCGGCGGGGCTGGCGTCGCCTTCCCGGCCGGGAGCTGGAGGGTCACGATCGTTCGGATCTTCTTCGCCACGCGGCGGTCCTTTCTAGCGCTGCCTGACTGCGGCCCGGCCCGCAAGGGGCCCGGCGAGCCGGCCTAGAGCTTCTCCACCTGGAGGAAATCGAGCTCGACGGGGGTCTCGCGGCCGAAGATGCTGACGAGCACCTTCAGCTTGTTCCGCTCGGGGTTCACCTCTTCGACGGTCCCGATGAACTCGGCAAACGGCCCGTCGATGACGCGGACGCTCTGCCCCTTCTGGAAGGCGACCCGGTACTTCGGCGTCTCGACGCCCATGTGCCGGAGGATCTGCTTGACCTCGTTCTCGTCGAGGGGGATCGGCTCGCTGCGGGCGCCGGGCACGTTGCCGCCGCCGACGAAGCTCGTGACGCCCGGGGTGTTCCGGACGACGTACCAGCTGTCCGGATCGAGGATCATCTCGACGAGGACGTACCCGGGGTAAACCTTCTTCTGGACGGTGTGCCGCTGGCCCTGGCGGATCTCGATCTCCTCTTCCATCGGAACGAGGACCTGGAAGATCTTGTCCTCCATGCCCATCGACTCGATCCGGTGCTCGAGGTTCGCCTTGACCTTGTTCTCGTAGCCGGAGTACGTGTGAATGACGTACCAGCGCTTCTCGCGCTTCGGGGTCGTCTGCTGCTGCTCGGTCGCCATCGTCGTCCTACCGGGCGAGCAGGCTGATCGCCTGCGAGAAGAGCGTGTCGAAGACCGTGATGTAGAGACCGACGACGAAGCTCACCGCGAAGACGAGGACGGTCAGGTTCCGAACCTGATCCCGCGTCGGCCAGCTCACCTTCTTCAGTTCGGACCACGCCTCGTCGAGGAAGCGGCGGATACGGTTCACCGGTGGCTCGTTCTCCAGAATTGCTGCGGCGACGGCAATGGCAGGGGCGGCCGGACTCGAACCGACAACCACTGGTTTTGGAGACCAGCGCTCTGCCAAATTGAGCTACGCCCCTGCGGCCGCTACTTCGCCTCCCGATGAAGTGTATGCCGTCGCTCGCGCGGGCAATACTTCATCAGCTCGAGGCGATTGGGATCGTTCTTCTTGTTCTTCCGGGTCGTGTAGTTCCGCTGCTTGCACTCGGTGCAGGCGAGCTGGATCACCGGCCGGGCTTCGACCTTCGCCATCGCTCCCTACTCGATGATCTGGGTGATCGCCCCGGCCCCGACGGTCCGGCCGCCCTCGCGGATCGCGAAGCGCTGGCCGGTTTCGAGGGCGATCGGGGTGATGAGCTCGACGGTCATCTCGACGTTGTCGCC
>JBHOQO010000082.1:0-3356 GCA_042408925.1 Chloroflexota bacterium | reverse complement strand
AGAGCTCGCCCTGGAGGATCTTGGCCAGGACCCACGCCCGTTGCTGCTCCTTGGCGGTCATCGTGATCGTCGTCTCCATCTCTGAAGACTGACAGATTCACGTTGCTGTTAGCCCTGACAGATTCACTTGGCTACGAGAGGGCCGCGCCGGAGGCGACGGCCGAGCAGGTACAATCCAGCGGAACGCCTCGGCCTGCCTCGGGCTACCGAGGCTGTGCCCCCCGAGCGCAGGAGTCAGCGGTTGCCTGGACCCCAAGCCCGTCGGATCCGGGTCCTCCTCGTCGACGATCACCAGCTCCTCACCGGTGCCCTGACCCGGATCCTCGACCGCGAACCCGACATCGAGGTCGTCGGCGTTGCCGCATCCGTCGCCGAAGCGCGGGAAGCGGCGGGCCGCCCGGTCGACGTCGTCCTCATGGACTACCGACTCCCCGACGGGACCGGCGCCGAGGCGACCCGGGCCCTGAAGGCCCGCCACCCGTCGGCCCGGGTCGTCATGCTCACCGCCGTCGCCGACGACGAGACGATCCTCGAGTCGATCCAGGCCGGCGCCGACGGCTACCTGACGAAGGACCGGGCCGTCGACGAGGTCGTCGGTGCGGTCCGGGCGGCCCAGGCCGGCGAGACGCTCCTCCCTCGCTCGGTCATCCTCGACATCGCCCGGCGGGTCGCCGCGGCCCGGGAACGGAGCGCCGAGCGACCGCTCATCGAGCCGCTCACCCCGCGCGAGTACGAGGTCCTCCGCGCCCTCGCCGAGGGGCGCTCGACCCGCGAGATCTGCGACCGCCTCTTCATCGCCCCGAACACGCTCCGGACCCACGTCCAGAACATCATGAGCAAGCTCCACGTCCACTCGAAGCTCGAGGCCGTCGCCTTCGCCCTCCGCCATCGGCTCATCGAGCTCCCCCGCGAGGACTGACCGCCGGAACCGGAGGTGCGCCCCGGCGCGCCGCCCGCGCCGGGGCCCCCGATTTCCCTCAGTCGACCCAGCCGTCGCCGGTCCGTCGGGTCGATCGGACGCCGGGCGAACCCCCGCCGCGGCGCTGGCCGACCCGCCGCTCGGCGACCCGTCGCTCGATGCCGTCGGGCGGCCCCGGGTCGTCGGGCGGATTCTGGCGCCGGATCGCCTGGCGCCGCTCGCCCTCGCGGCGGTCGGCGTTCATGAGGGCACCGCAGCGGGGACAGCGTCGCTCCTCGGCGAAGAGGGCTTCGACCGGGCTCACCGTGTACACGGTCCGGCCGCACGACCAGCAGGCGAGACGGGGCATGGCCGTCATCGTAGCGTCCCGGCCCGGCCGTCGCGGCCGGGCGGTGCGCCGCGGCACCGGGCCGTTCGGCCCGAAAAATACGGCAAATGGTTGATGCACCGCCGCCCGGCGTCCGGCACAGTACGAACCCGGTTCGCCGTCAGGCGACCGTACGGCCACTCGGGCAGGTGGCCGTCGCCGGTTGCCCCGTCTCCCCCGCGGCGCAATCCGGCCCGCGACGCTCCGCGTCGCACGCAGGACCCGCATCCCCTCCCCTCCCCGTGCGGGTCCTGGCGTGCCCGAAGACCGCTAGACCTTCGGCAGGGCGGCGAGGGCCTCGGCGACCTTCTCGGCCGGGTACTCGTAATCCTCGAGCGTGCCGGCCAGGTATCGCTCGTAGGCCGAGAGGTCGAAGTGGCCGTGGCCGCAGAGGTTGAAGAGGATGACCCGGGCCTCGCTGGCCTCGCGGGCGGCGAGCGCCTCGTCGATGGCGACCTTGATGGCGTGGGTCGGCTCCGGGGCGGGTAGGATCCCCTCGGCCCGGGCGAACCGGACGCCGGCCTCGAAGCAGGCCCGCTGGTGGACGCTCCGCGCCTCGATGATCCCCTCCTCCTTGAGGAGCGAGACGAGCGGCGCCATGCCGTGGTAGCGGAGGCCGCCGGCGTGGATCGGCTCGGGGATGAAGTTCGAGCCGAGGGTGTGCATCTTGACGAGCGGGGTCAGGTGCCCGGTGTCGCCGAAGTCGTACGTATAGACGCCCCGGGTCAGCGACGGGGCGGCCTCCGGCTCGGCGGCGATGACCCGGTAGCGGGCCTCACCCCGGAGCATCCGGCCGATGAACGGGAACGTCAGGCCGGCGAAGTTCGAGCCGCCGCCGGTGCAGCCGATGATGACGTCGGGTTCCTCGCCGGCCATCGCCATCTGCTCGAGCGCCTCCTGGCCAATGACGGTCTGGTGGAGGAGGACGTGGTTGAGGACCGAGCCGAGCGAGTACTTCGTGTCGTCGCGGGTCGCCGCGTCCTCGACGGCCTCGCTGATCGCGATCCCGAGCGACCCCGGGCTGTCGGGCGTCTCGGCCAGGACCCGGCGGCCGTACGCCGTCGTCGGGCTCGGACTGGCGACGACCTCGGCGCCGTACGTCTCCATGAGGATGCGGCGGTACGGTTTCTGGTCGTAGCTGGCCCGGACCATGTAGACCTTGACCTCGAGGCCGAAGACCGCCCCGGCCAGGGCGAGGGCGCTCCCCCACTGGCCGGCGCCGGTCTCGGTCGCGAGGCGCCGGACCCCTTCCTGCTTGTTGTAGAAGGCCTGAGCGAGGGCGGTGTTCGGCTTGTGGCTCCCGGCCGGGCTGACGCCCTCGTACTTGTAGTAGATGTGGGCGGGGGTATCGAGGGCTCGCTCGAGGCGGCGGGCTCGGTAGAGCGGGGTGGGTCGGTAGAGGGCGTACGCCTCGCGGACCGGCTCCGGGATCTCGATCTCGCGCTCGGCGCTCACCTCCTGGCCGATGAGCGCCATCGGGAAGAGCGGCGCCAGATCGTCCGGACCGATGGGGGCGCCCGTGCCGGGGTGGAGGACCGGCGGGGGTGCGACCGGCAGATCGGGGACGATGTTGTACCAGGCTCGCGGGATCCGCGCCTCGTCGAGCACGAACTTCGTGCGGCCAGTATCGGCGGCCATCGGCTTCCTCCACCATGCGTGCCGGGTCGGCGACCCGGATCGTGACCGGGAACGGGCCGAGTCCGAGCGACTCGGGCCCGACGCCCACCGGAGCGCCCGGCGGCGTCGGCGCGGCCGACCGTACACCGTCGAGGGTCGTCCGCGCAACCGAACAGGGCCGCCCGACCCCGCCTCGTCAGCCGGTCGCCGCCCCGGGACCGAGCCGGGCCCGCTCGAGGGCGACGTACCGTGCGCCGTCCCGAGCCAGGATGCTCTCGAAGAGGACGAGCTCCTCGACGCGCCAGGCTAGCCGCAGATCGGCGGCCGCCTCCCGGAGCGCGGCCGCGGTGGCCGCCGCCGCCGGGCCGGGCTCGGCTCGGGCGACCGTGAGATGGGCGGCGTACGGTCGCGCCTCCGGCGGCCAGCCGAGCGGCTCGAGGCCGTGGTCGAGCT
>JBHOQO010000081.1:0-17136 GCA_042408925.1 Chloroflexota bacterium | reverse complement strand
GCGGCGCCTCGGGGAGCCGGCAGGCGAGGGCGGCGAGGGCGGCGACGACCGCGGCCCGGATCCGCTGGCCGAGGCTCGGGCGGGCGCGGAGGACCCCCCTCGCCGGGGAGGCCCCGGCCTCGACCCGGGCGCCGGCGGGGTCGCTCAAGCGGGCTCCTCCGCCCCGAGCGGCGCCGGTGGGCCGCCGACCGCGGTCGCCACGTTGGGCTCGCGGCCGGCGGGGCCGCGAGCGTCGCTGCCGTCCCCGACCCCGGCCTCGGCGTCCATCGCCGCCGCCCGTCGCTCCAGCTCGGCCTGGGCGGCCGTGTCCTCCGGCCAGACGGGCTTGAAGCTGTACCACTGCTCGGGGGCCGCGGCGATCGCCCGCTCGAGGGCGTCGGCGACCGCCTGGGTCGCCTGGCGGATCGCCGCCGGCCCCGAGTCGGCCACCTCGATGAGCTCGTCGTGGGTGACGAGGAAGCGGCCGCCCGGGAGGCGCCGGACGATCATCGGCAGGATCGGGCTCCCGGTCTTCGCGGCGAGGGCGGCCGGCCCGGCCGGGAGCGTCGTCCAGGCGCCGAAAAGGCGGACCGGGATCCCGTCCGGGCGGTAGCCCCAGTCGACGATGAGGACGAGGATCTCCTTGCGCCGCAGGACGGCGTAGATGTCGCGCATCCGCCGCCACGGGATGACCGTCACGCCCCAGCGGGCCCGCTGGGCGGCGAGGAGCTCGAACAGCTCCGGGAACGAGCTGTCGTCGGCGACGCCGCTCACCGGCCAGCCGTGGTGGGCGAGCCCGGCCGCGGCGGCCTCGAGGTTCCCAAAGTGGCCGGTCGTCAGGATCAGGCCCCGGCCCGAGGCCTGCCAGATCGCGGCGACCTCTTCGACACCGACCGCCTCGACCCGGGCCGAGATCTCGGCCGCCGACTGGTTCGGGAGGCGTTGGAGCTCGACGAGGTAGCGGGCGTAGTTGTCGTACGCCGCGAGGGCGAGGCGGCGGACCGCCGGGTCGTCGGGCGGGCGCCCGAGGACGTGGCCGAAGTTCAGGTTCGCCCAGCGGCGCTTCGTCGGCCAGGCCCAGTAGGAGGCCCGGAGGCCCGCCCGGACGACGGCGACCGAGACCCGCTCCGGGGCGTTCCCGACGACCCAGGTCCCGGCCCGCCAGGCGGCGAGCCCGGCCCGCTCGACGGCCCGGGCGGCGAGGCGACGGTGCGGCGGCTTCGGGTCCCGACGGTGGGGTGCCGCGAGCCGCCGCCCGTTCGTCGTCACCGCTCAGGCGGGCGCGCCGGCCTTCTTCGCCGCCCGGGTCCCCCCGGCCGAGGCGGCGGAGCCGGAGGCGCGGGGTCCGTCGCCGGTGAGCGTCTCGTTGTCCTCGCCCCGGATGAAGGCCTCGACCCGCTCCCGGGCGACGTCGTCGGGGATCTGGACCGGCGGGCTCTTCATGAAGTACGCGGACGGGGCGACGAGGGTCCCGGCGAGCCCCCGGTCGAGGCCGAGCTTCGCGCAGCGGATCGCGTCGGTGATGACCCCGGCGCTGTTCGGGCTGTCCCAGACTTCGAGCTTGAGCTCCAGGTTCAAGGGCACGTCGCCGTACGTCGTCCCCTCCATCCGGATGTGGCACCACTTCCGGTCGGCCAGCCAGGGCACGTAGTCGGAGGGGCCGACGTGGACGTTCTCCTCGTCGATCGGATAGTCGATCATCGAGGTCACGGCGTTCGTCTTGCTGATCTTCTTGCTCTCGAGCCGCTCGCGCTCGAGCATGTTCAAGAAGTCGGTGTTGCCGCCGAAGTTGAGCTGGTACGTCCGGTCGATCCGGACGCCGCGGTCCATGAAGAGGCGCGTCAGGACCCGGTGGGTGATCGTCGCCCCGACCTGGCTCTTGATGTCGTCGCCGATGATCGGGAGGCCCTCCTCGGCGAAGCGGCGCTGCCAGTAGGGCTCCCGGCCGATGAAGACGGGGATGGCGTTGACGAAGGCGACGCCGGCCTTGAGAGCCTGCTCGACGTACCACTTCGTCGCCTCTTCCGAGCCGACCGGGAGGTAGCTGACCATGACGTCGACCTTCCGCTCGCGGAGGATGCCGACGATGTCGGCCGTCGGGCCGGGCGCCTTCTCGATGATCCGGGACAGGTACTTGCCGAGCCCGTCGTGGGTCATCCCCCGCTCGACGGGGACGCCGAGGTGGGGGACCTGCTGGAAGACGTACGTGTTGTTCGGCTTCGCGTAGATCGCTTCCGAGAGGTCCTTGCCGACCTTGTTGCGGTCGATGTCGAAGGCGGCGACGAACTCGATGTCGCGGATGTGGTAGCCGCCCAGCTCGACATGCATGAGGCCCGGGATCCGGTCGCCGGGCTTCGCGTTCTCGTAGTAGTAGCGGCCCTGGACGAGGCTGCTCGCGCAGTTCCCGACGCCGACGATGGCGACCCGGATCTTCCGATCGCCGGTCTGGCCGTTCCGACCGGCGCCGCCGTTGTTCGTGCTCACCTGCTGCTCCATTTCCGTGCTGCTTGCTCCTTACCTGCTCGATGGTCGGTCGGGTGCGTCCGAATCGCGAACCTCCCTGCCTGCACGCCCGACGGCGTGGCCGATGCGTTGGCCGGTCGTGAGTCCGGCGAGGACGGTGATGATCCCGAGGGCGGCCTCGACGACGAGGGCCCCGCCGGCGAGGTCGCGGGGACCGATGCCGAGCGCCGCCCCGAGGAGGAGGCTGCCTCCGAGGAGGACGAGACGGACCTCGCGCGGGGCGAGGCCGACGGCCGCCATGTCCCGTTCGCCGACGAGGTCGAGCCCCTCGGCGCGGGCGCGGCTGTAGCTGACGAGGAACGCCGCGGCCATCGCCGCCGCGGCGAGGCCGGCGAGCCAGGGCAAACCGGCGGCGATCCCGCCGGCGACGAGGCCGACGTAGACGACCGCCTCGCCGGCCCGGTCGAGGACCGAGTCGAGGTACGCGCCGACCCGGCTCGCCCGCCCCGTCGCCCGGGCGAGGGTCCCGTCGAGGAGGTCGAAGGCGCCGCCGACGAGGACGAGGAGCCCGGCGAGGCCGAAGGCACCGAGGGCCGCGGCGAGGCCGGCGAGGACGGCGAGGACGAGGCCGATGACGGTGAGGGCGTTCGGGCTCAAGCCGAGGCGGCCGAGGGCGAGGGCGAGGGGCTCGGCCGCCCGGCGGACGGCGCGCCGGACGTCGGCCGCAGGGATCGGCATCGCCATCAGCTCGCGATCCCGAGGATCGCCCGCTCCCGCTCGGCGACCTCGCCGAAGGCCTCGGGCCGGAGGGAGCAGACGGTCTCCCGACCGACCCGGCGGGTCTCGACGAGGCCGGCGTCCCGGAGGCGCTTCAGGTGGTGGGAGACGAGCGGTTGGCTGAGGCCGACGTGCTCGATGAGCTCGGTCACCGTGCTCGGCCCCTGGGCAAGGCGGCGGACGATCCGGAGCCGGTTGACGTCGGCGAGGGCCTTGTGGAACGTCCGAAGGGAGCGGAGCTCCTCGGGCGGGTCGACGAGCGAGGCGATCGTCGAGCGAATCCTGGCGGGTGAGGGCACTGGCTCGGCCTCCGGCGCGGACGCCATCGATCAACGGCGGTTCATATAAAGCGCCGTTTATCTTACTCGCTCACCGGCCCGTGTCAAGGGCCGCCGAGCGGGTAGTACGCATCCGAGCATCCGTGCCGGCGGCCCCAGTCCGCTCCCGCGCCCGGTCGCGGGCGCGTGCACCCGGTGCACATTCTGGAGGCCCGGTCGGCCCCCGAGGCGGCCGGCCTGTCGGGATCGTGCATGGGGTGCACGCGGTCGGCAGGCCGGCAGCGGGCGAGCGGCCGGGATGTCGGATTCGTGTCGGGGGTGCACGCGGACGGGGGGCACCCGTGCCCGGGGACGCGACGATGTGCACCCCGTGCACGCCGCCGCCGGAACCGTGCACCGGGTGCACAGGATCGGCAGGTGGGCCCGGCCGCCGAGGCGGCACCGGACGCCCCCGGATCGAGAACGACCGGCTCGTCCCCCTTGCCTCCTCCGGCCCGATCGAGACGGCGATCGACTTCGCCATCGCCCGTCGCTTCACGGGGCGTAGCACGCGCTCGTTCCGGCGCGGAGCCAGCCCACGCCTCCACGTCCGCCTCCTGCGGCTCGACGGAACCTGAAACCACGCCTGGTCCCAACCCGTCGCCGCAGCCAGCCCGTCGACCCTGGCCCGTGGCGGCCGAAGCCAGCACGGAAAAAGGGATGCTTCCGAGCGGGTACCGGGCTCGAGAGCGGACGGAACGACCGGCCGACGGGTCGATCGGCGGCCCTAGAATGGCTCAACCCCTTGGATACGCGATGGAGGACGGATGCCGGTCGACCAAGCGATGCCGCCGGGACCTCGTCGAGGGCTCGCGGGGCGTAGGCCGTGAGCCTCGCCGCCTTCCTCGACGCCCTCGATCGGCAGCCGTGCTGCGCCGCGATCACGAGCCCCGAGCGCCTCGAGGCAGCCCTCGCGAGCCGAACCCGGGTCATCTTCCTCCTCCGGGCCGACGGCCTCGCCATCGCTTCCGTCGTTCGCCGGATCCACGACTCGGGCCGGCTCGTCGCCGTCCACCTCGACCTCGTCGACGGTCTGCGTCCCGACCGGGCCGGGGTCGCCTGGCTCGCCCGCGCCGGGGCCGACGCGATCATCTCGAGCCAGGGTCAGCTCATGCCGGCGATCCGCCGGGAGGGGGCGGTCGCGATCCACCGCCTCCTCCTCGTCCGCCGCAGCCTCCTCGGGGCCGCCGTCGCCGCTGTCCTCCGGTCCGGGGCCGACGTCGTCGAGGTCCTCCCGGGGGTCATCCTGCCCGAGGTCGCCGATCGGCTCCCGCCGCTTCGGGTGCCGCTCCTCGCCGGCGGCTTCATCCGGACCGCCGAGCAGGCCCGGGCGGCCCTGGCGGCGGGCGCCCGGGCCGTGACGACGAGCTCGGTCGGGCTCTGGAACCTCGAGTTCGCTCATGGCGAGCGCTGACGGACGGCCCGGCAGCACCGGGGTCCCTCGCCTGCCCCGGGTCCTCGTCGCCGTCGACGGGCGGACGTTTGCCGAGCTGCCGCCGGACCTGGCGGGAGTCGCGTTCCTCCGGGACCTCGATCTGGGTGGGCTCGTCGCCGCCGCCGAGCGCGGGACACCCCTCGCCGTCGACCTCGACAGCGTCGACGGGCTCGCGGCGGATGCCGCGGCGGTCCGCTTCGTCGTGGCCGAGCTCGGGGTCCGGGCCGTCGCCAGTCGTCGGCCGAGCGTCGCCGAGGAGGCAGTCCGGTGGGGGGCGCTCGGCCTCGTCCACGTCTTCGGCTTCGACTCGACCGGCGTGGCTCGGGCCCTCGAGGGCCACCCGAAGCTCGCCGGGGCCGGCACGCTCGTGTCGCCCGGCCTCGTCGTCGGCCACATGACCGCCGACGAGCTGGCCGCCCTTCCGCCGCCGATCGTCGCCTACGGGCTCATCGAGGATGAGGCGACCGCGCGCCGGCTCCTCGAGCGGGTCGACGCGGTCGTCGTCGCCCCGGCCGTCGCGGTCGCCCTCGGCTGACCGTCGTCGGCGAGGATCGCGGCCGTGACCGACGGTCGCGCGCTCCGTCGATCGACCCTCGCCCCTTGACAAATGGCGGCCGACGCGTTGAGATAGTACGAGCCTACGTCTCCGGGACTAGGAGTTGGTGAAGTCCCGTGCCGGCACACCGTGTGCCGGTGCGGGTTTTTTGTTGCCGGTTGAGACGGGCGATCGAGCGGAGGAGCGCAGCGATGTCGTCCAGACCGACCGCGGCAACCCGAGTCGTCGTCGACCCCGTCGACCCTCGACGCCGGGCGACCACGACCCACGACGACGGGCGGGCCCAACCGTCCCTCGGCGCCGCCCCCGACCGGCCGCCGGGTCATCGACCGCGGATCGACAAGGCCGTCGTTGCCGGCGCGATCTACCACGAGCTCCGCTCGACCCTCGGCCTCATCAGCGGCTACAGCGAAAGCCTCCTCCGCCTCGACCTCGACGAGCCGACCCGCCGCCGCTACCTCGAACGGCTCGCCTCGGCGGCCGCCTCCCTCTCCGAGATCGCCGACCAGCTCCTCGACCTCGCCGCCGCCGACCCCCGACGGCCGATCGTCCGGCGCCAACCGGTCTCCCTCGCCTGGCTCGCCGAGCGGCTCGCCGCCGACGCCGCGGCCGAGGTCCCGGGCGCCGTCGTCCACCTCGACGTCGACCCGGCGCTGCCCCTCGTCGACGCCGACCCGATCTGGCTCGGGCTCGTCCTCCGCAACCTCCTCCGCAACGCCCTGACCCACGGTCGGGGCCGGGCGGCGGAGGCCCGTCTCCGGATCGCCCGGGCGGGGGGATCGGTCGTCGTCGAAGTCGCCGACGAGGGTCCCGGGTTCGATCCCGGCGAGCGGGAGCTCGCCTTCGGCCTCTTCTTCCGAGGGCGGCAGGCCCGATCGACGGGCCGGGAGGGTCTCGGCCTCGGGCTCTACCTCTGCCGGGCCCTCATCGAGGCCCACGGCGGCTCGATCTGGATCGAGGATGCGACACCGGGGGCGACCGTCGCCTTCAGCCTCCCGATCGGCCGCCCCGAGCAGGCGGCCCGCCCGGCTGCCGTGGCAGCCGAATCCGCCGCGCCGGCCCGACGACTCCGCCCCGAACCCCACCCGGTCTGAACCGCCGTCGGGCGGTCGCTTCCGCCCGTCGCCGCTCTTCGGGGGTCGGCGGCGGCCGCGCGGCTCGGCGATGATACGTACCTCGACCGGTTGCCGCCGCGGAGGACTGCCGATGGGACGACGCCCGACCGCCACACCCGCTCCGTTCACCCCGACGGCGCGACCCGGTCGTCCCACCGGGCGGCTTCTCTCGGTTTCGATCGCGGCAGTCCGCCAAGCCGCCGACGCTCGATGACCGACCGGCGGAGCGCGGCCGTCCTCCTCGCCGCCCTCGCCGGCGCCGTCTTCCTCGCCGGCCTCGAGCTCATGATCACCGCCGTCGCGCTCCCGGCCATCGTCCCCGACCTGGCGACCTGGCGCGACCTCCGGCGGGCGAGTTGGATCGTGAACGGCTACCTCGTCGTGGCGATCGTGGCAATGCCGCTCGCCGGCCGGCTCGCCGACCACGTCGGGCCGCGGCGGGTCTTCTTGGGCGGCCTCGGAACGTTCGTCGTCGGCTCGCTCCTCGCCGGGGCCGCCGGGAGCCTCGACGCCCTCATCGCCGCCCGCCTCGTCCAGGCCGCCGGGGGCGGGAGCCTCGTCCCCGTCGCCACGGCCGGGGCGGCCCACCTCTTCGGCGGGGCGGCGCGGCCGCGGGCCCTCGGCCTCGTCGGTGGCGCCACGTTCCTCGGGATGGCGGCCGGCCCCTTCGCGGGCGCCTTCATCCTCGAGGCCGTCCATCCCGACGTCGCCCTCGCGCGGCTCGGGATCGGCGACGGGCCCCTCGCCGGGCTCCTCGTCCCGGCCTGGCGCTGGGTCTTCTACGCGAACGTGCCGATCGGGCTCGTCGTGCTGGCGCTCGGCTGGGCGGCGAGCGCCGGCTGGCGTCCGCCTCGGACGTCGCACCCGCTCGACCTTCGCGGCGCGGCGGTCTTCTCGATCGCCTTGGGTGCCGCCGTCGTCGGGCTGACGTGGCTCGGCGGCCGGACGCCGGTCCTCGAGGGGCTCCTGCCGGCCGACACCGTCGTGACCGAATCCGACGCCGGCCTCGGCCTCCTCGCCCTCGCCGTCGCGGTGGCCGTCGCCTTCGTCTTGCTCGCCCGCCGTCGTCCGGAGCCCTTCCTGGACCCGGGACTCTTCCGGCGCCCGGCGTTCGCCTCGGCCGCCCTCGTCAGCCTCCTGACCGGGTACGGGCTCGCGACGGCGACGATCGGCGGCGCCGTCTACGTCGACCGGGTCCTCTACGGCGGCCCGGACGCCCAGGAGCTCGTCCTCGGCGGCCTCGCTGCGGCGACGGCGGTCGGGGCGCTCGCCTCGGGCCTCCTCGTCCGCGTCGTCTCGCTCCGGCTCGTCACCCTCGTCGGGCTCCTGGCCGGCGGGGCCGCCTTTGCGGCCCTCGGCACGAGCGACGGCCGGCCACCCCTCGGGGCCGTCGTCGCCCTCCTCGCCTGCTTCGGGCTCGGCTTCGGCCTCACGGTGACGCCCCGCTCGACCGCCGCGGTGGAAGCGGCCGGTCCGGAGCGGTTCGGGCTCGCCTCGGCGACGGTCACGGTCGCCCGGATGATCGGGATGGCGATCGGTCTCGCGGCCCTGACGGCGTACGGGGCGACGACGATCGAGCGCCTGACGGCCGAGGTCTACGCGACCCCGGAGGCGTACCGGGCGTACATTCCCGTCGAGCTCCGCGACCGACCGCTCCGGGACGGGCTCGTCGTCGAGGCCCTCGAGGACTGGGCCTCGCGGCGGGCCGCCGAGGTCCTCCGCGAGGTCTTCCTCGTGGCGGCGGCGGTGACGGCCCTCGCCGGCCTCCCGGCCGTCGGCCTCGGCGTCGAGCGCCGGTCGGCGGGGCCCAGGGAGGACGTCGATGCCGAACGAGCTGCCACCGGCGAACCCGGCCTCGCCCGCTGACCAACTCGCCGCGCCGGGATCGGCGGTCCGGGTCGTCCACTGGCGCCCGGACCGGTCCGAGATCCTCGCCGGCGACGAGGCCCTCGCCCGCCTCGGCGAGTTCCTCGCCGCCCCCGAGGGCCGGACCTGGATCGACCTGGCCGGCGCGCCGGCCGATCTCGTGGCCCGGGTCGCCGAGGTCCTCGGGCTCCATCCCCTCGTCGCCGAGGACATCGTCGAGCGGAACCAACGCCCGAAGCTCGAGCTGACCGACGGGATCGTCCACGTCGTCCTCTTCGCCCTCCTCTATGCCGGCGAGACCCACCTCCGCGAGGTCGACGTCGTCCTGGGGTCGCGGTTCCTCCTTTCGGTCCACGACGCCGACTGGGAGCCGGAGGCCGTCGTCGGGCTGCGGCGCGGTCCCGAGCGCCTCCTGGCGGCCGGGCTGGACCTCCTCCTCTGGGCCCTCGCCGACGGGATCGTCGACGGCTACTTTCCGGTCCTCGACCGGCTCGAGGACGAGCTCGACGCCCTCCAGGACGACGTCGTCGACCGACCCTCGAGCTGGACCCTCGGGCGGCTCTTCGCGATCAAGCGGGAGCTCATCGACATCCGGCGGGCGATCCTGCCGGCCCGCGAAGTCCTGAACCAGCTCACGAACCGCCAGCTCGAGGCGATCGCCCCCGAGCACGTCCTCTACTTCCGGGACGTCTACGACCACCTGATCCGGGTCACCGACGAACTCGACACCGACCGGGAGCTCGTCGCCGGGACGCTCGAGGTCTACCTCTCGACGGTAAACAACCAGCTCTCGGCGATCATGAAGCGGCTGACCGGGGTGACCGTCATCCTCGCCGGGATCGGCGGTCTCGCCGGGGTCTTCGGGATGAGCGAGGCCGGGCCGGCCCTCGCCGGGACCGAGCTCGCCGGCTTCTGGTTCGTGAGCGGCGCGATCGCGGCCCTCGCCCTCGTCACCACCATCGTCCTGCGCCGGATCGACTGGATCTAGCGGCGCCGGCCGGCGCCCCGTCAGCTGCAGACGACGGGCTTCGGCGTCGGGTGGGCCTGGTCGTGGTCGGCCGGCATCGACCCGATCGGGAGGGCGATGACCTGGAGCTTCTCGATGGTCCCCCGCGGCCCCTCCGAGGTCTGGAGCCAGAGTTCCTCGTCGCGAACCGCGAAGGCGGCGGCGAGGCTCGTCTGGTGGCGCCGGACCTCGGTGATCTCGTAGAGGAAGAGCTGGTCGTCGCTCGTGTAGACCTCGACGAGCATGCCGATCATCCGCCGGCCGTTGTTCCGCTTCGACTCCTCGAGGAGCGGGAGGAACATGCCGACCCGGGCGTGGGCGTAGAGGTACGTGGCGCCCGATTCGCCCGGTTGGGACAGCTCTTGGATGTACATCGCGACGTTGCAGAGGGGGAAGGTGTTCGCCCCGCCCGGCGGCTTCACGACCGGGAGGTCGATCTCGAGGGCCGGGATGACGACTCTCGTCGCGACCCGATCGCCGCCCGACGGCGAGGGGCTCGGCGATCCCTCCGGCGAGCGGCTCGGGAACAGGATCGACGGCGAGGGCGACGGTTCGGGGGTCGGCATCGGTGGCGTGGTCGCGGCCGTACCCGGGTCGCCGGCGGCGGCCGGCGAGAGGTACGTCAGGAGGCCCGCCCCGACGAGCGCCACGCCGAGGGCGGTCAGGGTCGCCGGCACGATCCGCCCGGTCAGGACGCCCAGGGCGGCGGCGAGGCCGCGACGGATCATCGGCGCCGCCTCCGGCAGCCGCGGGTCGAAGCGGCGAGGGTCGGTGAACGTTTGAGTCCGGTCATGCGCCGCGGATCGTAGCAGGGGGGTCGTCGGTCGGCCCCGGGCGGTTCGTCCTGGTACCCTGACGATCGATGACGCCCCGCCGTGCCGTCCTCGGCGGCTTGGCAGCCGGCGCCCTCGTCGGCCTCGTCCTCGTCGCCCTCGCGGTCGCCCTCCTGCCGGTCGTCGCCGCCCCCGGACCTACCCCGCAGCGCTCGCCCTCCCCGACCGTGCCGCCGGCGAGCGCCGCTCCGGCCTCGCCGAGCCCGACGGCCTCGAGCGGCGCCGAGGGTTCGGTCGGAGCCGAGCCCGGCCCGGCGACCTCGCCCGGCGCGCCGCCGCTGACGTTCATGGTCGGCGAGCCGGCCCCGTCCCTCGTCGTTCCCCAGCTCGGCGGCGGGGCCATCGACCTCGCGGCGTTGCGTGGCCGGCCGGTCTGGCTCACGTTCATGGCAACCTGGTGTCCGTCCTGTCGGGAGGAGCTGCCGCGGATGGCGCTCGCCGCGGCCCGCCACGCCGCCGACGGCCTCGTCGTCCTCGCCGTCGACGTCGGGGGGGACGAGGGAACGGTCGCCGCCTACTTCGCCGGGCTCGGCGTGACGCTCCCGGTCGGTCTCGATCCGGACGGGATCGCCATGGATCGCTGGCGGGTCCTCGCCCTCCCGGTCCACTTCTGGATCGACGCCGAGGGGATCGTCCGCTTCGGGGCCCTCGGCGGCGTCGGTCCCGACGTCTTCGAGGCGGGGCTCGGCACGATCGTCCCGGGGAGCGGTTCGGCGCCGTGACGAGGACCGCCGAGCCCGACGTTGGGGCGGCCGTCGACCGCCTCGTCGATTCGGCCGGGGCCGGCCGGATCCTCCTCGTCATCGACTTCGACGGGACGATCGCCGAGATCGATCCCCACCCGACCGGGGCGACGATCCTGCCCCTCGCCCGGCGCGCCCTCCGGTGCCTGGCCCGGATCGCGAGCCGCGATCCCGAACGCCTCGCCGTCGCGATCCTCTCGGGGCGGACGGCGGCTGACGTCGCCGGCCGGGTCCGGGTTGGCGGCCTCCGGTATCTGGGGAACCACGGGAACGAGGGCGGGCGGCTCCCCCGCGGCCGGCCGGCCGAGCGGCTCAGGGTCGAGCTCCTCCCGGAGCTGGCGCCCTTCGCCGAGCGGGCGCGCCGGGTCGGCGAGGCGGTGACGGCCGAGCTCGCCCGGATCGCCGGGGACGGCCCGGAGGGCGGTCTTCCGGCCCCGCCGGCCTGGCTCCACGTCGAGGACAAGGGTCCCGCCGTCGCCTTCCACTACCGCTCGGCACCCGACCCGGCGGCGGCCCTCGCGGCCCTCGATGCGGCAATCGCCCGGGTGGCGAACGGGGGCCTGGCGGCGGGGTTCCGGCGCCTCGACGGGCGCCTCGTCGTCGAGCTCCAGCCCGAGGGCACGATCGACAAGGGGGAGGCGGTCGCCCGCCTCATCGCGGAGCTCCGACCGGCGGCGGTCCTCGTCCTCGGCGACGATCGGAGCGATGCCCTGGCCTTCGGCGTCGTCCGCGAGGCGCGCCGCTCGGGGCGACTCACCGGAGGGCTCGCCGTCGCCGTCGAGGGGGGCCGCGAGGTTCCGCCGGAGGTCGCCGCGGCGGCCGACCTCGTGGTCCCGCGACCCCGCGACGCGGCCCGCCTCCTGGCCCGGCTCGCGGCGCGCCTGGAGGAGCGGGCGGGGGCGTCGTCGGCCGGGGCGTCGTCGGCGGGGGCGTCGTCGGCCGGGGCGTCGTCCCGGGCGTCCTCGGAGGGCCTCCCGGCCGCTACTCGACGATGACCTCGGCCCGGCGGACCTCGTCGCGGAGCCGCCGGGACGGCGGGAGCTGCCCCCGCCGGACGGCGACGAGGTCCCGGAGCTGGCGGGTCAGCCACCAGCGGATGTCCTCCTCGCGGACCGAGGCCCGGAGGCGCCGGAGCCTCGCCCGCCGCTCGTCGCGGGGCATGGCGAGGGCCCGCTCGATCGCCGCCGCCGTCCCGGTCACGTCGGCCGGGGCGACGAGGAGGCAGTCGTCGGCGAGCTGCTCGGCCGCCCCGGCCGTCTCCGAGAGGACGATGACCGGGTCGCGGCCGCCGACGAGGATCGCCTCCTTGACGACGAGGTTCATCCCGTCGACGACCGGGTTGACGACGACGACGTCGGCGAGCCGGAGCGCCGCGATTGCCATCGCGTAGTCGGTCCCGTCGGAAATCCAGATCGGCGCCTCGTCGGGGTCGGCGAGGCCGTTCACCCGGGCGACGACCTCCCGGACGGCGGCGGCGTAGGCGGCGTATTCGGGGATCGCCGTCCGGGTCGGTGCCTGGACGGCGAGGAAGCGGGTCGTCTCCCGCAGCTCGGGCCGGCGCTCGAGGAGCTCCTCGTAGGCGAGGAAGCCGCGGAGGGCGTTCTTCGAGGGCTCGATCCGGTCGGCGCGGACGATGAGGTGCGGGTTCCCGGCCCGCTCGAGGCGCTCGGCGAGTCGGGCGACCCGCTCCTCGACGGCCTCGGATCGGGCGAAACGGTCGAGGCCGACGGGATCGAGGGAGATCGGATAGGAGCGGACCCGGATCCGACGGTTGCGCCAGCGGATGCTCCGGCCGTCGCGATCGACCCGGGCCTCGCGGACGAAGCTGGCGACGGTGTCGAGGAAGTGGCTCGCGTAGCGGTCCGTTTGGAGGCCGACGATGTCGCAGGCGAGGAGCCCCTCGCAGATCGCCCGCCGGAGGCCGCCCGGCAGGACCTGCCAGACGCTGTCCGGCGGCCAGGGGACGTGGGTGAAGTGGAGGATCGTCGCCTCGGGACGGAGCTCCCGGATCCGCGCCGCGGCGAGATAGAGGTGGTAGTCCTGGAGGAGGACGACGGGCGCCCGGTCCCGGCCGGCGGCCTCGACGACGGCCTCGGCGACGGCGATGTTTACCGGCCGGTAGCCGGTCCGCCAGGCGTCGAGGAGCGTCCCGTCGACGATCGGCCCGTACGGGAGGGCGTACATCTGGTGCTGGAGGAACCAGAGGAAGGGGTTCGAGACGATCTCGTAGTGGGGGAGGTAGATCTCGTCGGGGACGTCGACGTAGTGAAGCCGGATGTCCTGATCGGGCAGCGCCTCGGCAAGGAGGGAGCGGACGGCCCGGGCGAGGGGCCGCAGGCGCGCCGGTCGGGAGCGGAGCGGGAGGTGGGCCCGAGCCAGCTCCGGGGCGACGAGCCGGTCGGCCGGGTTCGCCGCCACGGCGACCCAGGTGATCGGGGCGTGGCGCCCGATCTCGCCGAGGGCGGTGACGAGGCCGCCGGCGCCGCGCTGGGCGCGGAGCCCTTCGGGGGCGTCGGGATCGAAGCTGAAGGTGAGGGGGCCGCGGTTCGAGGCGACGATGAGGCGCCGGCCACGGCCGAGGAGCTGCTCGAGGAGTGCCGTCGTCTGCCCGGCCATCGCCGAGATTGTCGCAGATGCGGCCGGCCGCTCGCCCGATTCAGGCTCCACTCAGGATCTTGAACGCCAGGTAGGCATCCTCCGGGCGCCGCGATCGGCGCCAGGCGACATGGCTCCGATCGCCGCCTCCCCCCGCGCCGCTCCCTACAGGAGCGCCCGAGCCGCCTCGCGGACCGAATCGAGGACCGGGCCCGGCAGGAGCCCCAAGACGACCGTCAGAACCCCCGCGACCGCCAGCCCCGCCCAGAGGAGCCGCCCGTGCCGGTGGGGTAGGACCTCGGCCGCCGGTTCGCGCATGTACATGTAGACGACGACCCGGAGGTAGTAGAAGGCGGCCGCGGCGGCATTGAGGACCGCGACGACGGCGAGCCAGGCGATCGCCCCGCCGGCCTGGACCGCGGCGAGGATGACGTACGCCTTGGCGAAGAAGCCGGCCGTCGGCGGGATCCCGGTGAGCGAGATGAGGAAGAGGGTCGCGAGAACCCCGAGCCACGGCTCCCGGCGGCCGAGTCCGGCGAACGTGTCGAGGGCGCTCGTCACCCCCGGCCGCCGCTGGAGGGCGGCGACGACGGCGAAGGCGCCCAAGTTCATGAACGTGTACGCGGCGCTGTAGTAGAGGACCCCCTCGAGCCCCTCGATCCGCCCGGCCCCATACGCCGCCAGCCCGACGAGGATGTAGCCGGTGTGGGCGATCGAGCTGTAGGCGAGCATCCGCTTCACGTTCGTCTGGGTCAGGGCGACGAGGTTCCCGAGGCTCATCGTCAGGACGGCGAGGACGGCGACGACCCCGACCCAGTCGGCTCGGAGCGGGCCCAGGGCCTCGACGAAGAGCCGGAGGACGATGGCGAAGGCGCCGACCTTCGGCCCCACCGAGAGGTAGCCGGTCACCGGCGTCGGCGAGCCTTGGTAGGCGTCGGGGGTCCAGTAGTGGAACGGGACCGCGGCGATCTTGAAGGCGACGCCGGTCGTCATGAAGGCGAGCCCCAGGGCCAGACCGGGGGCCATTCCGCCTCCCGCGGCGAGGGTCGCCAGGGCGGTCGCCACCCCGGCGATCCGGGTCGTCCCCGTGAGGCCCCAGGTAAAGGCGAGGCCGAAGAGGAAGATGGCGCTCGAGAACGAGCCGAGGAGGAAGTACTTGATCGCCCCTTCCGTGGCCAGCGCGTCCCGTTTCGCGAAGCCGGCGAGGAGATACCCTGGCAGGACCATGAGCTCGAGGGCCAGGAAGAGGACGAGGAGATCCGTCGAGCCGGCGATGAGCATCGCCCCCGAGAGGGCGAAGACGAGGACGGCCGCGAACTCGGCGATCGGGAGGTCGCGGGGCTCCAGATAGTCGGGGGCGAAGACGATCGTCAGGGCGGCGATGGCGACGAAGAGGAGGTCGAGGAACGTCGTCAGGCCGTCGACGGTGTAAGCGCCGTCGAAGGCGGAGGCCCGGCTCGTCCCGCTGAGGAGGACGAGGAGGGCGACGACCGCCAGGCCCCCGAGGGCGACCCCGATGGCCAGACGGCTGCGTCCCGGGGCGGCCAGGTCGACGAGGATGACCGCCGCGGCGACGCCGACGGCGGCGATGACCGGGGCGAGGGTGACGACGTCGGTCCAGAGCATTGCGGTCTCCCTCAGCGCCAGAGGGCGAGGCCCGGGGCGCCCCCGACGCTCGCCAGCGTCGCGTCGACGGTCCCCGCGATGAGCGTCAGGAGGAGGCCCGGGAAGAGGCCGAAGACGACGACGAGGGTCGCCAGCGGGACGAGGGTCAGCGTCTCGACCGGCCGCATGTCGACGAGGTGGTGGCCGAGGCCGCGGAGGAAGTCGGAGAGCTCGCCGAAGGCGACCCGCTGGAACAGGTAGAGGAGGTAGCCGGCGGCGAGGATCATGACGAGGGCCGCCGCGGCCGCGACGAGCGGGGCGACCTGGAAGGTCCCGACGAGGACGAGGAATTCGCCGACGAAACCCGACAGCCCGGGGAGCCCGCCCGAAGCGAAGACGAAGAAGCCGAGGACGGCGGCGTAGAGCGGGAGCCGGTTCGAGACGCCGCCGAGCTTCGCGATCGTCCGGTCATGGGTCCGCTCGTAGAGGACGCCGACGAGGAGGAAGAGGGCCCCGGTGATGAGGCCGTGGTTGATCATCTGGAGGATCGCCCCCTGGAGGGCCTGGGCGTTGAAGACGAAGATCCCGAGGGTCACGAAGCCCATGTGGCTGACCGAGCTGTAGGCGACGAGCTTCTTGAAGTCCGGCTGGACGAGGGCGACAACGGCCCCGTAGAGGATCGCGATGATCGAGAGGGCGATGATTGCCGGCGCGGCGGCCTGGGCGGCGTCGGGGTAGAGGGGCAGGGCGAAGCGGATGAAGCCGTAGCCGCCGAGCTTGAGGAGGATCCCGGCGAGGATGACCGAGCCCGCCGTCGGCGCTTCCACGTGGGCGTCGGGGAGCCAGGTGTGGAAGGGGAACATCGGGACCTTGATCGCGAAGGCGAGGAAGAAGGCGAGGAAGGCAGCGAGCTGGAAGCCCGGGGCGAAGCCGCCGCCGGCCGCGAAGTCGCGGAGCGTCAGGAAGTCGAAGGCGCCGGCCCAGCTCCCCGTCGCCGCCTGGTACGTCCAGCCCGTGGCGAGGATCGCCACGAGCATGAGGAGGGAGCCGACGAGGGTGTAGAGGACGAACTTGATCGTCGCGTAGATCCGGTTCGCCCCGCCCCAGATCCCGATGATCAGGTACATCGGGACGAGGACGAGCTCCCAGAAGACGTAGAAGAGGAAGAGGTCGAGGGCGAGGAAGACCCCGACCATCCCGATCTCGAGGACGAGGAAGGAGATCATGTACTCCTTCACCCGCTCTTGGATCGGGCCGAAGCTGGCGAGGATGCTGATCGCGGTGAGCGTCGTCGTGAGGACGACGAGGGCGATCGAGAGGCCGTCGACGCCGAGCTTGTACTGGATCCCGAAGAGGGGGATCCAGTCGGCCGCCTCGACGAACTGGAAGCCCGGCCGGCCCGGCAGGTAGCCGATGAGGACGAAGAGGGAGAGGACCCAGGTCAGGGCGGCCGTGGCGAGGGCGACGCCTCGAATCGCGCCGAGGGCGTTCCGGGGCAGGAAGGCGATGACGAGGGCCCCGACGAGGGGCAGGAACGTCACCGCCGAGAGGATCGGAAGGTTGCTCATCGTCGTCGCTACCGCGCGGTCATGAGGAGGAACGAGCCGGCCATGACGAGGAGCCCGACGGCGATCCCGAGGGCGTAGTTCTGGACCCGCCCGGTCTGGATCCGGCGCAGACCCCGCCCGATCTCGGCGGTCAGGATCCCGACCCCGTTCACCGTCCCGTCGACGACGACCCGGTCGAACCACCAGGCCGCCGCGGCGACCCGCCCGCCGAGGACGATGAAGAGGAGGTGGTTGAGGTCGTCGAACCACCACTTGTTCAGCGAGGCCCGGTAGAGGAA
>JBHOQO010000077.1:0-13416 GCA_042408925.1 Chloroflexota bacterium | reverse complement strand
GGCCGCTCGCCCGCTGTCGGCCTGCCGACCGCGTGCCCCCCATGCACAGAACCGACAGGCCGGCCGCCTCGGGGGCCGACCGGGCCCCCAGAATGTGCACCGGGTGCACGCGCCCGCGACCGGGCGCGGGGGCGGGCCGGCAGCCGCCGGCACGGACGTTGGGTGCGTACCTGAACCGAACGGCCCTGGTCCGCGCCGCCCGCCTGCGCTACCGTTGATGGACCATGGTCACCTACGATTCAGCGACCGCCCTCGTCGTCGTCGACGTCCAGAACGATTTCGCCGACCCGGCCGGGAGCCTCTCCGTCAAGGGCGGCGAGGCGATCATCCCGGTCGTGAACCGCCAGGTCGCGGCCGCTCGGGCCGCCGGCGCCCGGGTCGTCTACACCCAGGATTGGCACCCCGAGCACACCCCCCACTTCGCCAAGGACGGCGGCATCTGGCCCGACCACTGCATCCAGGGCACCTGGGGCGCCGCCTTCCACCCGGCCCTCGTCGTCGACGGTCCCGTCGTCCGGAAGGGTGCGAACGGCGAGGACGGCTACTCGGGCTTCACGATGCGCGACCCGGTGAGCGGGGCGACGGTCCCGACCGAGCTCGAAGGGCGCCTCCGGAGCTGGGGGGTCGAGCACGTCGTCGTCTGCGGCCTGGCGACCGACTACTGCGTGAAGGCGACCGCCCTCGACGCCCTCCGCCTCGGCTTCCGGACGACGATCCTCACCGACGCCATCGCGGCCGTCGACCTCCAGCCGGGCGACGGCGAGCGGGCCCTCGACGAGCTCCGAGCGGCCGGCGCGACGGTCGCCCGGGCCGAAGCCGAGTAGCCGGGTGCTGCCTCGGCTGACGAGGATCGGCCTCGCGGCGGCGGGCTCCCTCGTCCTCCTCGAGCTCGCCCTCGAGCGGCTCGCGGGCTGGCGTTCGCTGCCGCCGCTCCGAACGACCACCGTCGTCGAGGCACCACCGGAGCGGATCTGGGCCCACCTCGCCGACGTCGAGCGGCAACCCGTCTGGATGACGGATCTGCGCGCCGTTCGCCTCGAAACACCGGGGCCCGTGGGCGTCGGAACACGGGCCGTCGGTACGGTCCGGATCGCCGGGATCACCGTCGCCGATCCGATCGAGGTGACGGCCTTCGAGCCGCCGACCCGGTTCGCCGTCGAGCACCGGGGGTGGTTCCGCGGTCGCGGCACGTTCACGATCGAGCCGCTCGGCGAGCGGGCCTCGCGGGTCGTGTGGGAGGAGGTCCTCCGCGCCCCGCTCTTCCCGCGGGCCTGGTGGCTCTGTGCCCGACCGATCCTCGGCCGGGTCTTCGCCGCGGACCTCGCCCGACTCCGGGCCCTCGCCGAGCAGGCCTGAGCCGTCGACTCGAGCGTCCCGTGGAGGTCCACCTCGTCGACGCGACCTACGAGCTCTTCCGGGCCCACTTCGCACCCCGGCCGCCGGTCCGCGGCCGCGACGGGCAGGTGCTGACCGGGGTCGCCGGGCTCGTCGACCAGCTCCTCGCCCTCGTCCGGGCCGAGGGCGCCAGCCACGTCGGCTGCGCCACGGATCGGGTCATCGAGTCCTTCCGGAACGATCGCTACCCCGGCTACAAGTCGAGCGCCGGGGTCCCGGAGGAACTCCTCGCCCAGTTCCCGATCGCCGAGGCGGCGATCGAGGCCCTCGGCTTCGTCGTCTGGCCGATGGTCGAGCTCGAGGCCGACGACGCCATCGCCACGGCCTGCCGGCAGCTCGCCGCCGACCCGACCGTCGAGCGGGTCGTCATCTGCACCCCCGACAAGGACCTCGCCCAGCTCGTCGACGGCGAGCGCGTCGTCCTCAGGGACCGGCGCCGCGGCATCACGTACGACGCCGCCGGGGTGATCGCCAAGTGGGGCGTCCCGCCGGCCGCGATCGTCGACTGGCTCGCCCTCGTCGGCGACGCCGCCGATGGCTACCCGGGGATCCCTGGCTGGGGAGCGAAGTCGGCGGCGGCGGTCCTCGCCCGCTACGGCTCGATCGAGGCGATCCCGGCCGACCCGGCCGACTGGGACGTGCCCGGCCTGCGCGGCGCCGAGCGGCTCGCCGCCGCCCTCGACGCCCATCGGGCCGACCTCGCCATGTTCCGGGACCTTGCCCGGCTCCGAACCGACGCGCCGCTCACGGCCCGAGCAGCGGATCTCGAATGGCGCGGCACGCCCCGGGGCGAATGGCTCGCCTTCTGCGAGCGCTGGGGGCTGGAGCGATGGGCCGGGCGCCCGCATCGGTGGCGGGACGAGGAGCCCGGATCGAGGGGTCCCGGAAGCGACGGCTGACCCTCACAGCTTCACGGCCACGAGCTCGCCGCGCCCGATCGGGACGACGAGGCCGGTCAGGGCGGGATGGCCGAGGGCCGCCTCCCGGAAGCCGGCGAGGTCCTCGGGATGCGAAAGGAGGTTGTCGGCGACGAGGAGGCCGCCCCGGCGGAGAGCACGAACGGCCGGCTCCAGAAACCGCTCGTAATCCTCCTTCTCGGCGTCGAGGAAGACAAGGTCGGCAGTTGCCTCGAACTCGGCGAGCCCGGCCCCGCCGTCGCCGAGCCGGACCTCGATGGTGTCGGCGAGACCGGCGCGCTCGATCGAGCGGCGGGCGATGGCGATCTTGGCGGGGTCGACGTCGAAGGTCACGACCCGGCCGCCGTGGTACCGGGCCGCGACGGCGAGCCAGAGCGTCGAGTAGCCGCCGCTCGTCCCAACCTCGACGATCAGGCGAGCCCCCACTCCGAGGGCGAGGGTGAGGAGGAAACGGCCGACCTCCGGGCTAATCGCCCGCAGCCGCCTCGCCTTCGGCGTTCCATCCACCCGGTCGGCTCGGTCGATCGCTTCGAGGCCGGCCATGACGGCCTGGACGGCGGGAGGGATCAGGGTGCTCACGGAGCCTCAGTCGGTTTGGACCGTCGGCAGGCGCGTCTCGCCGCGGACGAGGGCGAGGATCGCGCCGTGGTGCGGGGGCGGGGCGGCGACGAGTCCGAAGGACTTCGGGCCGGCCGCGAGGTCGAACCAGGGCCCACCCTCCGGGGTCGTCAGCAACGCCCCGCTGCGCTCGGCGACGAGGCCGGCAGCGGCGACGTCCCAGACCGAGAGACCGGAGGACTGGATGAAGGCGTCGAAGCGGCCCTTGCCGACGTAGGCGAGGGACAGGGCGGCCGAGCCCATGGAGCGGGGGATCCGGATGGCGCGCCGAATGGCCCGCAGCCGTCCGGCGACGCCTCGGCCGCCCAGGGCGAGGGAGACGACGAAGTCCGAGAGCCGCTCCTTCGTGCTCGTTCGGATCTGTCGGCCGTTCAGCGTCGCCGGTCCGTCGCAGACCGCCTCGAAGGTCTCCCCGCGGCAGGGATCGTGGACGACCCCGACGGCCGGGGCACCGTCGACGACGAGGGCGAGGGAGACGCAGAAGAAGGGGATCCCGTTCGCGTAGTTCACGGTCCCGTCGAGGGGATCGACGACCCAGGTCCGCCCGGTCGGCGCCGTCGCGGCGCTCCCGTCGCCCCGAACCGCGGCGCCCGATTCCTCGGCCAGGATCCCGTCGCCCGGGAAGGCGGTCCGGATCGCCTCGACGATGAGCGCCTCGGAGAGGTGATCGACCTCGGTCACAATGTCCCGGGCGCTCTTGTAGTCGACCCGCTCCACCCGCTCGTAGCGATCCATGAGGAGCTCGCCGGCCCGGACCGCGACCTCGCGGGCGAAGGTCGCCTCGACGACGAAGCGCTCGCTCGCGATCGCCGACGGGGCCGTCGCGGCGACGACAGCGAGGGTCGGGTCGGGTTCGCCGTCCCCCGGGTCGGAGGCGGCCGCCGAGGCGGCGCCTCGGCCTGGCCCGGAGTCGACGTCGCGGGCGCTCATCGCGACCGGCAGTCGGCGGCGAGCGGCCGCGGGGACGACCCGAGCTCGGTGATCGTCTTCGTGAACGTCACCGTCTGGCCGGGCTCGATCCGGGGGCTCAGGACCTGGGCCGAGTCCGGTCCGATCCCCGGGATCGTCGGGTCGTAGATCCGACAGGTGGTGGCGCCGGCCCGGCTCCCCTCGTTCGTCACCGCGAGAGTAACGGCCAGCCCGCCGTCGACGGGAACGACCGCCACGACCGAGCCGCTGAAGGGGCCGATCCCGGTCAACGCCAGGCGACCGAGGAGGGCGAGGCCGACGACGGCGAGGCCGACGGCGAGGAAGACGGTTCCGTGAGCCTGGCTCGCTGCCGGCTGCGAGAGCCCGAGGGGGTTGCAGGCCTCGCAGAGGGCGACACTGACGGGGATCCGGCGACCGCAGCGGACGCAGCCGTGGGTCGGCAGCTCCGTCGCGGCGTCCGCGGGGGCCGGGTCGGGGCGTGGAGCGCCCGGGGCGAGGGGTGGAGCGAGTCCGGGCGGGTGCGAAACGGAGGAGCGGGCAGTCATCGTCTCCAATGGTGCCACAAGCGCCACGGCCGGCTCGCTCATCGGATTTCCGGGCGCCGCCGCGAACCCCCGCCGGGTTCGCCGGCCGCGACCGGATGGCGCTCCGCGACCGCGACGAGGGCGTCGACGTCGGCCGTCGTCCGGGCCGTCACGATCACCCCGTCGGCGCCGCGGGCTCGCCAGCGGGCGAGCTCCGTCACCGGATCGCCGACCCAGGGGCTCCCCTCGAGGGCCGATACCCCGGCCCGTCCGCCGCCGAAGGCGACGAGGACGAAACAATCGTAGGGGCGGCGCCCGGCGGCCTCGGCCGCGGCCCGAAAGATCGGCCCCAGCCGATCGAACCGCTCGGCCGGGACCGTCCAGCCGTCGGCGATCTCGGCGGCGAGCCGGGCGCCGGCCGCCGTCTCTGCCCCGACGAGGATCGGCGGGACCGGGTCCGGGCGCGGGAAGGCGACGGCCTCCCGGAGCGGGTAGTAGCGGCTCGGCCGGTCGATGGGGCCGCCCGACCAGAGCGCCCGGATGACGGCGACCGCCTCCCGGAGCCGGGCCGCCCGCTCGGTCGGCGGCGGAAACGGGATCCCGTACGCAGCGTGCTCCTCGGGATGGCCCCCGATCCCGATCCCCAAGACGAGCCGGCCACCGGTCACCTCCTGGAGCGTCACCGCCATCCGGGCCAGGACCGCCGGATGCCGGTTCATGACGTTCGCCACGAACGGGCCGACGGTGATCGTCCGGGTCAGGGCGCCGACGGCGGTGAGGGTCGTCCAGGCCTCGAGGACCGGGTCCGACCGCCGGCCCCGGCTGACGAAGTGATCCCAGCACCAGACGCCGGCGTAGCCGGCCGCCTCGAGCCGGAGGGCGCTGTCGCGCCACCAGGCAAAGTCGACGCCGATGGAACCGAGGGCGACCCCGATCGGGATCCGGCCGGGCGGCAGGACGATCGACCGCGGGGCCGTCCGGCTCCCCTCGGACGAACCCACGGCCGGCCTCGGGCGTCGAGGCGCGTCGGGCCCGCTCAGAGGCCGGTCTCGAAGAGCCGGATGTCCTCGGGGCTCGCCGCCTCGCCGTCGCCCCGGGTCGGCAGGAGGGCGGCCCGGGCCCCGAGGGCGTCGAGATCGGTCGGGAGGCGGCCGATGAGGTCGAGGACGACGGCCCGGATCCGCTCGGCGTTCCGCCGGAAGACCTCGAGGACCGTCGCCGCGTCGACCGCTTCGGTCCCCTCGATGACGCCGGCGTCGTAATCGGTGATGAGGCTGATGTTCACGACCGCCATCCCGAGCTCGCGGCAGAGATACGCCTCGGGATACTGGGTCATGTTGATGACCTCCCAGCCGGCGTCGCTGAACCACTTGGATTCGGCCTTGGTCGAGAAGCGCGGACCCTCGATGACGACGACGGTCCCCCGCTCGTGGAGCGGGATCCCGTGTTCCCGGATCACCTCCGCGGCGAGGCGCCGGAGGGTCGGGTCGTAGATCTCGGCGGCCGAGACGTGGGTGACGATCGGGCCGTCGAAGAAGGTGTGGGGCCGGTTTCGGGTCCGATCGACGAACTGGTCGCACAGAACGAAGTCGCCCGGCTTCACGTGGCGCTGGAGGGAGCCCGCCGCGCAGGGGCTGATGACGGCCTTGACGCCGAGCGAGCGAAAGGCCCAGACGTTTGCCCGGTAGTTGATCTTGTGGGGCGGGATCGTGTGGCGCCGACCGTGACGGGGCAGGAAGGCGACCCGCCGTCCCGAGACTTCCGCGAGGAAGATGCTGTCCGAGGGCGGCCCGTACGGGGTGTCGACCTTGATCTCCCGGACGTCGTCGAGGAGGCGGTAGAAACCGGAGCCGCCGAAGACCCCGATCTCGGCGCGATCAGCTGCCACGGGTTCGCTCCTTCGCGGATGCTCGTGCTGTCGGGGGCGGGTCCGAGGCCGGCCTGACGTCGCCGCTCGGATCCGCAGCGCCCACGGGCGGTTCGACGGTGTCGATTGTAGGCTGCGGACCGGCACCCGACCCGCCGGCGCTTGCGGCGGATCCGCGAGCGGCGTACCGTGCCGGGCGTCGTGGTCGAACCGCAAGTCCCCAATCCCTCCGCGCGCGACCTCCTGGAAGTGGCCGATTGGCGGCGGCGGATCGCCGAGCTCTATGCCGACGTCCGCCGACTTGCGGCCCTCGATCCGGAGGCCGCCTGGGAGCTCTGGCGTTCGGTCCGCGAGGCGCTCTACCGGGAGCACCCCCAGTCGCCGGTCCCGGCGGCGGAGCGGGCCGGCTTCCGGGGTCGGTACTATCCGTACGACCCGGCCTACCGGCTCACGGCGACGGTCGAGGTGCCGGACGGTCCGGCGGGCGCGCGTTCGCGGTCGGATGGCGCCGCCATGACCCTGCCGGCGAGCTCCGGCGAGCCCGCCCGCTTCCACGTCCTGGCGACGCTCCGGATCCCCTTCCCGGAGGGCGAGGGCCGGCTCGTCTGCTTCTGGCTCAGCAGCTACGCCGGCGGGCTCTTCCTCCCCTTCCGCGACGCAACGAACGGCCGGACGACGTACGGCGCCGGGCGCTACCTTCTCGACGCCGCGAAGGGGGCGGACCTCGGGGGCGACCCGGCGAGCGGGACGCTCGTCCTCGACTTCAACTTTGCCTACCAGCCGTCGTGCGCCTTCGATCCCCGCTGGAGCTGCCCGCTGGCACCGCCGGCGAACCGCCTCGGCTTCGAGGTCCCGGTCGGCGAGCGGATCCGCTGACCGGGCACCGTCCGGCGGATCGGGTACGAAGGTCCCGGGGCCGGGCCGGACCGACGGCCGCTGGTGCCGCCGGACCGGGCAGCCCATCATGAGCGGAGCAGCCGTCCGGAGCCCCAGCCGCCGGATTCGCCCGGAGGAACCGTGCGCCTCTTCGGCACCCATCGACCAGCACCAGCCGAGCGCCTCCTGTGGTCCCGAGACGCCCGCTTCGTCACCCAGCTCGCGCGGCGGGTCGCCGGGAGCCGGCTCATCGAGCTCGAAGCCGGATCGTGCCTCGTCGCCGACGCCGAGCGACTCACCGAGGCCGTCGCCGCCGAGGCGGCCCGTGCCGCCCACGACCCCGACTACGGGCTCGCCCCGGTCGATCCCGGCCAACCGCCGTCGGAGCGGTACATCGTGGCCTTCGCGACCGCCGTCCAGCTCTCGGGGATCGCCGACCGGATCGGCATGGCGCGCTCGGCGGAGGTCCTCCAGACGAAGCTCCTCGACCACTTCTTCGCGCTCCGGAACGCCCACGCCGTCGCCTTCCAGCCGATCGTGGACCTGGGTTCGGGATCGGTCCTCGAGTACGAGTGCCTCTTTCGACCGCACCTGCCGACCGTCGAGGCGTCGATCGGGGCCGTCGTCCAGGCGGCGATCGACACGCAGCGCTCGCCCGAGCTCGACGAGTTCGTCCTCGAGACCGTCCTCGAGCGGGTCGGGGCGATCGTCGCCGCGGCACCGCGAGGCGACGAGCAGCCCCGCCGCTTCGCCGTGAACGTCACCCCGGCGACCCTCCAGGACGGGCGCTTCGACGCCCGAGGCCTCGTCACCCGCGTCCGCGCCGCCGGTCTCGAGCCGCCCCAGCTCACCTTCGAGGTGACCGAGCAGCAGGCGGTCCCGGACGTCGTCCCCCTCCGACGCCAGGTCCGGAGCCTCCGCCGGGCGGGCTTCGGATTTGCCGTCGACGACGCCGGCGCCGGCTACGCCAGCTTCGCCCTCATCGCGGCCATCCGGCCGTCCCAGATCAAGGTCGACCGCCAGATCATCCGCGGAGCGGCCGACGACGACGCGAAGCAGGCCCTCGTCGAGGCGTTCGTCTCCTTCGCCCGGCGGATCGGCGCCCGCCTCGTCGCCGAGGGGATCGAGACGCGCCGCGACCTCGCCGCGATCCGCCGCCTCGGGGTCGAGTACGGCCAGGGCTACCTCCTCGGCCGACCGGCCCCGACGCCGACCCGCCCGCGCCGGATCCGCCTGCTCGAGCGGGACGTCGTCGCCCGGCTCGGAGTCGCGGAAGCGCCCCGCTCGGCTGCCGGCGGGCCGCTCGGGGCGACCATCGACTGAACCCGGGCGACCGTCCGCCCACCCGGGCCGTGGACCGGGGCGCGGGCGAACGCTCCGCCCGAGCCCGTCGCGTACCATCGGGGCATGACGAGTGAGCTTCTCGAGTCCTCCCCCGCCCTCACCCCGGAGATGGAGGCGTTCCTCCGGTCGACCCACCCGGCGACGATCGCGACCCTCGATCCCGACGGGTCGCCGCGCCAGGCCGTCGCCTGGTTCCGCTTCGATCCGCCCGACACCATCGTTGTCAACAGCGCCGTCGGGCGCCGCTGGCCGGCGAACCTCCGACGGGACCCACGGGTTGCCATCGCCGTCGTCGACCGCGACGACCCCTACCGCTGGCTCGGCCTGACCGGCCGCGTCGTCGAGATCGTCGACGACCAAGCGATCGCCCAGGCCGACATCGCCGACCTCGCCCGCCGCTACATGGCCGACGAGCCCGAGGAGGCGGAGGCGCTGATCCGCGACCGCTTCGAGCGTCAGCGGCGGGTCTCGTTCCGGATCCGGATCGTCGGCGTCCACGACCACCTCGCCGGATGAGAACCGTCGAGCTCGCCGGCGGCGTCGGCGGGGCGAAGCTCGCCCACGGCCTCGCCGCCCACCTCGGGCCCGAGCTGACCGTCGTCGTCAACACGGGCGACGACCTCGAGCGCCATGGCCTCGTGATCTGGCCCGACCACGACACCGTCCTCTACACCCTCGCCGGCCTCGACGATCGCGAGCGGGGCTGGGGCCTCCGGGACGAAACGTGGACGGTCATGGAACAGCTCGAGCGGCTCGGCGAGGCGACGTGGTTCCGCCTCGGCGACCGCGACATCGCGACGCACCTGGTGCGAACCGAGCAGCTCCGGGCCGGTCGTCGGCCGACCGAGGTCGCCCTCGACCTCCAGCGGCGGTTCGGGATCGCGCCGCGGATCCTCCCGATGAGCGACGCCCCGGTGCGGACGGTCGTCGAGACCGACACCGGCCGGCTCGAGTTCCAGGAGTACTTCGTCCGCCTCCGCCAGGAGCCGACGGTCCGGGCCGTGACCTTCGTCGGCGTCGAGGCCGCCCGACCGAGCGCCGAGGTCGCGGCGGCGATCCGGGCGGCCGAGCTCGTCGTCGTCGCCCCGTCGAACCCGATCGTCTCGATCGGCCCGATCCTCGCCGTCCCCGGGGTCCGCGATCTCCTCGCCGAGCGGCGGCGGGCCGGCGTCCCGGTCGTCGGCGTCAGCCCGATCGTCGCCGGGCGGGCCCTCAAAGGACCGGCCGACCGGATGCTCGCCTCCCTCGGCCACCCGGTCAGCGCGGCCGGGGTCGCGGCGATCTACCGCGACCTCCTCGACGGCTTCGTCGTCGACGCCGTCGACGCCGACCTCGCTCCGGAGATCGAGGCGCTCGGGATCCGGGTCCTCGCGACCGACACGATCATGACCGACGATGCCGCCCGGGCCCGCCTCGGGGCCGCCGTCGTCGAGTTCGGGCGCACCCTCGCCGCCGCGGGCACGAGGCGATGAGCGAGCGAGGCGGGCGCTCGACCCCGGCCGCCGAGGCCTGCTGGGCGATCGTCCCGATTCGGACGCTGGAAGGCGCGAAGTCGCGGCTCGGGGAGGTCCTCGACGCCGAGGAGCGCCGCGACCTCGCCGTCGCCCTCCTGGAGCGGACGGTCCGAGCCGCCGCCGAGGCCACCACCGTCAGCGGCGTCCTCGCCGTCAGCCCCGATCCGGCGGCCCTCGAGATCGCGGCCGCCGCCGGAGCCCGCCCGCTCCCGCAGCGGACGAGGGGTCTCAACGCCGCCGTCGCCGAGGCGCGGGCCGCGGCGCAGGACCTCGGCGCGACCGAGATCCTCGTCCTGCCGACCGACCTGCCCCGGATCTCGCCGGCCGTCGTCGACGAGCTCGTCGCGGAAGCCCGCCGGACGCCGGGACCCCTCGTCCTCCTCGTCCCGGACCGCCACGGCCGGGGGACGAACGCCCTCTTGCTCCGACCCCCGGAGGTCATCGAGGTCGCCTTCGGCGGCGACAGCCGGCTCGCCCATGCCGCCCGGGCCGAAGCGGCAGGCGTCCCGTACCGCGAGGTCGACGGCCCGCTGACGATGGACCTCGACACGCCCGACGACCTCGTCCTCGCCGAGCCGCTCCTCCTCGGTTCGCTCCATGGCCGCTGACGGCGGACCGGCACCCGCCCCCTCGCCGGCCGACCGGGGCCGGCTCGACGTCCTCGCCCTCGAGGGGATCCCCGAGGTCGTCCCGGGCGCCGACCTCGTCGGTCTCGTCGGCGACGCCCTCGAACGGACCGCCGGCGCGCTCCCGCTCAGGGACGACGACGTCCTCGTCGTGACCCAGAAGATCGTCTCGAAGGCCGAAGGGGCTGTCGTCGACCTCTCGACCGTCGAGCCGCGGCCCGAGGCGATCGAATGGGCCCGGGCCTGGGACCGCGACCCGCGCCAGGTCGAGGTCGTCCTCCGCGAGGCGGTCCGGATCGTCCGGATGGCCCGCGGGGTCCTCATCGTCGAGACCCGGCACGGCTTCGTCTGTGCCAACGGCGGCGTCGACGCTTCGAACGTCGGGCCGGCGAGCGGCTCGGTCGTCACCCTCCTGCCGCGCGACCCGGACGCCTCGGCGGCCCGGATCCGGGCCGGGATCCGCGAGCGGTTCGGGGTCGACGTCCCGGTCGTCATCTCGGACAGCTTCGGGCGGCCGTGGCGGTGGGGGATCGTCGACGTCGCCATCGGCGTCTCGGGGATCCTGCCCCTCGACGACCTCCGGGGCCGACCCGACCACGACGGCCGGATCATGCGGACGACGGTCCGGGCCGTGGCCGACGAGATCGCCTCGGCGGCCGAGCTCGTCTTCGGCAAGACGGCCGCCCGGCCGGTCGCCCTCGTTCGAGGCGCGAACCCGCCCCGGGGCGAGGGCTCGATCCGGGACCTCCTCATGCCGGCCGAGGCGGACCTCTTTCGGTAGGGCCGGCGTCGAGCACCCCGCGAGTGCAGCAGCCGGGTCGCTCCTGGTACCCTCGGCGGCCGTGAAGCTCGGCCTCCAGATCCCCTCGTTCACCTGGCCCGGCGGCGCCGAGGCGATCGGGCCGACCCTCGCCCGGATCGTCCGGACGGCCGACGATGTCGGGATCGATTCGCTCTGGGTCATGGACCACTTCTTCCAGATCCGGAGCGTCGGGGCGGTCGACGAGCCGATGCTCGAGGGTCTGACGACCCTCGGCTGGATGGCCGCCCACTCGTCCCGGGCCAGCCTCGGCCTCCTCGTCGGGGGGATCCACTACCGGGCCGCCGGCCTCTGGGTGAAGGCGACGACGACCCTCGACGTCCTCTCTGGGGGGCGGGCCTGGTTCGGCATCGGCGCCGCCTGGAACGAGCAGGAGTCGCTCGGCCTCGGCTTCGGCTTCCCGCCCCTCGCCGAGCGCTTCGAGCTCCTCGAAGACACGCTCCGGTTCGCCCACGAGATGTGGCGGGGCGAGCGCGGGACGGAGGCGCCGTTCGAAGGCCGCCGGCTCCGGGCGACCCGGCTCCTCAATTCGCCCCAGTCGATCCAGCGACCCCATCCGCGGATCCTCATCGGCGGCGGCGGCGAGCGGCGGACCCTCCGTCTCGTGGCCCGGTACGCCGACGCCACGAACGTCTTCGGCGGTCCCGAGGCGATCCGTCACAAGTTCGAGGTCCTGCGGGCCCACTGCGAGGCCGTCGGTCGCCCGTACGAGGAGATCGAGCGGACGACGCTCCAGCGGATCGACCCGGCCCTCCCCGACGGCAGCGGGCGCGAGCAGCCGGCCGAGATCGTCGACCGCTTCGGCGAGCTCGCCGACGTCGGAGTCCAGCACGTCATCGTCTCGCTCCCCGAGGTCTGGCGGACTGAGAAACTCGAGCTCCTCGGCCGCGACGTCCTCCCCCAGCTCCGACGGCTCTGAGGACCGGTGGCGGCGGTTGGCGACGATCCGGGCCCGAGCCTCCAGGAGCGGTACGCACCGCGGAGCCGCTGCTTCGGCTGCGGGCCGGCGAATGAGCATGGCCTCCGGCTCCGGAGCTACCCCGCCCCGGACGGAGAGACGCTCGCGGCCGAATGGACGCCGCGACCGGAACACGAGGCGTTCGCCGGCTTCGTGAACGGCGGCATCCTCGGAACGCTCCTCGACTGCCACGCCAATTGGGCGGCCGTCCGCCACTTCATGGCCCGGGACGGGCTCGAACGCGCGCCGGGCTGCGTGACGGCCGAGCTCGCCGTCCGCTTCCATCACCCGACGCCGAGCGGCGGCCCGCTCCGGCTCGTCGCCCGGGTCGTCGAGTCGAGCGCCCGGTCGGCGACGGTCGAGGCGACGGTCGAGGCCGGCGGGATCGTGACCGCCTCCGCCCGCGGTCGTTTCGTCGCCGTCGGACCGGACCACCCGGCCTTCGACCGCTGGCGAGGCGAGGCCCCGACCGCGGCCGACTGACGCCCAGCCGACGCGCCGACCCGACCGGGACGATCGACCGACGGGCGGTCGAACCAACGCCCCATGGCCCGCCGAGCCCCGGTCGGCGACCCTTGGCCCGGTATGGGCAGCCCGAGGACCGTTCCCGGCCGCGACGATCGACCGATCGCCGTGACGGCGCTCGTCGCCGTCCTCCTCGTCCTCCTCGTCCTCCTCCCGACCCCGGCGGCGGCGAGCGGCCCCGAGCCGAGCGCGGCCCCGAGCACCGGGACGGACGCCGCCGACCCGGCCGACCCGACCGGCCGCTACATCGTCGTCCTCCGCGACGGGGACGTCGCCGGCGATCCAGCCCGCGCCGTCCGCCGGGTTGTCGATCGGACCGGGGTCCGGGCGGAGCGGACCTTCGGCCGGGCCCTCCGCGGCTTCGCGGCGAAGCTCGACCCGGCGACCCGGAAGCGCCTCGCCGCCGACCCGGCCGTCGCCGCGATCATCCCCGACGAGCGGATCGAGATCACCGGCTTCGTCCCGACCGGCGTCCGGCGGGTCAAGGCGCCCAGCTCGAGCG
>JBHOQO010000076.1:0-29181 GCA_042408925.1 Chloroflexota bacterium | reverse complement strand
AGCTCGAGGCGGCCGAGGTCGAAGGTCGTGATCGGGGCGAAGTAGAAGGGCTGATCGTAGGGACTCGTCGAGCGGAAGTCCTGGGTCAGTGCGAGGGGAACGCTCCGCAGGGTCCGGTAGGCCGGTTCGAGACCGATCTCCATGGTCCCGGCCCCGACCGGGGGCTGGACGGGCGCCGCGTCGGGATTGGCGAGACCCTTCGAGGCGATCGTGAAGGTCGGGGTGAGCGAGCCGGGCCGCGGTGGGCGAGCGGCGTAGTCGGGGCGAAGCATGAGGGAGACGGCGCTCAGGGTCGGGACCGTGATGTCGTACGTCCCGAGGCAGTCGCCGGGCGCCGGCTCAAAGCCCGGCGCGACGATCGTCAGAGGCGGTGGCGTGAAGGGTCGGAGAGCAGAGCTGACGTCGACGGTCCGTTCGCCGATCAGGGTCAGCCCCGCTCCTGCCGCCTCCTCGGCCGCAGCGAACTTCTGCCGGGTATCGACGTCCTTCGGAATGACGTCCCACGAGGGCAGCGGAGCCCCGATCCGATCGAGGTGGAGCCGGAGGGCAAGGGGGGCGTAGAGGGTCTCGCTCACCGCAAGCGGTACGACAGGACGCTCGGTCCGCGTCGCGGCATCCTCGAGGTCGCCCCGGGCGACCAGGAAGTCCTTCGGGACGAGGGAGAGGTCGAAGGTCCGAGTCGTCGGGGTCGGGGTCGCCAGCTCCTCGAACCGCTCGAGGAAGCGGGCACTCGGCCCGAGGAGCGCTCGCTCCGCCTCCGGGTCGACGGCAACGAGGGGGCTCTTGATCGGTGGCACGTAGCCGAGACTAAAGTCGCCCTCGTTCGGGGACCCGCTCCGCCCGGGCGACAGCCCCGACGCCCAGCGGTCGAAACCGGCGGCCGGACCGACCAGGAGCTTTCCGCCTCGCTCGAGGAGAGGAATGTCTCGAAGACCGTCGGAGGTGAGGAGGGTCATCTCCACCTGGAAGAGGGTCGGACGCTCGGGGAGAGGGCTGATGCAGAGGACCGGGGCCGAGATCGTGTAGCTCAGGAGTCCGACGACCGACACGGGGGCTGCGAGCTCGACGTCGGGGATCGCTTTGATCTGGTCGAGCTGCGCGAAGCTGATGCCCCCGTTCCCCGCGAAGCCGAGGAAGTTCGGTTCGACGAGCCCCCCAGTCGCCTCGAGATCGAGCTTCGAGTTCGCCGGCCGGACGAGGATGTCGTAGGCGCCGCGCCAGTTCGCGTTCACCGCCTCCGTCAGGCGGACGGTGGCGACCTCACCGGTTCCGCCGGCGGCGATGGCGATGGCCCCGAGGAGGGCGAGCCCGACGGCGACCGGCCGAGCCCGGCCGAGGCGTGCGATGGGACCCGGAAGACCGGACTCTGCCACGCCGAGCCTCCCCCTCGAGCGACACTCGCGTCGCTAGCAGGGGCTACCTCCCTGTTCGGTCGACTGCGTCTGGTTGGACACCTTGCGGGCACCGTCTGCGTCCGTAACCGCGAGGGTCTGATAATCGGTGGTCGTATAACACGGCCAGTATGTCCAACTGAAGTTCTTGGACGTCGCCGATGTGCTCCCGGTCTCGGCCGTTCCGTCGCCGCGATTGAAGCGATAGACATACGGCGCCGGGCCCCCGGACCAGCTCCCCGTCCAACTCAACGCCTGACCGTGGGGGTGACTCTGGGTCGAAGGCACCAAGCTGACGCTCGTCACCCCTGCAGCAGCCGCGACCACCGCCGTTGCTAGGATCCCTGCGCCCACCACCGCCAACTGTCGTTGCGTCCTCATGGACATCACTCCGCCTCTCTCTACATCTAGGTGCCTCGACCGTCAACCATCCTCCTTCCTGCGCGGTCGCACAGTACGGCCGCGAACGCCAGGCCCAACTCAGCCGGCTGCCCCGCCCCCGCCCGGCTCCCCGACCGGGACCCTCTCGGCGCAGCGCGGGCACTCAGCCGGGTCCCAGCTCGGGAGATCGAGCTGCCAGAGGGCCCGGAGCGGATACGTTCGCCCGGTCAGCGGCGACGTCAGGGCGGCCCGGCCCGCCGAGCGATCGACGAGGACGTGGCAGCCGACGATCTCGCCACCGGCCTCCTCGACGGCCGGAAGCATCGCCACGAGCGACCCCCCGGTCGTCAGGACGTCGTCGACGAGGAGGACCCGCTCGCCGGGGCGGATCTCGAACCCCCGCCGGAAGACGCGCCGGATCCGTCCCTCGGCATCGCGGACCTCCTCGGCGAAGATCGCCCGGACGCCGAGCTGGCGACCGGTCTCGAAGGCGAGGATGATCCCCCCGGTCGTCGGCCCGGCGACGACGTCGACGGTCGGCTGGCGATCGGCGTCGCGGTAGCGGGCGGCCCAGAACCCGACGAGCTCGGACGTCGCGGCCGGGTGTTGGAGGACCCGAAACTTCTCGAGGTACGTCGCCGCGTGCCGACCGCTCGTGAGGGCGAAGTGCCCCTCGATGATCGCCCCCGTCTCCCGGAAGAGCGCCTCGGTCCGGGCGGCGATGGCAGCCTGGGCGGCGAGCTCGAGGGCGGGCTTCGGCGTCGTCACGACGACAGTGTACGGTCTGCCGTCGGGAACCCGCGAGAGCGCCCACCCCGCAGGGCGGCGGTGAGCGCCTCGAGATCGGGGGCCCCGGCGGCGGCAGACGTCCTCCGGAGCGCCTCGACGAGGCGACCGGGAAGGGTCGGGTCGGCGAGGGCCGCCGTTCCGACCCCGACCGCCGTCGCCCCGGCGGCGAGCGTATCGAGGACGTCGCCGACCGATCGAACGCCGCCGAGGGCGACGACGGGGACCCGGACGGCCGCCGCGAGCTCGGCAACGAAGTCGAGGACGAGGGGGCGAAGGGCCGGGCCGGCGAGGAAGCCCCGGCCGCTGCCGACGGCGGGGCGGCGGGCGATCGCCTCCCGGCTCGCCGCGGCGATGATCCGGCCCCGGAGGCCGCCCGGACCGGCGAGGACGTCGGCCCCGGCCTCGACGACGACCCGAGCGAGTCGGCCCGGCTCCTCGACATACGGAAGCTTCGCGAGGAGCGGCCGCGTCGTCGCCCGTCGGACCGCCTCGGCGACCGCGGCGAGGGACGTCGGGTCCGAGCCCCCGGGCCGCAGCTCGGCGAGGTTGAGTTCGATCGCAGCGACCCCCGGGACGTCCTCGAGGCGTCGGGCGACCTCGACGACCTCCCCCATCGTCTCGCCGGCGATGCTGACGATGATCGCCGTCGGCAGCGTCGGCCAGGCGGGCCCGTATCGCTCGAGGACCGCCTCGATCCCCGGATTCGGGAGCCCCGTCGCCCAGAGCAGGGCACCCGGCACCTCGGCAAGCCGCGGTCCCGGCCAGCCGTCCCGCGGCCGGAGCGTCGTCGTCCGGGTCACGATCCCGCCGAGCCCGGCGAGGCCGAGGGCGTCGGCGACGTCGGGGCCGTAGCCGGCACAGCCGGCCGCGACGAGGATCGGGTTGCGGAGCCGCAGGTCCGGTTCGGCCGTCAGGGCGACGCTGAGATCGACCGCCGTTCCGAGCGACGGGTCCCGGGCCGGGAGCGATGCCGCCCGAAGGGGTTCGATCGGCGCCCCGGCCGACCGGGCCGGAACGATGGCGCTCCGGATCCGGCGGACCGTGGGAGAGCGCTTCGGCGCCGGGGTCCGGCCGGCGCCCGCCCGCCCGGTCACGACCCGCTTCCGGGGCTTCACGTCCCAACCTCCGGCCAGCGGACCTCGTCGGCCGCGACGACCGGGCCCTCTCGACAGACCCGGAGCGGCCCGCCGGCCCCCTCGATCACGCACCCGAGGCAGACGCCGAGGGCGCAGACCGGACCGAGGGGCAGGACGACATGGAGAAAGGCCCGTCGCCGCGCTGCCGGCGAGCCGGGCTGGGGCATCCGCCCGCCGGGCCGCTTCCGCCCGAGCTGGGCGACCCCGAGCCGCTCGCGGCGTCCGGCGGCGACGCGAACGATCCGGGCCAGCGCGTCCGGCGGTCCGGCAGCGACGGCCTGGTCCGCCCAGGCCTCGAACTCGGGCAGGAGCGCCTCGACGGAACCGGCCCGGCCGAGCGAGCCGTCGGCCGTCGCGACGACGTACTCGACCGGGTCCGGCAAGAGGGCGGACGGGAAGACGAAGCGGGCGTCCGGGGCCCCGAAGAGGAGGGTCACGTTTCGGCCGTCCCGGAGCGCCTCGTCGATGAGAAGCCGGAGGGCACCCGAGAGCCGCTCGACGCCGACGACGAGGAGGTGCCGGCTCCGCGGATCGAGCTCGATCGGGCGGCCGTACGGGCCGGCGACGGCGACCCGGTCCCCGACCCGCAGCCACGGCCCGGCGGCCGACGTTGGATCGGCCACCCCATCCGACCCCTCGTCCGCCTCGAGGTAGCAGCTGAGCGTGCCCTCGCGCGGGTCGACGCCCGCGACCGGGACCGCTCGCCGCAGGACGGCACCCGGGATGCCGTCCGGCCCGAGATGGAGGAGGTGGCCGGCTCGGATCGCCGCGACCGGCCCGGGGGCAGCGAGTCGGACGAGCCACTGCCCGGGGACGATCGGCCGAACCTCGAGACACTCGCCGAGCCCGGCGATCGGCAGGCCGGTGCGCGGGCCCGTCATCGCCCGTGCGCCCCGGTCGGGGACGGCGCCGCCCCGACCAACCTCGCCGGCGAACCCCGGTCAGTGGAGGCGCGGGCCACCGAGGCCGTCGTCGCCGTCGCCCTCCTCGTCGCCCAGGTCGTCCTCGTCCTCGGCGGCCCCGTCGCCGCCCTCCTCCTCGAGCTCCGGCGCGACGCTCGGGTACGCCTCGGCGAGGGCGTCGGCGATGTCCCCGAAGACGTCCGTCGGGTCGTAGTACTCGACGAGCTGATCGGGGGCGGCGAGCTCCCGCCACTCCCCCGGCGTGTCCTCGGGCAGGACCTCGGCCCGGAGCCGGCCGTCGGCGTAGAGGACGAGGCGCTCGTCCTCGTCCTCGACGACGATGAGGTCGCCGATCCGAGCGGCCAGCGGCCGGGCCAGCTCCTCGAACTGCTCGAGGAGCGCCGCCTCCGAGCGCTGGCTCCGCTCCTGGAAGGCAAGGGCGAGGTCGTAGAGGCGCGCCGCCGCCTCCTCCTCGGTGTCGGGCTCCGGCCCGGCCGGATGTCCCGCCGCCCAGGCCTCGGCCGCCGCCGCGTACGGCTCCTCCTCGGCGCCGACGGTCTCCTCGGGGGCGACGCCGGCGGCCTCCAGGAGCTCCTCGGTCCCCGTCGGTTCCGCCGGTAGCCCGGCGGCCTCGCGGGCCGCCTCGGCGAAGGCGGCGTAGATGTCGGCCGGGTTGTAGAGCTCGACGAGCTCGGCCGGGCTCTCGATGACCTCGGTCTCGCTCACCCACTCGCCGGTCGCCTCGTCGAGGTAGCGGGTCCGGCTCCGGAACGAGCCGTCAGGAGCGACCGACAGGTAGTCGGGCTCGTCGTCGATGAGGACGAGCCCCCCGAGCTCGGCGATCCGCTCCTTGTTCGCCTCCAGGAAGCGCCGGAGCTGGTCGGCGGCGCTGATGAGGAAATCGGTCCGCTCGAGGGCGGCGTCCGCCGCGAGCTCGCCGAGCAGGTCATTTCGGCCATCCGCCATGGCGATCGCCTCCTCTCAACCGTGGTAGACCAAGTCCGGGCCGAGTCGCTCCCGGAGGAACATCGCGTGGTGACGCTCGAAGAGCCACTCCGCCGCCCGGTGCCCGAGGGCGCGGGTTGCGGCGTCCGCCTCGAGCCGGTCGAGCGTCGCATAGTCGGGCAGCTCGAGGAGGATGACGTTGTCGAAGTCCCAGCCGTAGGCGACGTTGTACCAGCCGAGGAAGCGGATCCCGAACTTCTCCTCGTACTCCCGGACCTGGCGCGGAAAGATCGTCTTCATGAAGAACTTGAAGAAGGGATCCCGGCCGCGACGGACGGAGAAGAAGGTCGCGAGTACGGGCACCGGCGGCGATCCTCCTGCGCTGTGGCCTTGAACGTGCGGCGAGCGAACGGACGGGGCCTATTGTCGCATGCCGCCCGACCGCTCCGAGACGTCCTCGACGGAAGCACCCTCGCCGCCTCCGTCGCCCGCCGCGGGTCGGGCCGCCTCCCCGGCCCCGCCATCCGGCCGATCCTGGGCCGCCAGTTCCGCCTCGAGCTCGCCGACCGTCTTCGTCGCCGAAGCGAGTGGCCGCCGCCGGGCCTCCCGCCGTTCCGCCGCGACGAGCCGGAGGAGGAAGATCGCCGTCTGGCCGACGAAGAAGAGGAGGCCGATGACGGCGAAGAGGAGGAGGGCCGTCACCACGTCCGGGACCCGACCGACCGACAGCGGCGTCGCGACGACGAAGACGGCCAGGAGGACGACCTGGACCCAGAAGCAGCCGAGGCCCGGCCCCCGTTCCGGATCGAGCGGGGCACCCTTGTACTCGACCGGCCGGCGGACCGGCCGGGGGGGCCGCTCCGGTGCGGAGGTCATCGAGCTGCGCGACGGGCGCGCCGGTCCTGCCAGCGGAACCACTCGCCGGCGAGGGGGAGGAACCAGGGCCGCCCCTCATACGGAGCCGGCACGAGCGGGAAGCGGAGCGAGGCGATGACGGGCGGCGTACCGCCGAGGAGCCAGTCGGCGAGGCGGGTTCCCAGGTACGTCGAGAGGAGGACGCCGGTCCCCGAGTAGCCGACCGCGTGCCAGACGCCCCCGAAGCGGCCGACGTGCGGCATCCGATCCAGGGTCAGGGCGACCTTGCCGCCCCAGGCATACTCGATCCGCACGTCGCCGAGGTTCGGATAGACCTCCCGGATCCGTCCGAGGAGGAGCCGGGCCGTCCGCCCGACCCAGGTCGGCCAGAAGCTGACCCGCCCGCCGAAGACGAGCCGGCGGTCGGCGCTCACCTGCCAGTACGAGAGGAAGTTCCGACTGTCGAAGACGCCCCGGCCGCGAGGGACGAGGGCCGCCGCCGTCTCCGGCGGGAGCGGCTCGGTCGCCACGATGTAGCTCCCGACCGGCACGACCCGTCGCCGCACCGCCGGCGCGACGCCGTCCGTGTAGCCGTTCGTGGCCACGACGACCTCGCGGGCGAGGAGGGCGCCCCGGCTCGTCTCGACGACGAACCGGCCGTCGGCCTGGCGCCGGACCGTGCGGACCCGAACCCCCTCGTGGAGGTCCGCCCCGGCGCGGTCGGCGAGCCCGGCGAGGGCCGCGAACCACTTCCCGGGATGGAGGACGGCTCCGACCTCGACGACGAGGCCGCAGTCGTACGCGCTGCTCCCGATCTCGTCGGCCAGCTCCGCGCCCTCCACGACCCGGGCCGGGACGCCGGCTTCGGTGAGGGCGGCGGCCTCGGCGGCGAAGGCCGCCCGGTGGGCCGGGGACCAGGCCAGCTCGAGGTAGCCGTTCGTCCGCAGGTCGGCCTCGATCCCCTCGTCGCGGACGAGGCCGACGAGGAAGCGGTACGCCTCGAGCGATTCCTCGAAGAGCGCCCGACCCGTCTCGGGGCCGTAGCGGCGACGGAGCTCGACGAGGCCCCACTTGTAGCCGGGGTGGGCGATCCCGCCGTTCCGGGTCGAGGCGCCCCAACCGAGGGTCTCGGCCTCCAGGACCACGACGTGATGTCGGGCGAGGGCGAGTCGCCGGGCCGCGGCGAGCCCGGTGTAGCCGCCGCCGACGACGACGACATCGGCCGTATCGGGAAGGGCTCGGCCGGAACGGTCGGGAAGCGGCGGCATCGTCGCCTGCCAGAGGCTCCGCCGCGCCATGCCGGCGAGCGGATCGGTCCGGGTCATTCGAGCGCCCTCATGCCCGGATCACGGCGCCGCCGGCCGGCTCCGGGACGGCGTCGAGGAGGAGCGGGTCGACGTATGCGAGCCGGCCGCCGGCGACCGTCGCGAGGACCGGACCGGGGAGCTCGCGACCGAGGAGCGGGTTGTTCCGGCCCTTCGACCGGAGCGCCGCCTCGGTGACCACCCAGCGGGCCGAACGGTCGAAGACGACGAGGTCGGCGAGCTCGCCCTCGACGAGCCCGACCGGGCGTTCCAGGCGCGGCCCCAAGAAGCGGGCCGGCCCGACGGTGAGCGCGGCGATCGCCCGCTCGAGGGAGAGCCGCCCGGCGTCGACGGCGGCGAGGAGGACGCCGAGGGCCGTCTCGATGCCGCTGATCCCGTTCGCCGCCAGCCCGAACTCGACGAGCTTGTCGACGACGGTGTGGGGAGCGTGGTCGGTGGCGAGGGCATCGGCCGTGCCGTCGGCGAGGGCGGCGAGGCAGGCCGCGGCGTGGTCGGCCGAGCGGAGCGGCGGGTTGACCTTGCAGGCCGTGGCATACGGCCTGGCGACGAGCGCCCCGTCGGCCCAGGGGTTGCGCGGCGCGCCGGTCTCGTCGACCGCCTCCCAGGCCCAGCGACGGGCCCCGGCGAGCCACTCGTCGGCGAGGGCGAGGTGGTGGGGGGTCACCTCGCAGGTCACCGGCAAGCCCCGGGCCTTCGCCTCGCGAACGAGCTCGAGGGCCTCGCGGGTCGAGAGGTGGGCGAGGTGGAGGCGGGCGCGCGGCTCGTCGGAGACGACCGCCTCGAGGACCGCGAGATCCCGCGCCACGACCGCCGCCTCGGCGGCCGCCGGCCAGCCCCGCAGCCCGAGGACGGTGGCCACGAGCCCCTCGTGGGCCTCGGCGCCGGCGCAGAGGCTCGGCTCCTCGACGTGGTCGACGACCGGGAGGCCGGCCATCCCGGCGTAGAGGAGCGCGTTCCGAAGGAGCGCCGCCGAGCGGACCGGGGCCCCGTCGTCGGAGAACCCGACGACCCCCGCGTCGGCGAGCTCGCCGATCGCGGCCAGCTGCTCCCCCACCCGCCCCGTGCTCACCGTCCCGTAGACGAAAACCCGGACCGGGGAGCCCGAGGCCGCGGCGGCCGCCTCGATCCGGGCGACGACCGACGGCTCGTCGACCGGCGGCTCGGTGTTCGGCATGCAACAGACGGTCGTGAAGCCGCCGTGGGCCGCCGCCGCCTGGCCGGTCGCGATCGTCTCGGCGTCCTCGTTCCCCGGCTCCCGCAAGTGGGCGTGGAGGTCGATGAACCCGGGCGCCACGACGATCTCGTGGGCGTCGATGCCGGCTGCCTCGGCCGGCCCGCGCCAGCGGACGGAGACGAGCCGGCCGTCCTCGACGATGACGTCGCCGGGTCCGGACCGGCCGCTCGCGGGGTCGACGAGCCAGGCGGGGCCGATCTCGAGGCGCCCGACGACCGCCCCGACCCGGAGCGCCCCGGCCGGGCCGCGCCCCTCCGTCATCCCGCAGCGACCTCCCCGTGGACGCCGGCGAGGAGGTAGAGGAGCGCCATCCGGACGGCGACCCCGTTCGTCACCTGGTCGGTGATGACCGCCCGGGGATCGGTCGCCACGTCGGGGGCGATCTCGACCCCTTCGTTCATCGGGCCGGGATGCATGACGACGACGTCGGGCCGCGCCAGACGAAGCCGCTCCTGCGTCAACCCGAAGCGGGCCGCGTACTCGCGGAGCGAGGGCAGGAGCCCGCCGGCCATCCGCTCCCGCTGGATCCGGAGGGCCATGACGACGGCCGCGTCGCGGAGCGCAGCCGTGATGTCGCTCGTGACGGTGAACCGCCGCCCCGCCGCGGCCCCGGCCGCCGCCCAGGCCTCGAAGCCGCGGAGGAGCGTCGCCGGACCGCAGAGCCACAGGTCCGCCCCGGCGGCGGTGAGCGACCAGACGTTCGAGCGGGCGACCCGCGAGTGGAGGATGTCGCCGAGGATGACGACCTTCTTCCCCGCCACCGAGCCGTCGGCCAGACGCTCCCGCATCGTGTACAGGTCGAGGAGGGCCTGGGTCGGGTGGGCGTGCCAGCCGTCGCCGCCGTTGAGGACGTTGCCCCCGAAGACCTCGGCGGCGAGGTACGGCGCCCCCGAGACGGCGTGGCGGAGGACGAGCATGTCGGCCCCGAGGGCCTCGACGGTCCGGATCGTGTCGACGAACGACTCGCCCTTCGTCACCGACGACGAGGCGACGGCGACGTTGACGACGTCGGCCGAGAGGTTCTTTGCCGCGACCTCGAAGCTCACCCGGGTCCGCGTCGAGGCCTCGTAGAAGAGGATCGTCACGTTCCGGCCTCGGAGCGCCGGGACCTTGGCGATGGGCCGTCCGAGGACCTCCTTCATGGCGTCGGTCGTCTCGAGGACGAGCTCGATCTCCGGCCAGGTCAGCTCGTCGAGGTCGAGGAGGTGGCGGCGCTGCCAGCCTCGAGGTGCCGTCGACTCGGCGCCGGCGCCGCCGCTGCGACGCGTCTCGACGGCGGTCATCGGGTCGGCTCCGACACGGGACGCTCGAGGCGCTCGATGGTGACCGAGTCCTCGCCGTCGACCTCGACGAGGTGGACGGCGACCTGCTCCTCCCGGGACGTGGGGACGTTCTTGCCGACGTGGTCGGCTCGGATCGGGAGCTCGCGGTGACCGCGATCGACGAGGACCGCGAGGCGGATCGCTCGAGGCCGGCCGAAGTCGACGAGGGCGTCCATGGCGGCCCGGATCGTCCGGCCGGTGTAGAGGACGTCGTCGACGAGGACGACCGTCTTGTCGTTGAGGTCGACCGGGATGTCGGTCCCCTTCACGATCGGCTGCTGGGCGATGAGCGAGAGGTCGTCGCGGTAGAACGTGATGTCGAGGGCGCCGACCGGGATCTCGACCCCCTCGTGCTCGCGGATCGCCGCCGCGAGGCGGCGAGCGAGTGGGACGCCCCGGCGCTGGATGCCGATGAGGACGAGGCCGTCCGTGCCGGCCTGCTTTTCGACGATCTCGTGGGAGATCCGGATCGTCGCCCGGCGGATCTCCTCCGCGGTCATGATCTGGCGGCCGCTCATCGGGTCGACCCCGGGCGACGTGACACGCTCGGAACCTCCTTTCCGGCCTCACGGGACCGGTCGTTCAAGGGGCTGCTGGAAGGATACCCGGTCGGGGAGCCGCCCGGTGCCACGGCGGACTCGACGCGCTGCGGGCTCAGTAGACGTAGACGGTGACGGGCGCCGTCCCCGACCACCAGGCGCAGCCGCAGATGGCGAAGAAGTCCGGGCGGTAGAGGTCGATGATTCGACCCTTTATGGCAGCGGGACCGTAGTCGGTCACGACCCGCTCGAGGCAGCCGCCGGCCCCGCAGACCCGGATGACGGTCCCGCGCGGGAGGCGCATCGCCGTCGTCCCGTTGTCGTAGAAGGTCGCGTAGCCGTGGAGGGCGTACCGAGCCGGTTTCCAGGTGAAGCCCGCCCGGGGCGCCGCGACCCGGACGACGGGGCGCCCGGCGGGGCCGGCCTCGGCGCCCGGCTCCGGGGGCTCGACGAGCCGGTCGCCGCGGGCCAGCATCCCCGCCGAGGCGAACGACGGATCGAGCCGCCCGATCGCTGGGGTCGAACGGGCGGCCGGAGCCGCGAGGCGGACGGCCTGGAACGCCGCTGCCTCGAGGGTGGTCGGCGGGGACGGGGGACGGGAGACCACCAGGCCGGGCACGGCGACCAGGGCGAGCACGGCGGTGAGCACCGCGCCCGCGACCATCGGCGGTCGCACGACGCCGACGATACGCGATCCGACCGGTCCCCGCAACCCGCCCCTCGGCGGCCGGGGCCGGGGCGCGGAGCCACGGCGGGACGTTCGTCAGCGAACGACGATGACCGGCATCGTCCCCGGGCCGGGCTGGCTCACCGCCGTCCCCACGTCGGACCCGCTCCAGGCCAGGACCCGGACGTGGCTCGGCTCCCCGCCCTGCCCCGGCGGCACGGCCCAGGCGAGCCGCCCGAGCCCGAGGGCGAAGCCGGCGAGGGCGGGTTCGTCGCGGAGGGTGACGCCCTCAGGGTCGATGGCGCCCGTCTGCGGGTCGATGGTGAAGAGCGAAAGCCGCCCGACGCTCGGGTCGACGGGGTCGGCAACCCAGATCGCGAACCGCAGGCCGGTCGGGTCCCACCGGACGTCCCAGTCGCGAACGGGAGCGGGCACGAGGGCCGTGACGCCCTCCGGGAGATCGAGGATCGACGGGCTCGGGCTCGCCGCGGCGGGGCTGCTCGCGGTCGGGGACGGGCTCGCGGTCGGGGACGGGCTCGCGGTCGGGGACGGGCTCGCGGTCGGGGACGCGGCGGGCGAGGGGCTCGGCGCCGCCCGCTCCTCGGGCTCGGCCGAGCGACGGCCCCGGATCGGTTCCGCCGCCCGGTCGGCCGCGGCCGAGGAGTTCGCGACGGCCGTCCGCTCGTCGGTCGGCGGCGTGGCCTCGGGGCTCGCCTCCGGCACGAAGGCGGTCGGCGGCAGCCCGCCCGTCCAGGGACCGAGGACCAGGGCCCCGGCGTCAGGGAGCCACGTCGAGCCGTCCTCGGCGAGCCGGAGCGAGCCGGACCAGTAGACCACCCAGCGACCCGTCGGGTCGACGACCGGCCGCCACATGTCGAGGGTTTCCAGCGGCTGCTCCTCGCCGGTGGCGGGGTCGAGGAGGAACGGCCGGCCGGTGCCCAGGACGACGTCCGGGGCACCACCGTCCGTCCGGTCCTCGATCCGGCTGCCGACGATCCAGTCGCCGAGCCAGGCGGAGAAGACCGACCGACCGTCGGTCGTCAGCGGTCGGGCCTGTGCCTCGCCGGGCGTCCAGACGTAGACGTTCGGGCCTTCGAACCCGGCGCCCAGCCGGGCGGTAAAGGCGAACCAGCGCCCCGACGGCGACCAGGCGGCGGTCTGGCCGACGATCGAGACGCCGTCGAGGATGGCGATCGGCTCCAGTGAGCCGGCCGAGGCTGACGGGGTCGGCTCGCTCGAAGACGACGGCGCGGCCGACTCGCTCGGTGAGGGTGCCGACGTCGGCGCCTCCGACGGGGACGGGGCGACGGTGGACGAGCTGGCCGGGGAGGGACTCGGGGCGCCGGTCCGCCCCGGAGGACTGGGCTGGAGGCTCTGGGTCGGGGTCGGCGTCGGGGTCGGGGTCGAGGTCGGGGTCGGGGTCGCCGTCGCGGTGGCGGTGGGCGTCGGGGTCGGAGCCGGTGCCGGCGTCGGCGAGGGAACCGGCACGACGAGGACTCGGCCGCCCGTCTCGCCGCTCACGACGACGACGAGTCGGTCGCTCGTCGGCGAGCGGACGACGACCCGCGGGTCGCCGCTCAACGCAATCGCGATCTCCACGGGCGACGTGATCGGCGGACAGTCCGACCCGGTCGGGCCGGGGCAGACCTGGCCGACGGACGCGACGGCGAGAGCGTACGTCCCGTCGTCCCGTCGTTCGAGCCAGGCGATCGGCCCGGCGGGGATCGCGATCGGCGTCGCCAGCGGCAGCGACGCGGCGACCGACGGCTCGGGCGAGCCGGGGACGAGGGCCGGCGTTCGGCGGGCCAGGATCGACGCCCCGACGACGACGGCGACGACGAGGACGCCGGCGAGTGCTCCATAGGGGACGACCCGCCCGAAGGCCGACCACGCAGTCGACCCGGACGACGAGGAGGCCGAACCGCCGCGCCGCCCAACCCCGGTCGCCGCCTCACGGTCGAGGGCAGCGGCGGTCCGGGCCCAGAGGTCCCGCGGCGGGTCGGGCAGCCCGAGCGACCGGAGGGCGTCGCGCTGGCGTTCGTAGGCGCTCGCCGCCTCCTGACAAGGAGCGCAGGTCGCCAGGTGCTCGACGAGCCACGCAGCCTCGGCCGGACCGAGGGGCTCCGACAGCCGCTCGGCAGCGAGCGATCGCGCCCGGTCGTGGACGTCGGCCCAATCGTCCGGCCGGCGGCGGTCCGGTCGGAAGCGAATCGACCGGTCGCGCCAGAACCGCATCATCGCCCCGATCCCTCCGGCGACCCGGGCGCGAGCCCGGCGTCCCGATCGCCGGCGGCATCCCGTTCCGCCGCGGCGGCCTGCTCGGCGGCGAGGGCCTGCCGAAGGCTCTCGCGGGCCCGGGTGTGAGCGCCCGGGCGGCCACGTGGCTGACCCCGAGGACGGCCGCCAGCTCGAGTCCCGAGAGGTCGTGGACTTCGGCGAGGAGGAGGGCGGCCCGCTGTCGCTCGGGGATCCGGGCGAGGGCCCGGGCGAGGTCGTCGGAGAGTCGGGCGTCCATCGCCAGGCGCTCGGCCGAGGGTGCCGCCCCCCGGCTCTGACCGACGAAGGGGACGAAGCGGATGACCTTCCGCCGGCGAAGCTCGTCGATGGCGACCCGATGGGCGATCTGATAGAGCCAGGCCCGGGCGTTGTCCGGCTTCCCCAGGAGGTCGTACGCCCGGTACGCCTTCACGAAGGCATCCTGCGTGAGGTCGGCGGCGAGGTCGGGATCTCTGACCATGCGGACCAGATAGGCGTAGATCTCGGCATGATGCCGGGCGAAGAGCCCCTCGACGAAGGCCCGCGCCTCGGTCGTCGGTCGGACATCGATCTCGGCCCCGCGGGCCTCCTCGTCGGTCATCGATTCCCCCCGCGCTGCGACGGCTGACGGCGCCACTGTGCCGCAGACCGCGGCGCCGAGGGGACCGATGACGATCGGGTCGAGCAACGGCAACGCCTCCCGGGGAGGGTGGTAACGACGATCGCAGGGGAGCTGTCGGGGACACGCGCGCTCCGACCACGAGGGACGAACCAACCGACCCTGGTGTGACGGCCGCGGCCACCGGCCCGATCGCCGGCGACGCCGATCGCCCGGCGTTGCGGGCGGTGACCGGCGGCACCGGACCCGTCGGGATCGGCCTTCGGGGCCACCACGGAACGGTGCCGAGTCGCACCGGGCTGCGTCATGGTCCGGTCCCGGCCTCCAGGCCGTCGACCTCGGGAGCCCTCGCCCCCGGCGCCTCGCCGTCGTCCGGTGCGGTCGCGGCCGGGGAGACCCGCGCCGGCGGCCCGTCGACGAGCTCGATCGACCCGGCGGCGAGGAGCTCCTCGACGGCGTCCTCGGGCGCGACCGGGTTGACGGGTAGCCCGGTCCCCAGCTCGAGCCCGGCGATGGCCCGGAGGCGCGGGTGGATCTCCCAGTGCCAGTGGTACGTCTGATCGACCCGCTCCCGAAGCGGCGCCGTGTGGAGGACGAGGTTGTACGGCGGGCCGTCGAGGAGGGCGAGACGGGCGAGGACCTGCCGGAGCGCCTCGGCCGTCGACCGGAGCTCGGTCGCCACCGCCCGCCCGAAGTCGGCCTCGTGGTGGCGGGGCACGATCCAGACCTCGAACGGCGAGCGCGAGGCGAACGGGGCGAAGGCGACCGAGGCGGCGTCCTGCCAGACGAGGCGAACCCCCCGCCGGACCTCGTCCCGGACGAGACGGCAGAAGGGACACTCGCCCTCCCGGATGACGTAGCGCGCCGCCCCGCCGAGTTCCTCCCCGACCCGGTGGGGGATCTGGGGGAGGTCGTAGACGTCGAGACAGAGGTGGTTCGTCCGGGCCCCGGCCTGGGCGCCCCAGTTCTGGACGATCTGGACGTACTCGGTCGCGCCGGCCCGCCGGGCCTCCTCGATGACCCGCCGCGCGGCCTCGAGGAGGGCCGCGATCAGCTCCGTCCCGACGCTGTGGAGCGGTCGGTGCTCGCCGGGCGGGGCGACGATCGTCGACCACGAGCCGACCGTCGGCGGCGAGCCGAGCCGGAGCTGGGCCGCGCCCTCGCCGACCCGACCGGCCTCCTCCTCCGTCCCGACGACGTGGAAGGCGTCCCCCCGGAGGATCCGGTGGCGGACGCCGTCGCCGGGCGGCTCCCGGCAGTTCCGACACGTCCCTCCGTCGTCGACCGGCTCGGCGGCGAGCCGAAAGCGGGCCCGTTCGAAGGCCCGGTCGACGATCGTCGCCACCCACCAGCCGGTGATCGCGTCGCGGCGGAGCTCGAAGAGGCCCGTCGGCACGGCCCGGCTCCGACCTAGCCTTCCTCGACGAGCACGGCCCCGATCCCCTCGGCCCAGGCCCGGGCGAAGCGACGAGCCGCCGCCTCGACGGTCGGCGGCCGAAGGGCCGGATCGCGACGGGCGAGCTCGGCGGCGATCGACGTCGAGCGCAGGCCCGGCAGCCCGCAGGGGTCGATGAGCTCGAAGGCGCCGAGGTCGACGTCCACGTTCAGGGCGATCCCGTGGTACGAGACGCCCCGCTCAATCCGGAGGCCGAGGGCGCCGATCTTCCGGGGCAGCGGGCCGTCGGGGTCGCACCAGCAGCCGGGATGCCCGGGCCGCGGGCCGGCCGCGACACCGAAGGCGGCGCACGTCTCGACGAGGGCCGCTTCCAGGAGCCGGACGAAGGCCCGGACCCCGAGGCCGCGTTCGGCGAGGGCGACGATCGGATAGGCGACGAGCTGGCCGGGACCGTGGTACGTCACCTCCCCGCCCCGCTCGACCCGCACGACCTCGATCCCCCGAGCCGCGAGGACCTCGGGCGGGGCGAGGACGTGGCGAGGATCGGCGTGGCGGCCGAGGGTCAGGACGGGCTCGTGCTCGAGGAGGAGGAGTTGGTCCGCGACGGCTCCGGCGGCCCGTTCCGCGGCGAGCCGCTTCTGGAGCTCCCAGGCCGATCGATAGGGAACGCGACCGAGCCAGGTGGCGACAATGGTTCGGGCGCGGCCGGGCGCCGAGCCCGGGCGACGGGAGGACGCGGGACGCCGGGGTCCGGAGGCCGCGATCGTCGCCGTCGGTCCCCTCGCCATCGCTGTTCGGTCCTGGCTCGCCACGCTCTCACGATACCAGGCGCCGCCCACCGACCGATCAGAGAGGCGCCGGGCCCGAGGCCCTCACGGCCCCGCCGGGCTCGCTCCATCGCGGCGGAGCGCGTCCACGGCGGCGGCGACCGCCAGGCCGAGACCGGCGAAGAACAGCGGCGCCGGAAAGTCGCCGGGCAGGCCGCCTGCGGCGACATTCGGGGCGTCCGCGAGGAAGCTCGCCACGACGAGGAGGCCGCCGCCGACTCCGGCGACGATGTGACGGCGGCGGAGCTCCAGCGGCCGCGCCGTCCGCTCCCGCCGGGCTGCCGCAAGCCCGGAGCCGACGAGGGCGAGACTGACGGCGACCGGAGCCCAGACGGGGCCGACCCAGGGCCCGGGGATGAGAAAGAGGAGATCCGTTGTCGCCAGGGACGGCGGCCAGCCCGAGAACACGAAGAGCCAGGCATAGTAGGCGACGTCCCAGACCCCGAACACGACGGCTGCCCACGCGAGCCGCTCGATCGCCGTCCGCCCGACGAGAGTTCCGACGGTCGCGATCATGACGAGGGTCGCTGCCTCGCGCCCGACCTCGATGGCGACGAGATCCCCGACGGTCGCGATCGGGCGGAGCGGGAAGATCTCGCCGGGTCGGGCATCGAAGGCGGCCTGGAGGTAGACGACGACGGCCGCCTCCAGGTACCCCATCGCCACGGCGTAGACGATGACGGCGAGGACGACGCGACCGAACGACGGCCGCATCTCGACCTCTCGACGAGTTGGAGCTCCCGCCACGGTAGTTTCGATCGTACCCTGGAGTCGCCGGTGCCCGGTGCGTCACCGGCCAAGGTCGTCCCCGGTCGTTCGGGCACGCCCCCCTTCCCGACCCCGGCGGTCCCCGACCGGTTCAACGGTCCCGGAATGCCGGGCATCGTAGACGGGCGGCTCCGGCGCCGAGAGGGCTCGGGGCCCGCCCCGTCGGTCCCGTGCACCCGGTGCACGCTTCCGGCGGCGGCGTGCACGGGGTGCACATCTTCGCGTCCCCGGGCACCGGCGCCCCTCGTCCGCGTGCACCCCGGGCACGAATTCGACGCGCAGCCCGCCCGTCGGCCGCCGACCTGCAGACGGCGTGCTCCCCGTTCACAGAACCGACAGGCTGGCCGCCTCGGCGGCCAACCGGACCTCCAGAATGTGCACCGGGCGCACGCCCAACGGGCGTGCCCCGCCTCCCGGACCGAACCGTAATGGAACACGGCGGAGACTCGGAGGTGCACGCCCGGAGTGTCGCGGACGCTGCTCAGCCCTGGGATGTCGCCGGAGCCGCCGACCCGTTGACCCGCGCGGCGCCGATGGTAGAATTCGGAGCCGCGAGCGGGAGTAACTCAGTCGGTAGAGTGTCTGCTTCCCAAGCAGAATGTCGCGGGTTCGAGTCCCGTCTCCCGCTCCATTTCCTTCCCCGCCTTTTCCCCTCGACTGCCGGCGCCACCTACTGGGCCGCCTCCAGCGCTGCGTGGATCGCCTCGATCCGCGCCTGCTGCTCGGGGGTCGGGCCCGACGCAGCGACGCGAACCTCGACGATCACGTTCTCGACGGCGACCCACGCCGAGGCGGCGTCTGCATCGAACAAGACGGAGCACCGCGAACCGGTAGCGTCAGTACCCACCCAGCCCCTCCGCGTGAGGTTGCCCTCCGTCCCCCGGCGTGCCGCCACCGACGGGAAGACGAGGATCCGGCCGAGTTGGGCCTCGTTGGCCAGCCACGACTGGGTCGGCCAGCCCGGGTTGCACGCATTGCCAAAGGCGACCATGGAAGGGTCCAGGGCGCAGAACTCGCCCTCAGGGCACCTCGTCCTCCGAGACCGAAACTCGAGGTCCGAGAAGACCGTGCGGAGGGCGTCCGCCACCTGATCGGCGCGGAGCGGTGCGGTCGCCGCGACCGGATCCTCCTGCCCGACCCAGACGACCTCGTCAACGACGATTGCTGCCTGGCATCTCGCCCGCATCGCCGCCGGGCACGACGCCGCTCGCGGGTCGTCGGTATGGACGCGCAGGACGACCGGGCCCCGTGGCATCGGGCCGCTCACATCCTCGATGACGACGCCGACAGACGAGCCGAGCGCGGGCTCCGGGACGAGGGGCGTCTCCCCAATCCGCCACCCGCCGCACGGCGGGATGAGCACGCTGGCCGCGTTCCCCGCGGGGACCACTGGACACGATCGCGCGAAGCGGCCGGGTGTCGACCACCCACCCAGCAGATACGAGGTCGCCTCGGACCCCGTTCTTCCGGCCGCCACGTCGAGCGGGCGGAAAACCGCCTCGCCGTTCAGCGACGACGGGATCCCGTCCGGGTAGCGCTCCTCGATCGGGCTTGGTGACGGCCCAGGCGTCCGCGGCGACGCGGCCGCCCCCGGGCTGCCCGCCAGCGGGGGCCCCAAACCCGGGGGCTCCCCGACGGCGCTCGGCCCAAGCCTCGGCAGCTGAAGGGCGGCGACGGCGGCCGCAACGGCGAGGACACCGAGGGCCAGAAGGCGAGGCGACCGAGGCAGGCCGCGGCGCCGGCCGCCAGACGGGCGCTCGCGACGGCCGGCCGTGCCCGCCAGATCGGCCTCCGCGCGACGAACCTCGGCGGCGAACCAGGCGGCCAGGCGGGCATCCGGCGGCGACTGTCGGGGATGGCGACGATCCTCGGGTCTGCGGTCAACCGTCACCGAGGGCCTCCCGCAGGCGCGACAGCCCGGCCTTGAGCTGCGACTTCACCGTGTTCTCGGACGTCCCGAGCGCGGCCGCCGTCTCCCGAATCGACAGACCAACCATATGGTGAAGGACGACCGCAGCCCGAACCCGCGGAGAGAGGCGGCGAAGGGCGTCTCGGACGGCGACCGAATCGCCGGCATCGGGATCATCGACCGGGATCGCCAGCAGCCCCGGATCGAGCCGAACGAGGCGCCGGAACCGCCGTCGGAGCCGCAACGCCTCGCGCGTTTGGATGGCGAGGAGCCAGCCCCGGAGCGAAGTTCGATCACGCAGGGCGGCGGCGTGTCGAATCGCCAGCTCGAACGTTGCCTGGAGCAAGTCCTGCGCCTCCGCGTCGTCGAGGATCATGGCGCGGGCGGCGGCGAGCAAGATCGGGGCCTCGCGCTCGAAGGCGGCCTCGATGGCCGCGACGTCGAGGCCCGCGATCGCCGACGGCGGCTCTGGGGGAATCGCGGACTCCCTTCTCGACCGATCGGAATCGCCGTCGGCCGCGCCAACCGCAACGGGTGATGCCGTGCCGTTTCCGGGCTCGTCCTCCGCCGAGTGTGCCGCACCCGCCAGTTCGACGCTCCCCGACGGCGCGGGGCCGGAGGACATGAGGAGGCCCCGCCCGGGGGGAGCGGGCGGGGCCTCTGGCTCGGGGAGGGGGTGGTTTGCGACTAGAAGTCGGCGCTCCAGGGCGGCGGCGTGCCGGCCTTGCACTCGGGCACGTCGCGGCTCGGGGCCGGCGAATCCGGTCCGAAGGCGCCACCGAAGGTCTGATCGACGTTCTCGACCTTCTTGAGGACCTTGAAGCCGAGCTCGCCGCTCTCCTTCGTGATCTGGACGATGTACGCCGGCTGGATCGAGTTGCGGTTCTCGTCGAGGCGAACCTGGCCGTTCGGGAAGGTGGGGTTCAGGTTCTTGAGCGCCTCGCGGAAGGCCTGCTGGCCGCCCGAGAGGTCGCCGTTGACCTTCTCGAGGCCCTGGATGATCGCCTGCATGCCATTGTAGTAGAGGACGGTGAAGAGGCTGTCGGCGGGAACGTCCGGGTAGACGCTCTTGAAGCCGTTTACGAACTCGGTCCACTCGGGGGTCGTGCCGCCGAGCGGGACCGGCGAGCCGCCGACCAGGCCGACGAGGGCGTCGCCGACGCTGAAGGAGGTCGGATCCATGACCGACGACCCGCCGAGCATCTGCTCGCCGGGCTTGCCGCCGATGTCCTGGAACGCCTTCTCCGCAGCGATCGTGTTCGTGCCGCCGGTCAGGAGGAGATACCCGTCGACGTCGCGCGGCAGCTGGGCGACGTAGGACGAGTAATCGGTGACGCTCAGCGGGACCCAGGTGCGGGACGTAATCTGGCCGCCAAGAGAGCAGAACTCCTGGACGAAGCCGGCCGCCAACGTGTACGGATACGAGTAGTCCTCGGCAAGGATGGCCATCTTCCGCCAGCCCTTGACCTTGTAGGCGTAGGAGCCGAGGCCGGCCATCCACTGGGCGCCGTCCCCGCCGAAGCGGAAGAAGTTCTCCGCCTTGACCTGGAGCGTCGTCACCTGGGCCCCCGAGGTGCCGTTCACGAAGGTGACGTTCGGCTGGGTCTTCGCGTAGTTGGCGACGGCGACCCCCTCGTCACCCGAGAGGGGACCGAGGAGGATGTCGACCTTCTCGCCCTCGACGAGGCGCCGGGCCTGCTGGACGGCGACGTCCGGCGTCACGTCGGTGCAGCCGAAGAGCATCTCGACGGGTCGGCCGGCGACGGTCGCCCCGCTCACCGGATCTTGCGACCCGGTGCCCTGGGCCTTGGCACCGGCCCACTTGATGAGGGCGTACTTGGCGCCCGAGAACGATTCGGCCTCGAAGGACGCGAACGGGCCGCCGCAGGTCGTGAGGACCCCGATCTTGATCGGTTCCGTCGAGACGGGCGAGGTGGACGGGCTCGCTGCCTCACTGGCGGTCGGGCTCGCCTCGGCGCTGGGGGCCGACGAGGGGCTCGGGCTGGCCGCACCGCCGCACGCGGCGGCGACGAGGGCGGCCGCGCTTGCGAGGGCGATCAGCTTGTGCGATACAGCTCGTGACAACGGATGAGGGTGCGTTCGGCGATCCATGCGCTCTCTCCTCAATGCCCAGAACGACGTCGATGGGTGGCGCCGCGCGCCGTCACGGTTCTGCGCTAGGCTCCTCCTCGATAATCGATGATCGGTGGATTGCTCGGGCATTGTAGTCTACGATCGGGGGGCGTCAAGGTTGCGATGGAGGATCGAAGGAGCGGATGGCCGACACGAGACCGAACCACAGCCCCGAGCCGACCGGCAGACCGGCCGCCGCCGGCCCGTACCCCGCGCCGGCCCCCCGGTCGGCGCTGCGCCGGCGCCTCGCCGATCGGGGACCGGCCCTCGTCGGCCTCGGCCTCGCCGGCCTCGGCCTCGCCGGCGTCCTCGCCCAGGCGCTCGCGAAGGGCCTCGGGCCGACGGGGAACCTGCCGATCTTCATCCTCGTCTCGATCAACGCCCTCGCCCTCGCCGGGCTCTACTTCCTCGCCGGGAGCGGCCTGACGTTGATCTTCGGGCTCATGCGGGTCGTGAACATGGCCCACGGCAGCCTCTACCTCCTCGGCGGGTACATCGCCTGGACGCTGACCTCGAAGTCCGGCATCGACTGGTTCGTCGCCATCATCGCCGCGACCCTCGCCATCGGCATCGCGGGCCTCGTCATGGAGGAGGTCTTCCTGCGCTGGAACCTCGGCCAGGATCTCCGGCAGGCGCTCATCACGATCGCGATCTCGCTCATCCTCGCCGACCAGATGCTGGCCAACTTCGGGGCGATGGCCCAGACGATCACGCCGCCCCCCGTCCTGAGCGGATCGGTGCCGCTGCCCCTCTACGACCTCCGCTATCCCGTCTTCAAGCTCGTGACGATCGGGGTCGCCCTCGGCGTCGGGATCCTCCTCTGGATCTGGATCCAGCGGACCCGCTTCGGGATCCTCGTCCGAGCCGGGATCGACGACGGCGCCATGGCGGCTGCCCTCGGCGTGAACGTCCGGATCGTCTTCGCCGTCGCCTTCTTCATCGGCTCGTGCCTCGCCGGGCTGGCCGGGGTCTTCGGCGGGACGATCCTCTCGCTCGCCCCCGGTCTCGACGGCGCCTTCCTCCTCAGCTCGATCGTCATCGTCATCGTCGGCGGCATGGGGAGCCTCCTCGGCGCCACCGTCGGCGCCCTCCTCCTCGCCTTCATCCAGTCGTACGCGGCGGTCTATCTGCCGAGCGGCTGGTCGCCGTACGCCATGGTCCTGACCTTCGTCCTCGTCGCCGCCGTCCTCGCCCTCAAGCCGTCGGGCCTCTTCGGGAGGGCCGCAGCATGACGGCCTACCGGCTCCTCCGGCGGGCGATCCCGATCGCGGTCGTCGTCGTCGCCGCGCTGACGCCCCCGGTCTTCGGGACGTACGCGACGAGCGCGATCGGGCTCAAGACACTCTGGCTCGGCCTCTGCGCCGCGAGCCTGACGTTCCTCTCCAGCTACGGCGGGATGGTCTCCCTCGCCCAGGTCGGTCTCTTCGGGGTCGCCGGGCTCTTCACGGCCTGGCTCTCGGTCGACCAGGGGCTCGACCCCTGGCTCGCCGCCGGCGCGGGGGTCAGCCTGGCGGCGGTCATCGGCCTCGTCTTCGGGGCCCTCGCCAGCGGGAGCGTCGGCGTCTACTTCCTGATGATCACCCTCGCCCTGGCGATGATCAGCTACAACGTCTTCGCCGCCGTCCCCCAATTCGGGCTCCACGAGGGGATCAACGGGGTCTTCCCCCCGGCGATCCTCGGCGACCCCGTCCTCGAGCCGGCGACCTACTTCTATTTCTCCCTGGCGGTCTGCCTCGTCGTCTACGCCCTGATCCGCTATCTCGTCCGAACGCCCTTCGGCCTCGCCCTCCAGGGCGTCCGCGACGACCCCGTTCGGATGGCGGCCCTGGGCTTCAATCCTCGGGTCTACCGGACGATCGCCTTCGCCCTCGGCGCGGCGATCGCGGGGCTCGCCGGCGTCCTCTCGGTCTGGAGCAATACCCGGATGTCGGCCGGTTCCATCAGCCTCGAGGTGACCATCGACGTCCTCGCGGCCGCCGTCATCGGCGGCCTCTGGCGACTCGAGGGCGCCTGGCTCGGCGCCTTCGTCTTTACCGTCCTCGAGATCTACGGTCCGGCCCTCACGGACCGGTACGTGACGATCATCGGGGCCGTGTTCCTCGTCATCGTCCTCCTCTCGCCCGGCGGGCTCGTCGGGATCGCCGGCCGGATCGACACCGTGCTCCGGAGGATCCTGGAAGGAGCGGGGCCGACCGACCTCGCCGCGGCGGCTCCGACGCCGGGCCCGGAACCGCCGTCCGGGAGGGCGGAGACGGCGGGGAGGACGCCCGGCGGACCGGGCCTCGCCGGCTCGGCAGCAGAGGAGGAGCGCTAGGTGGACGCGGCAGCCCTGCGCCTCTTCGGCGTCACGAAATACTTCGCCGGCGTCCATGCCGTCGAGAACGTCGATCTCGTCGTCGAGGCCGGCGAGCGGCGGGCCGTCCTCGGCCCGAACGGAGCCGGGAAGACGACCCTCTTCAACGTCATCGCCGGAGCGATGCCGGCGACGGGCGGTCGCGTCGAGCTCTTCGGCCGCGACGTGACCGACCTACCGGCCTGGCGCCGGACGCGGATGGGCCTCGCCCGGACGTTCCAGACGTCGCGGGTCCTCGGCGGCCTGTCGGTCGAGGACAACCTCTTCCTCGCCGCCCTCGGCCCCGGCCGCGGACGGCTGCGGGTCGTGCGGACCCCCGCCGATCGGGCGATCCGAGCCCGCGCCGTCGCCGCCGCCGAGGCGGTCGGCCTCGCCGACCGGCGCGCCACCCTGGCCGGGGAGCTCTCCCACGGCGAAAAGCGCCAGCTCGAGATCGGCATGGCCCTCGCCGCCGAACCACGCCTCGTCCTCCTCGACGAGCCGGCGGCGGGCCTGGCCCGAGCCGAGCGCGGGCGCCTGACCGAGCTCCTCCTGGGGATCGATCGGGCGGTGACCCTCGTCATCATCGAGCACGACATGGAGGTCGCCTTGCGGGTCGCGGAACGGGTGACGATCATGGATCGGGGGCGGATCCTGACGGAGGGCACTCCGGACGAAATCCGGGCCGACCAGCGGGTCCACGACATCTACCTGGGGCGCGGCCATGGCGCCTGACCATCGCCTCGAGATCCGAGGCCTCGACGCCTTCTACGGCGGGGCCCACGTCCTCCACGGGCTGACGGCGACGGTCGGGGCCGGGACGACGGCCGTCCTCGGACGGAACGGGATGGGCAAGACGACCCTTTGTCGGGCCCTCATGGGGATGACGCCGCCGACGGCCCGCGGCTCGATCCGCTTCGACGGCCGTGAGCTGCTCGGGCGCCCGTCTCACGAGATCTGCTGGGCCGGGCTCGGCTACGTGCCCCAGGGTCGCCGGCTCTTCCCGTCCCTCACGACCGACGAACACCTCCGGATGATCGACGGCCGCCTCGTTGCCCGGGGCCGCTGGTCGATCCCTGCCGTCTACGAGCTCTTCCCGGAGCTCGCCAGCCGGCGGAACGTTGCCGGGACGCAGCTCTCCGGCGGGGAGCAGCAGATGCTCGCCATCGGCCGCGCCCTCCTCACGAACCCGACCCTCCTCGTCATGGACGAGCCGTCCGAGGGGCTCGCCCCGGCCGTCGTCGAGCGCCTCGTCGAAACCCTGACGACCCTCGCCCGGGAGGGGGTCTCGATCCTCCTCGTCGAGCAGAACCTCGCCGTCGCGACGGCCGTCGCGGACCGGATCCTGCTCATGGTCACCGGCGAAGTCGTCCACGAGACGACGGCGGCCGAGCTCCTCGCCGACGAGGCGATGCAGCGCCGCTTCCTCGGCGTCGAGCCCGTCGCCGGCTGATGGACGAGGCGTCGTCGTGAAGCCCGGCGTCGCCTCGTCCCGTTCCGGCGCCCGGTTGACCCCGTGGCGACCCGGGCGATATCCTGCAATTCTCGATAATCGATGATATGCCCGGCGCAGCCCGAGGGCTCGGACCGCGCTCCGGGCTCGAGACCCGCGCCACGCTCACGGCGCCCAGGAAGGAAGGTGCCCATGGCAGCCGATCCCCTCTTCAGCCTGGCCGGTCGCGTCGCCCTCATCCCGGGCGGCGGCGGCGCCATCGGCGCCGCCTTGGCCGAGGGGCTCGCCGCGGCCGGCGCCAAGGTCGCCGTCGCCGGCCGGCGCCGGGAGCCGCTCGAGGCCGCCGTCGAGCGGATCGCCGCGGCCGGCTCCGAGGGACTCGCGCTCCTCGGCGACGCGACGGTCGAGGCCGACTGCGAGCGCTGGGTCGAGGAGGCGACCGCCCGCTTCGGGACCGTCGACTGCATCGTCAACGCCGTCGGCGGCGGCGCCGGGAAGGTCCTCTACCCCGCCGAGGCGTACCCCCGGGACGCCTGGGACTGGATCATGGAGCTGAACGTCCGGAGCACGGTCCTGCCGACCCAGGCCGTCGTCCGGCGCCTCATCGCCGCGGGCCGGCCCGGCGCCGTCGTCAACATCTCGTCGGTCCGGGCGAACCTCGGGATCGCCGCCGGGTACTCGGCGTACGTGGCGGCGAAGGGGGCGATCAGCTCCCTGACCCGGCAGTGGGCGACCGAGTGGGCGAAACACGGCATCCGGGTCAACGCGATCATGCCGACCTTCATCGACACGCCCCAGGTCGCGATGCTCCTCGACGATCCGGCCTTCCGCGCCTCGATCGTCAACCGGATCCCCCTCGCCCGGGTCGGCGAGACCCGCGATCTCGTCGGGCCGGTCGTCTTCCTCTGTTCGGAGGCGGCCGGATTCGTGACCGGGCAGATCCTCGCCGTCGACGGCGGCCTCACGGCAACCCAGTAGCGCGATCGCACCGGACGCGCCAGCGATCGGAGTAGGAGACGATGGACCAGCTGACCTCGATCATGGAACGGGTGACCCCGAACGTCTACACGACGACGAAGCTCCGCGGCTGCAATCCCAGCTTCGTCGTGACCTCCGACGGGGTCGTCGTGATCGACACCCCGCAGCTGCCGACCAGGGCGGTCGCGATGCGCCGCGAGGCCGAGCACTTTGGTCCGATCCGCTACGTCATCAACACCGAGCACCACGTCGACCACATCTTTGGGAACTACTACTTCAAGGGGGCCGGGGTCGTCGTCCATCACCAGGGGGTCTACGACAACTTCATGGTCCCGACCCCGGATCTCGATCCGTACGCCTACGCCGCCGAGGCGATCCCGACCGACGATCCGGAGGGGAAGGCGATCTTCCCGGACCGGGAGACGTACTACGCAGACCCGAACAAGGGCGGGATCGTCTTCACCGGCGACCTCACCCTCCGGGTCGGCAACCACACCTTCCACCTCCTCCACACGCCCGGCCACACGCCGGGCCAGGTCGCCGTCTACGTCCCCGAGGAGCGGGTCGTCTTCACCGGCGACACGATCTTCTCGGAGTGCCAGACCTGGCTCATGACCTCCGACGTCGATCAGTGGCTCATCGCCCTCGAGCGGATCCGCGAGCTCGACGTCGACCACCTCGTACCCGGCCACGGACCGGTCACGACCCTCGACTACGTCCACACCCAGCGGGCCGTCCTCCTCGAGTGGGAGGCCGCGGTGGCGGCGGCCGTGGCGAAAGGCTGGTCCCGGGAGGAGACGATGGCCCGGGTCCGCTTCGACGACCGCTACCCGGTCGACGTCGGCCAGGGCTACATGATGGACCACATCCAGACGCTGAACGCCGCCTCGCTCTGGGACAAGTACACCGGCCGACGGCGCGGCGGGGCACCGAGCGGCGGGAACGGCGCGACGGGCTGACCGCTGCCCCTCGGTGGGGGCGGGGCCGGTTGAGGGTCGGCCGACCGACGCCCCCTCAGCCGGCGGCCGCCGCCCTGCCCTCGGCGGCGTTGTTCTCGCCCGGGTCGCGCCAGCGACGGGCCATGTTGTCCCGAACCTGGACGAAGTGCCACTCGAGGGCGGCGACGACCGCCTCGGCGTCGCGCCGGAGGAGCGCCTCGAGGATCGGCCGGTGGAGGCTCGCCGTCCACTTCGGGTCGGCGCCGGGCGCCATGAGCGTGATGTACGTTCGGGAGAACGGCTCGAGCGACCGCCAGACCTTCTCGAGGGTCCGGTTGTCGCTGAGCTCCACGATCCGGCCGTGGAACGTCACGTCGAACTCGGCGACGGCGTGGCCGGCGCCCTCCTCGGCGGCCGCCTCCATCCGCTCGACGAGACCGGTCAGCTCGGCGAGGCTCGCCGGCCTGAGGTTCGGCACCGCCAGCCGCGCCGCGAGGGCCTCGAGATTCGAACGGACGACGTAGGCGTCAAGGAGCTCGCGGCGGGTCGGCCGCCGGACGCGGGCGCCGCGGAACGGCGAGATCTCGACGACACCGAGGGCTTCGAGACTCCGGAGCGCTTCCCGAACGGGCGCCTGGCTCGTTCCGAGCTCCCGGGCGACGCGGGTCTCGACGATCCGCGAATCGGGCGGATAGCGTCCGTTCAGGATCCCTTCGAGGAGCCGGTCGCGCACCTGCTCGGCGAGGACTTGGCGGGAGAGCAGGCGGGGGGCGGTCACCATCGGCTCCTTCGGGTCGCGGTTCGGCTCGCGGTGAACGGGGCCGGACCGGCAACGAGCCGCGGGATGGCCCGGAACTCTGGCGCTAGGGGCCGGCCCGCGGCCACGCGCGCCGCCCAACCGCACTGGGCTCGGCCGATCATCAGTGACGAGCGACGTTCCCCGCCCACTCCCTTCCTCTGCTGCTGGACTGCACGACGGGCAGCCTCATGATAACCATTCCGCGCTCGAGTCCCTCTCGAGCCGGTGTGCTCCGCCGAGCCGGCGGCGACGGGGCGCGGCACACGGCCGCGCGACGACGGGGTCCCGGGTTCGGGTTCCGACCGGGCGACGAGGGCCAGGGTCGACACAGAGCCTCCTCGAGGTCACGAGGCGAACGACCGCCGCGTCGATCGCAGCGGCCGGACAAGCTGCGGCGGTCGATCCGGCGATTGTCGATTATCGATGATCCAGCATAGCCACCCGTGGGGGGCGGCGTCAATCGAAGGCGACCACAACTCGAGCCCCAGTCGATTGGGGCGGGCCCACCATCAGGCAGCCGCTCGCTGCCTCACGTTCGGTCCAGGAGGCTGCGCCAGCCCGGCACGTCGACGAGGCGGCGTCGGAGGGCCCCGAGGAACCGCGCCGCCAGCTCCCCGTCGACGAGGCGGTGGTCGGCCGAGAGGGTCAGGCGCACGACGGTCCGGATCCCGATGCCGTCGCCGACCACGACCGGCTCGGGGCCGGCGCTTCCGACGGCGAGGATTGCCGCTTCGCCGGGATTCACGAGCGCGCTGAACGACTCGACGCCGAACATCCCGAGGTTCGAGACCGTGAACGTGCTCCCGGACAGCTCGTCCGGGCCGAGGGTCCCGGCTCGGGCGCCGGCGACGAGCCGGGTCGCCGCGTCGTGGATCTCGAGGAGCGAGCGCCGGTCGGCGTCCCGGATGACCGGGACGAGCAGGCCCCCCGGGATCGCCACCGCGAGCCCGAGATGGACCCGCCGCCGGGGCCAGACCAGGGTCCCGTCGGTCCGGGCGTTGAGGTCAGGAAACTCGACGAGGGCCTGGGCCGTCGCCGCCAGGAGGAAGTCGGTGACGGACAGGTCGTGGCCCGCGGCCCGCAGCTCGCCCCGGAAGGCGAGGAGCGGAGTGACGTCGGCAGCGACGGTGACGCTGAACTGGGGCGTCGTCGCCCAGCTTCCGGCGAGCCGCTCGGCGATGACCCGCCGGATCCGGCTTAGCGGTCGAGGAGCCTCGTCCTCGCTCGCGCCCGCGGGCTCGGCCTCGCCCGTCGGCAGCGGCGCCGGGCTCGGCGGCGGCGCTGCGC
>JBHOQO010000074.1:0-3880 GCA_042408925.1 Chloroflexota bacterium | reverse complement strand
AGCTCGGCCCGCCCGGATCCGCCCGGCGGCGTCCCGACGGCGGCGACGAGCCCGGCGGCGCCGAGGGCGAGGAGGGCGGCGGCCACGAGCCAGCAGGCGGCGAGGGCGGCAGCTCGGATCCGGCGGGCCGCGGATCGCCGTCGGTCGTCGGTCCGACGCTCGTCGGTCATGCCCCCATTCTGCCCGAGCCGGACCGCCGAAGGAGGCGCTCGAGCGTCGTCAGGCCGGCTCGGCGACGACGGGCTCCTGCTCGGCGAGCCGACGTCGCAGGTAGCCGAGGCGCCCCGCCATGTCGAGGGGCGCGAAGCCGAAGGCCCGCTCGACGGCGTCCGGGCTCGTCACGTTGTCGAGGGCGAGCTGGCGGACCTGATCGCTCGCCACCGGGAACGGGAGCCGGACGAGCTCCGCGGTCCGGGCCACGGCGAAGACGAGGGGGACGGGGAGGGGCAGGATCGCCCGTCGGGCGCCGAGGGTCCGGATCACCTCCGCGACCATCTCCCGGTACGTCCAGATCCGGGGCCCGCCGAGCTCATAGCTCCGCCCGATCGTCGCCTCGCGCTCGAGGGCGAGAATGACGCAACGGGCGAGGTCGGCGACGGCGAGGGGCTGGAAGCGGGCGAGCCCGCGCCCCGGCACCGGGACGACGAGCGGGAAGCGGCGGGCGAGGTTGGCGAGGATGTTGAAGAAGCCGTCCCGCTCGCCCCACATGACCGAGGGCTTGAGGATCGTCGCCGCGAGGCCCGACTCGGCGACGAGCCGCTCGGCCCGGGCCTTCGAGCTGGCGTAGTGGAGCCGCGGATCCTCGACGACGCCGAGGGCCCCGAGGTGGATGAGGCGCCGGATCCCGGCCGCCGTCATCGCTTCGACGACGTGGCGCGTCCCCTCCTCGTTGATCCACCGGAGCGAGCGGCCGCCGTCCCAATCGCGGGGGATCGCGACGAGGTGGACGACGGCCTCGACGCCGGCGAGCGCCGGCGGGAGCGTCTCCGGGGCGGTGACGTCGCCCCGTCGAACCTCGACCCGCGCCCGATCGGGCGGCGCGAGCCGGGCGAGGACCCGAGCTCCGGCGGCCTCCGATCGGACGAGGGCGACGACCCGGTGGCCGGCGGCGAGGAGGGCCGGGACGACGTGGCTCCCGACGAAGCCCGATGCTCCCGTGACGAGGACGACCGTCATGTCGCATCCTTCCCGCTATGGACGACGAGGCGGCGCGCGCCGCGAGCAGACCCAGCCTAGACGCTCCGGGGCCGATCCGGCAAGGGTCCGACGACGCGGGGCCGGCCGCGGTCCCGGCGCCGCCGGTCCTCCGGCACCTCGTCGGCCGCCTCCCGAAGGCGGAGCTCCACCTCCATCTCGACGGCTCGCTCCGGATCGCCACCGCCCTCGAGCTGGCCCGGAGCCGCGGCGTCGAGGCGCCGCGAACCTTCGCCGGGATGTACGCCGCCCTCGTCGCTCCGGAGCGCTGCGCCGATCAGGCCGAGCTCCTCCGGGCCTTCGACCTCCCGATCGCCCTCCTCCAGGACGCCGAGGCCCTCGAGCGGGCGACGGCCGAGCTCGTCGAGGACAAGGCCGCCGAGGGGGTCCGCTACGTCGAGATCCGCTGGGGGCCGCTCCTCCACATCCGTCGCGGCCTCGACCTCGCCGCCGGGATCGCCGCCGTCTGCCGCGGCGCCGCCGAGGCGGGCCGCAGAACCGGCACCGTCGTCCGCCTCATCGCCGTCGCCCTCCGATCGCACGACCCGGACGACAACCGGCGTCTCGCCGACGTCGCCGGCCGGTTTCGATCCGAGGGCCTCGTCGGCTGGGACCTCGCCGGCCCGGAGGCGGCCTACCCGGATCCCCTTCGGCACCGGGCAGCCTTCGAGGCGGCCCGTTCGGCCGGCCTCCGGATCACGATCCACGCCGGTGAGTGGGGCGGCGCCGCCCAAGTCCGCCGCGCCCTCGCCCTCGATCCCGAACGGATCGCCCACGGCCCCGGAGCCATCGACGATCCGGACCTCTGCCGCGAGCTGGCGGCCCGGGGGATCGCCCTCGATCTCTGTCCGACGAGCAACGTCCAGGCCGGGATCGTCCCGGCGATCCGCGACCATCCCCTCGCCCGCCTCCACCGGGCCGGCGTCCGGGTCACCCTCTCGACCGACGACCGGACGGTCTCGGACGTCACCTTGACGGAGGAGTACCTCCGGGTCGTCGAGGCCCTCGGGCTCGACCTGCCGACCCTCTGGACCATCGACCGCGGCGCCCTCGACCTCGCCTTCGCCGAGCCGGCCGCCCTCGCGCCGCTGCGGGCCGAGTTCGACGCCTTCGCCGCCCTCGTTCCCGAGCTCCGCCCGACGGGAGCAGGGCTCGGCAGCGGCGGAGCGTCTTCGGACTGACCCTCGCGGTCCGCAGACCCGTCCCTGTCTGTCGGAGCCGCGACGGTTCAGCCAGAGGCGACGAGCGGAGCGAGCCGCTCGAGCGCCGCGTCGAGGGCCGCGGCGTCCACGGCGACGGCGTCCGGCCGGCCGTCGGGGGGCAACGCCTCGAGCTGCTCGCGGCGGGTCACCCCGGTCAACATGAGGACGATTCGCGCCCCGACGGCCCGGGCGGCCGGGAGGTCGGTGACGAGGCTGTCACCGATCACGACCGCCTCGGCCGCCGAGCCGCCGACGCCCCGGGCGGCGAGCTCGAGGAGCCGCCCCGACGGCTTGCCGACGACGACCGGCGGCTCGCCGGCGGCCGCCTCGAGGGCAGCGACGATCGCCCCGGCACCGGGCCGCAGTCCCGCTTCGGTCGGGAAGAGCGGGTCGCGGTTCGTCGCCACGAAGCGGGCGCCGGCCCGGATCGCGTCGACGGCCGCCGCGAGCCGCAGGTAGGTGAGCCCGGGATCAAGGCCCACGACGACGGCCTCCGGGCGTCCGGCGGCCCGCCAACCATCCGGTTCGCCGCGCCGAAGCGCGGTCGCCGTATCGGCCGCCCGGACGACCTCGAGACCGACCGCCCGGAGCTCGCGGACGAGTCCCCCGGCCCCGACGACGAGGACGCGGCGAACCTCGGGTGCCTCGGCCCGGAGGTAGCGGGCCGTCGCGACGGCCGAGGTGACGATGCGGTCCGGGTCGGCCGGTGCCCCGAGGGCCCGGAGTCGGGCCCCGTAGTCGCGGCGGTCGTACATCGAGTTGTTCGTGACGTAGCAGACGACGTCCCCCGCCGCGGCGCGCCGGGCCAGGAGGTCGGCGACGCCGGGGACGGGACGGCTCGCGCGGTAAACGACGCCGTCGAGATCGACGAGGAGGAGCACGCAGCCATCGTACCGGCGCCGTGTGCGACGATGGAGTCATGCGCCGGCATCGACCACCCGCCTCCGGCGGCGCCGCCCGGCCGCTCGCAGGCGGCCGCGGCCGATCCGAACGAACCGACCGGTTCGCCGGCATCGAGCGCCTCGTCGTCGACGGGACGAACGTCATCCACGCCCTAGGCGACGGCCGGGAGCCGGGCCCGCCGGCCGCCCTCGTCGGCCGCCTCCGCTCGGCGGTCCCGGCCGCGGTCGTCATCGACCTCGTCTTCGACGGGCCCCCGGCTCCCGGCCTCGGTCGGCGGCTCGGCCCCGGGCTCCGCGTCCATCATGCCGCCGACCGACCCGCCGACGACCTCATCGTCGGCCTCGTCGTCGAGGCGGCGGCCCGCCCCCGCATCCCCGCCCCGAGTCGGAGCACAGGGAGGCAGGTCCCCGGGACGCAGCCGGGACCGACGGTCCCCGAACGGCCGCGGGTCCTCGTCGTCACCGACGACGCCGAGCTCGGGCGGCGGGTCCGCCGGCACGGCGCAGCGAGCGCCCCGGTCCGATGGCTCGTCGCCCGCCTCGCCCGCCCGAGGCTCGCCGCCCCGGCGGCCGGTCGCCGCC
>JBHOQO010000073.1:0-13754 GCA_042408925.1 Chloroflexota bacterium | reverse complement strand
GGCCGCTCGCCCGCTGTCGGCCTGCCGACCGCGTGCCCCCCATGCACAGAACCGACAGGCCGGCCGCCTCGGGGGCCGACCGGGCCCCCAGAATGTGCACCGGGTGCACGCGCCCGCGACCGGGCGCGGGGGCGGGCCGGCCGCCGCCGGCACGGACGTTGGGTGCGTACTAGGGCGCGGTTCGCCTCGACGGCGCCTGACGAGCGGCGTAGAATGCCGGGAGCCGGAGTCGTCCTGGTGCTGTGCCCGCGTCGGGACGGCGACATCACCGGCGGGCCGAGCCGCCCCGGAGCGGCGCGACCAGTCCGAGGCCCACCTCGGGCCGGCGTCCGCCCCGACCGACGGAGTTCGCTCGCACGATGACGACGCCACGATGACGATCCGAGGGACGCGCCGCACGACGACCGTTCCGGGCCGCCGCCCGGGCGGGCCGCTTCGGCGCCGCCGCCGCGGCCGCGGCCGTCGCCTCCTCACCGTCCTCGCCCTCGTCCCGCTCCTCTCCGGCCTCTTCGTCGCCCCGGGCTCGCCGGCGACACGGCCGGCCGCCGGCGACGAGCTCGACCAGGCGTACGCCCAGCAGCGGGCCCTCGACCAGAAGCTCGCCGCCCAGAAGGCGCAGGTCGCGAAACTCCAGTCGCTCCAGCGAAGCGTCCGCGCCGACATCGCCTCGACCCAGCGCGCCCTCGGCTCGATCAACGCCGACCTCGCCGCCGTCAAACGCGACATCGCCCGCCTCGAAGCGCGGATCGGCGAGGTCGAGCAGGCGTACGCCGCCCTCGTCGAGCAGCTCGCCGTCCTCGGCGGTTCCCTCGCCCGGATCGAGGCCGAGGAGGCGGCCAAGGCGGCGGCCCTCGCCGAGCGAAAGGCGATCCTGGCCGAGCGGATCCGGGCCGCCTACGCCACCGAGCGGCAGTCGCTCCTCGAAGCCGTCCTCTCCGGTCAGTCCTTCGCCGACGTCCTGACCGAGGTCGGCGCGTATCTCGCCTTCGGGGAGCAGGACAAGGCCCTCGCCGACCAGATCGAGCGAGACCAGGCGAGCCTGGCGAGCCTCCACCGGACGGTCCTCGACCTCCAAACCCAGACCCAGCAGCTGCGCGACGCCACGGCGGCCCAGAAACAGGCCCTCGACGCGGACCTCGCCGAGCTCCAGGCCTCGAAGGACCGGCTCGCGGCCCTCGAGGCGGCGACGAAGCGCGAGCTCGCCCGCCAGCAAGCCGCCTACGCGAAGCTGGCGAAGAACGAGGCCGAGCTGCGCAAGGAGATCGCGGCGACCGAGGCGGCCGAGCGGGAGCTGAAGGCGAAGATCGACGAGCTCGTCCGTCGCCAGTACGCCTTCGGCAACATCCCGTCCGAGTACAACGGCACCCTGCAGTGGCCGCTCGCCGGGACGATCACCCAGGAGTTCGGCTGCACCGGCTTCCCCTGGGAGCCGCCGCTGGGAAGCTGCGCCCACTTCCATCAGGGGATCGATATCGCGGCGCCGCTCGGGACGCCAGTCCGGGCGGCCGGGCCGGGGCGGGTCGTCTTCGCCGGGCCGAACCCCTACGACCCGCCGCCGAAGGCCTGGATCGTCATCATCGCCCATAGCCAGAACCTCTTGACCTGGTACGCCCATCTGGCGACCTCGATCCCGGTCCAGGCCGGCGACGTCGTGAGTGCCGGCCAGGTCATCGGCTACGTCGGGATGACGGGCCGGACGACGGGCCCGCACCTGCACTGGGCGGTCGAGCTCGACGGGGGTTTTGCCAACCCGCGGCTCTTCGTCTGAGCCGGGCCGGGCCGTCCCCCTCGCGCCGCGGGTTCGGCGACGTTGCCGAACATTGACGAACGGTTCACCGATCGTTCACTCGCGGCCGGCGGGGGGCGTGCTACGATCGGGTCACGGGTCGCCGCGGGCGGCCGCCGGGTCGGCGAACGCAGGCGACCGAGGAGACCCGAGGGCGAGCGATGAAACCGACCCTGGCCGTGATCCTGGCAGGTGGCGAGGGCGAACGGCTCTCGATCCTCTCGTCGGTGCGGGCCAAGCCCGCCGTCCCCTTCGGCGGCAAGTACCGAATCATCGACTTCACGCTCTCGAACTGCGTGAACTCGGGGATCGACGACGTCATCGTCCTGACCCAGTACGCACCCCGCTCCCTCATCGACCACATCGGGCTCGGGCGGCCCTGGGATCTCGACCGGACCCGGGGCGGCGTCCGCCTCCTCCAGCCGTATCTGGCCCGCGGCCGCGTCGCCGAGTGGTACCGCGGGACCGCCGACGCCGTCCTCCAGAACCTCAACATCATCGAGCAGAGTCCGGCCGATACGATCCTCGTCCTCGCCGGCGACCACATCTACAAGATGGACTACGGGCCCTTCGTCGCGTTCCATCGCCGCCACCGGGCCGACGTCACCATCGCCGTCCGCCAGGTGCCGCTCTCGGACGCGGTCCGGATGGGCGTCCTCGCCCTCGACGAGGCGGGGCGGATCGTCGACTGGCAGGAGAAGCCGAAGCAGCCCCGCAGCGACCTCGCTTCGATGGGCGTCTACGTCTTCTCGAAGCGGGCGCTCCGCCGCTGGCTGAGCGAGGACCGGCCCGACTTCGGGGCCCACGTCATCCCGGCGATGTTGGCCGGCGGGGCGCGGGTCTTCGGCTATCGCTTCGCCGGCTACTGGCAGGACGTCGGGACGATCGCCGCCTACTGGGAGACGAACATGGCGCTCCTCGAGGACAGCCCGGCCCTCGACCTCTACGACAAGGAGTGGCTCATCTACACCCGCTCCGAGGAACGAGCCCCGGCGAAGATCGGGGCGACGGCCCAGGTCCATCGGAGCCTGATCTCCCACGGCTGCCGGATCGACGGGATGGTCGTGAACTCCGTCCTCTCGCCGGGCGTCCGGGTCGAGGTCGGGGCCGTCGTCCGCGATTCGATCGTGATGTTCGACAGCGTCATCCGGGCCGGGGCGGTCGTGGACCGGGCGATCCTCGACAAGGAGGTCATCGTCGGTCCCGGGGCCATCGTCGGCGAGGGGCCGGACGACGTCCCGAACCGTCTCGAACCCTCCCGCCTCAATAGCGGGATCACCGTCGTCGGCAAACAGGCGGTCATCCCCCGCGGCGTCCGGATCGGGCGGAACGTCCGGATCGACGGGGGCGTTCGGGCGACGGACTACCCGAGCCGGGTCATCCGGAGCGGGGAGACGGTCCAGCGGCGGCCGGTCCGAGCGGCCGTCGCGGTGACGGCCGGCTCGGCAGGGACGGCGGCGGGGTCGGCCGCCGGGTCGGAGCGGGACGGGACGGCGGCGCCGACGGCGGCGAGCGAGCGGGCGGGCTAGGCTCAGCGGCTTGACAAAGGAAACGCGATGGATCGAGTGTCCTTCCGCCCGGGGCCAACGATACCCGAACGTTTGCGGTAGGCGGACACCGAGCGTCCGGCCAACGGGTCCCGTCCGGCACGGCCTGTGCTACCCGACGGAGCAAGCCGCCGCGTCGCGGAGGCGACGTGCCCGGTGCGGCTGTCCGTCCGTGATCCCGTACCCGCCGCGGCTGGCGTTGGGTGTCCAGCCTACCTCGTTCGTGGCCGAGGCCATCGTGCCTTGCTCGGCCCCGAGCCTCGCGTCCCGGCCTACGCTCCCGTCAACTCGACCAGTTGCGGAGGGGTCCCGCGGGTACCGCCTTGACCCGGCTGCTAGCCGGTCGGACTCCGATGGAGCTGGGCGACCGGTTGCGGTGGACGCCTGACGGCTAGGGCCTTCGGCGGCCCCGCTCGAGACCTCGAACGACGAGGCCGCCACCCAGGGCCGAAAGCGATACGAGTGCGCCTGTCACCCTCGCCGCCTCGGGTTGGTCGCTCAAGGCCAATGCCACCAGGTACGCCGCGAGGCCGACGATGACGAGCCCCAGGTTTGGTCCTGTGTAGCGCCGTCGGACGACCAAGTACGCGGTCACGGCCGACCAGATCAAGAGCGCCAGTGCTAGTCGCTCGGCGATCATCAGGAGTAGCTCAGGTATTCGTAATAGTGTAGGCCATTGGATTGCCTCGTCGCGTAGCGGTACCAGGACGACCAGCTCGGATTGTGGTAGTACCAACCATGGTAAGGGCCGTTATAGTTATAGTAAGTCCACCCATAATGGCTGATAGAAGATGTTTCTGGAAGGTACATGTCGATAGACCCGTCCCCAGCCTGAAAGAGCCCGATGCCAACCCAAACGACTATCCCGCCCAGCCAGCCCAGTAGCGGGGTCCCAACCACGATGCCGATTGCAGCGGCTGCCGCTGTGCCAACAAATCGCACGTTTGCGACATCGGTCGCGCAAAGATGTATGTAGGCATCACTCCCTCCACCGTACATGTACAGGTAGGAGCGCGGATAGTCGTGGAAGGGGGGCCCAGGTTGTGCACGTGGTCTCGGGGGGTGACGTTCGCACTGGCACCCGCCGCGGCCAGCGGCCAGGTGAATGATGGCGGGCGGCCACCGCTGGCGAAGGCCACCCCGATCACGTCCATGCCGGACTCGGTCGTCTGGTCGAAAGCGCGACCTGTTTCCAGCTACCGCCATCTGGCACTTCGAAGAGCAGGAAACCCTCTCTTGTCTCGACCACCTTGGCGCCCGACCGCTCGAAGACAGCGATCTGGCCAGTCCCAAGTAGCGGGACATGGTTCTCACGGCCAACCGGTCGGCCCTGCGGCTGGATCCCACTACCCTCTGGCGGCATAGCCGGCCGCAGCGCAGGTGGATCGGGGAGGAGGGATGTGACCCGTGGCCACGCTCATCGGCATAAGCGACAGAAGTTGGAGTGTGACCGACGCTCAAGACAGCGCCTCGCCACGATTGGCGTCGCCGTACCGATAGGCCCATGCTGTACTCCTCCCCGTGGCGACCGCGCGCTTGTCCGCCATCATCACGCTTACAAAGAACCGCGTCAACTGGCGCGCCTCTCGGACGATAAACAGTCTGTAGATCACTGATCAGAGGCAAACCAGGCAGGTGGGCTCAACCCAACTTAGGTTAGGAGTTGGCAGGACCGCCGGCCGTGGGAGACGATCAGCCTGGGGCGGCCACGACGCGCCCGGGACCGTCGAGCCGCCGGATGCGGCGGCCTGCCCCCGGTGTCCTCCGAAGCCGGCCGTCCACGGCCCCCTCGGACGGCCGAGCCGCATCCTCTGGGGCTTTCTCGACGACGGGCGGATGTGGCCGGCGTTTCGTCCCCGTCAGCGGGGCGGAGTCGCACTTGAGGCGGTCCTCGGTTCCATATGCGAAGTCGGAGACCCACCCTTGGTGCCAGGATCCCGACCTGCCGCTGCGCCGTCGTTCACGGGCTAGACTGGCGTCCATGAGCCATCGCGGTCCTGCCGGAGCGGCGGGCCGGATCGGGCCGCCGGAGGTCGAGGCCTGGCTCCGCGACCTCGGCCTCGAGCCCGTCGCCCGGGCCGAACGCGACGGCGTCGCCTCCTGGGACCTCCTCCTCGACGGGCGGCGTCGCTTCGACGTCCCGGTCACGGTCATCTGCGACCCGACCCTCGCCGTCATCGTCTGGCTCCACCTCGCCCCGCCGATCGGCGACTCGTTCCGATCGTCCTACCGGCGCCTCCTCCGCTGGAACGACGAGTTCCCCTTCGTGAAGTTTGCGATCGCCCCCGACGAGCGGCCGATCCTCGCCGTCGAGCTTCCGATCGGGATCGCCGATCGCGACGCCCTCGGGCTGGCGATCGCTCGGGCCCTCGCCGTCGCCGACGTGCTCCTCGAAGAGACGGCGCCGTGGCTCTGGATCGGTGGCCGGATCCCGCCGGATCCCGCCCGGGAGCGCCGCAATCCCGAGCTCTTCCGCCGGTACGCCGACGAGCTGGGGGAGCTCGCCGGGCGGTGAGCGGCGTGCGTCGGTCTCGACGGTCGGCCGGCCCCGGCGCCCGGGCCGCCGTCGCCCTCCTCCTCGCCGCGGTCGCGATCCTCCTCCTGCCCGTCGCGGCGGCCGTCGGCCCGCCGTCCGGCGGTGCGGCGCCGAGCGGGCCGGGTCTGCTCGGTCGCATCCTCGAGCCGGCCGTCGCCCGGGCGGCGAGCCCCGACCTCACCCTCGTCGCCGACACCCGCTACGAGGTCGACCCGGCGGGGCACCGGCTCCGGATCGGCGCCGACCTGCGACTCACGAACACGAAGGCCGACACGGTCACCCGCCGCTACTACTTCGACAGCGTCTCGATCGCCGTCCTGCCCGGGGTCCGGAACGTCGCCGTCAGCGGCGGCTCTGGCCGCCCGAGCGTCAAGATCGCCCGCCGGACGAGCTCCTACACGCTCCTCTCGATCAGCTTCGGCCAGCGCCTCTACTCGAAGCAGAGCCTCGTCCTCCATCTGACCTTTGAGGTGCCGGACCCCGGCGGCGAGCCGACCCGCGAGCTCCGGGTCGGCGACGCCCTCGTCGCCTTCCCGGTCTGGGCCTTCGGCACCGAGGCGACCCCCGGGGGGAGCGTCACGGTCGTCTTCCCGCCGGGGTTCAGTGTCGACGTCGTCGCCGGGCAGCTCGAGGGGCCCGAGACGGCGCCCGACGGCTCGCTCGTCTACCGGGCCGGGCCGCTGGCCGACGCGCTCTCCTTCTTCGCCTATCTCGTCGGCGAGCGGGAGGGCGCCTTCCGAGACACGGTCCGCACGACCCGCCTCGGCGACTGGACCCTCGCCGTCCGGCTCCGGGCCTGGGCCGACGACCAGACCTGGGCCGAGCGGGTCGGCGACCTCTTCGTCCGGGCGCTGCCGGTGGTCGGCTCGCTTGTCGGGGTCCCGTACGCGGGTCGGAACCCGCTCGTCGTCACCGAGGCCGCGAGCCGGGTCCTCGGCGGCTACGCCGGCCTCTTCGATCCGGAGGCCGGGGAGATCAAGGTCTCGTACCGCGCCGAGCCCTTCGTCGTCCTCCACGAAGCGGCCCACGCCTGGTTCAACGGCCGGCTCTTCGCCGACCGCTGGATCGTCGAGGCCTTCGCCTCGCTCTACGCGGAACGTGCGGCCGCCGAGCTCGGAATCGCGGTCGAGCCGCCGGCGCCGCCGGACTCAGGGGCGACGATCCCCCTCAACGCCTGGGGCGCCATCGGCAGCGCGTCGCCCGAGACCGAGGCCGCCGCGTACGCTGCCGCCCTCGAGCTCGCCCGGGCCGTCGCCGAGCGGGTCGGGGATGCCGGGCTTCGGGCCGTCTTCGCGGCGGCGGCCGAGCACCGCTCGGCGTACCAGCCGGTCCGCGGCGGCTCGGTCGAGCGGGACCCAGCGACGGCCGACTGGCGGATCCTCCTCGATCTCCTCGAGGCCGAGGCCGGCCGGTCCCTCGACGATCTCTGGCGGAGGTGGGTAGCCCGGCCGGAGGACCTGCCGCTCCTCGACGCGCGGGCGGCGGCCCGGACCCGGTACGCGAAGGTCGTGGCCGCGGCGGGCGACTGGGAACTGCCGGCCTCGATCCGGGCCGCGATGCGGACCTGGCAGTTCGAGCAGGCGACGTCGCTCCTCGACGAGGCGACGCGGGCCCTCGAGCTCCGGAGCGAGGTCGAGACGGCAGCGGCCCGGGCCGGGCTCACGGCGCCGCCGACGCTCCGGGCCGCCTTCGAGGGGGAGCGGGGTCCCGGGGCGGCGATCCCGGAGGCCGAGTCGGAGTTGGCCGCGATCCGGACGATCGAAGCCGCGGCCGCGGCCCGGCCGGCCGAGGAAACGCCCCTGCGCTGGCTCGGTCTCGTCGACGTGAATCCCGAGGCGGAGCTCGAGGCGGCCAGGGCGGCCTTCGCGACCGGTGACCTCGACGCGGCCGTCGCCCGGGCGGACGCGGCCCGGAACATCTGGCAGACGGCCGAGGAGATCGGCACCCGGCGGGCGGTCGGGCTCGGCTCGGCCACGGCGGCCGTCCTCCTCGGCCTCGGCCTCCTCGGTTCGGCGTTCCGACGCCGGCGCCGGCAGGGGGCTGCCGCCGGCGGCTGACCGGCGCGCGGGGTCTGGGGAGCGTGCTCCGGGTCGCGGGGTGACCCGCCGCTGGTCGGAGCGTCCGCCTCGGCGTGCGATACACTCCCGGCAACCCCGGGCCGCGGACGCCTCCGGGGGGCGGCGCGCCGGACCCGCCGAGGGCGGTGCGCCGGCGCTGACCGATCCGGCGTCCGGCACAGCGAGGACGACCGACGCGGATGGCGGTGCACCGGTTCCGACCCTCCCACGAGATCCTGTCCGGCGATTCGGCCGACGTCTACTTCATGCGGGCGACCCGGATCCTCGAGCGCGAGGGCCTCGACCCCCTCGTCACGATGGAGGTCTTCGCCCGCCAGGGCGGGATCCTCTGCGGGATCGACGAGGCGAAGAACCTCCTCGGCCACGTCCTCGCCGAGGCGGACCCCGCCGAGACCCTCGTCGAGGCGCTCGACGACGGCGACGAGTTCGCCCCGAAGGAGGTCGTCCTCCGGATCCGGGCCCGCTACCGGGCCTTCGGGCTCTACGAAACCGCGATCCTCGGGATGCTCGCCCAGTCGACGGGCTGGGCGACGGCGGCCCGGGAGTGCGTCGAGGCGGCGGCACCGCAGCCGGTCATCTCCTTCGGGGCCCGGCACGTCCACCCCGACATCACCGACGTCCTCGACTATGCGGCGATCGTCGGCGGTTGCGTCGGGGCGTCGACCCCGGCGGGGGCCCGGCTCGCCGGCCTCAGCCCGACCGGGACGATGCCGCACGCCCTCGTCCTCATCTTCGGCGACACCGTCGAGGCGGCACGGGCCTTCGACCGCGACCTCGAGCCCGAGGTCCCCCGGATCGTGCTCGTCGACACCTTCAAGGACGAGGCCGAGGAGGCGCTCCGGGTGGCCGAAGCCCTCGGGGAGCGGCTCTACGGGATCCGGCTCGACACGCCGGTGGAGCGGGGTCGGGTCACCGCCGACCTGGTCAAGGAGGTCCGGGCGCGCCTCGACCTTGCCGGCCATCGCCACGTCAAGATCGTCGTCTCGGGCGGCCTCACCCCGGACCGGATCCGGTACTTCAAGGAAAGCGGGGCGCCGGTCGATTCGTTCGCCGTCGGCTCGTACATCAGCGGCGCCGCGCCGATCGATTTCACCGGCGACATCAAGGAGATCGACGGCCGCCCGGTGGCGAAGCGGGGCCGGATCCCCGGCCTCACGCCGAACGACCGGCTCCGGCGGGTCGACCTGGCGGCCTGGCGGGCGGACTGAGCCGGCGGCGATCACCGGGCGGGGCCGACGACGCGGCCCGGCGATCCGTGCAACCATCTGGCTCGTGACCGACGACCGTCATCCTGCGCCGGACTCCAGACCGAACGAGCCGGAGCGAGCCGACCCGGGTCCGCCGAGCGGGGGGCGCGACGCGAATCCTGCCGGCGGGCGCGATCCCGACCCTGCCGGGCCGGACCCGTCCGCCTCCGGCCGGGACCCCGACGACCGCGAATCGGCGTACGAGCTCCTCCGCCGGGGCCAGGCCCTCGCGGCGAAGCGGCACTTCGCCCAGGCGGCGATCGTCCTCGGGCGGGCGGCCCGGCTCGAGCCGCGGAAGGGCTCGATCCTCGAGGCGCTCGGGCGCGCCCTCTACAACAGCGGGCAGCACGAGCGGGCCCGCGAGACGTTCGAGCGGCTCCTCGAGATCGATCCGTCTTCGGACTACGGCCACTACGCCCTCGGCCAGAGCCTCAAGCAGCTCGGGCGTCGGCGCGAGGCCCGGACGCACCTCCGGATCGCCGTGGCGCTCGCCCCGAGGAGTCGCCTCTACGCCGGCGCGCTCCGCCGGCTGGGCCCGGAGCCGGGGTCCGGCGAGCGGGCGGGGCGGGGTCCGGTGAAGCCGGTCGCGCCCGATGCCGAGCCCGGGGTCCCGCCCGACGACGATCCGGAGTCCTAGCGCGGCGAGGCGGTCGGCCTGGCGCCGGGGAGCGCGGCACCGTCGGCGGCGCCTTCGATGGCGCGGAGCCAGCCGTACCAGAAGATCCCCACGAGCGACTTCGCGTCCTCGATCTCGCCGGCGAGCGCCGCCCGGAGGACGTCAGGGTAGGGGAGCCAGACGAGCTCGAGCCGCTCGTCGGCGTCCGGGCCCAGCCGGTCCCTCGGGGCCTCGAGGTCGGTCGCCACGAAGAGGTGCATCCGCTCCGTGGCGAAGCCGGGCGCCGTCCAGAACGCGCCGAGGCGGCGCCACCGCCCCGCCCGCAGCCCGGTCTCCTCCTCGAGCTCCCGCCGGGCGGCGACCTCCGGATCCTCGAGCCGGCCCTCGACGAGATCGAGCGTTCCGGCCGGGATCTCGAGGAGGACGCCGCCGGCCGCGAGTCGATACTGCCGGACGAGAGCGATCCGCTCGTCAGGGTCGACGGCGACGATGGCGACCGCCCCCGGGTGGCCGACGATCTCGCGCTCGCTCCGGCTCCCGTCGGCTCGCTCGATCGTGTCGAGGCGGAGCGAGAGGTAGCGGCCCCGGTGGACGAGCCGGCTCGCGACGACGCGCTCCTCGAGCGGATCGGGCGGCTCGCCGGGCGGCGAGCCGGTCGCGGCGCCGGACGGGTCGCCTTCGCCGTCAGGCGGCCGCGGCACGGGCCTCGGGCGCCAGCGAGAGGCTGGTCTCGGGATCGAAGAGGTGGAGCTTGCCGCCGACGACGGTGAGGGTGAGGCGGTCGCCGGGTCGGACCCGCTCGTCGGCCGGGAGCATGGCGACGAGGTCGATCCCGGCGACGCTGAAGTGGACGAGCTCCTCGTTGCCGAGGTACTCGACGACGTCGGCGACGGCCTCGATCGTCCCGTGTTCGGTCCCGTCCCGGGCGACCCCGAGGTGCTCGGGGCGGACGCCGAGGACGAGCGATCGCCCGGTCGACGGGCCGACCGCCTCGCGGAAGCGGGCCGGGAGCGGGATCCGGATGTTCGGGGCCTCGAGGACCGCCCCCTCGCCGGAGCCGCTGAGCCGCACGTCGATGAAGTTCATCGCCGGGCTGCCGATGAAGCCGGCGACGAAGCGGTTGCGCGGATGGTCGTAGAGCTCCTGGGGCGTCCCGACCTGCTGGAGCCGGGCCTCGCTCATGACCGCGATCCGCTGACCCATCGTCATCGCCTCGACCTGGTCGTGGGTGACGTAGACCGTCGTCGTCTGGAGCCGCTGGTGGAGGCGGGCGATCTCGGCCCGCGTCTGGACCCGGAGCTTGGCGTCGAGGTTGCTCAGCGGCTCGTCCATGAGGAAGACCTTCGGTTCCCGGACGATCGCCCGGCCGAGGGCGACGCGCTGGCGCTGGCCGCCCGAGAGCTCCTTCGGCTTGCGGTTCAGGAGGTTCTCGAGGGAAAGGATCGCGGCCGCCTCCTTCACCCGCCGGTCGATCTCCGCCTTCGGGACCTTGCGGAGCTTGAGACCGAAGGCGAGGTTGTCGTAGACGCTCATGTGCGGGTAGAGGGCGTAGCTCTGGAAGACCATGGCGATGTCGCGGTCCTTCGGCGGGACGTCGTTCACGACCCGATCGCCGATCTTCAGCGTCCCCTCGGTGATCTCCTCGAGGCCGGCGATCATCCGGAGGCTCGTCGTCTTCCCGCAGCCCGAGGGTCCGACCAGGACCATGAATTCCCCGTCGCGGATCTCGAGGTTGAGATCCGAGACGGCGACCACGTCGCCGAAGCGCTTCGTGACGTGGTCGAAGGTGACCGTCGCCATGGCAGCGTCCTCCTTCTCCCGGCAGAGCGCGGGCCCTTGCATCTGGTCGCCGTCACTGCGGCGCCTGGACGGACCCCGTACGCGACATCCGGGTGACGCCTCATCCTAGCAAGGGCGGCGGGGTCCGACCACCCGGCGACGGGCCCGGCGACCGGCGAGCGTCGCAGGGCGGCCCGACGCCGGGACGAAACGCCGACGCCCCGCCCGGAGGCGGGGCGTCGTACGGGGAGGAGGGGGAGGAGGACGTTCGAAGGGGCTCAGCTCGAGAAGGACGACGAGCTGCCGGAGCCGGGCGAGGGGCTGGGGCTCGCCTGCGGGCCGGACCAGGGGCCGAACCCGAAGCCGAAGCCGCGGCCGTGCCGGCCGCCGAACCCGGGCCCGAAGCCCCGGCCGAGGTTGCCGGCCCAGACCTCGACGGCGTCGATCGAGCCGTCGCTGCGCTGGCGGCCGACGACGACGATGGCCATCCCGGTCTGGACGTCGGCGAGGGTCGCGTTGTTGACGCCCTTGACCGTGTACGTCGTCGAGCTCGAGACGTGGGCGACGACGGTCGTGCCGTCCGGGCGCTCGATCGTGATCGAGTCGCTCGACTTGGCCGAGACGGTCCCGGCGACCCGGGGCAGCTGGACGACGATCGTCGTCGCGGTCAGCGTCCCGTCGCTCCCGCGCTCGCCGGCGGCGACGACGACGGCGCCGACGGTGACGTCGGAGCGGGAGCCGGCAGCGTCGCCGACCTTGTACGTCGTCGAGGCGGTCGTCCGGATCGTCTGGGTCGTCCGGTCACGGGCGGTGATCGTGATCGTCGTGTCGCTCACGTTCGTCACGACCCCGGCGACCGTCGGGACCACGACGACGATCCGGGTGATCGTGTACGTGCCGTCGCTGTTCCGCTGCTGCGCGAACCGGATCTCGTCGCCGACCCGCAGATCGGAGACCGAGATCGTCTGGCCGGCCTTCGTGATCGTGGTGTCGGAGGTCACGGTGATCGTGCGGGTCCAGCCGTCATCGGTCCGCAGCGAGATGTTCGAGCCGTTGATCGCCGTGATCGTGATCGAGCGGGCCGCGAAGTGGCCGAGGCCGCGGCCGAGGCCAAAGCCGAACGGTCCGGCCGGCCCGCCGGACCCGCCGTCGCGGACCCAGCCGGCGGCCGGGATCGGCGCCGCCAGGAGTGAGTCGTCGATGACCGTCCCGGTCGTGTCCGTCCCGAGGGCCGACGCGTCGAGGGGATCGGCGGGGGCGGCGCCCGGCAGGGCACCCATGACGGCGACGGTGCCGAGGACGAGGGTGAGGGCGACCCCGGCGACGATGCCGATCCGGAGCGACCGGTCGCGGTTGGGTCGGACGGCGTCGCGGAACTCGATCTCGTGGTTGTCGGGCATGCCTGCCTCCTTCGTAGCTCGGCGCCGTCGTCGGGCGAAGTCCCGGCAGGCGGCGCGATCGATGACGGTGTCGATTTCGTGGGTCCGCCGGCGCCGGCAGGGCGACGGCGGCGGGCGGGGATCTCCCGCCACCGGCCGAAATCATGGTCCGCATTCCTTCGAGGATCATGAGAGCCAGGCGAAGGGCGGCCCGGCACGGCGAAGGCCGGCCCGCATTCTCGGGTACTCGTGGTGGTAGTACGCCGACCGCCGGAGCCGGCCGGAATTCTCGGATACTCGTCGGGGTAGTAGACCGCGAGTCGGTTCTTCCACGGTACTCACCCGGGGAGTAATCCAGAACTCCAGAGACCCGGATCGGTCACCCGCCGCGGGTGCCCGAGCACGATCGCCGCTCCGGGGGCGTGGAAATCCCGGGGTCCGTCGCGGGCTTCACTACCCCCGCGAGTAACGAGGAACATCGCCGGGATCGGGCTCCTCGCGCGCGTCCGGCTCGGACGCCGCGACCTCTCCCCACGAGTAACCAAGAAGATCGCCGGGATCTCCGGGGCAACCGGCTCCCGGGCGACCTCAGCCTCGGAGGACGGACTCCACGAAGCGCCGCCAGGCGTCGCGTTCGCGGCGTCGGGCGGCGTCGGAAAGGGCCGGCTCGAACCGGGCGCGAACCGGGTTCGCCCGCCGGATCGCCTCGACGCCGAGGAGCCCGGCCCCGAGGCCGGCGAGCCCGGCGATCCCGAGGGCCGTCGATTCCTCGGCCGCGGCGACCTC
>JBHOQO010000070.1:0-8612 GCA_042408925.1 Chloroflexota bacterium | reverse complement strand
ACGAGCAGCGGGAGCCTGACGTCGACCGTCCCTGCATCCGCGAGTGCAGGCGACAACAACAACCGATCGCAGGTGATCACGGGCCTCGCCTGCGGGACGACCTACTACTTCCAGGTCCAGGCGTTCAAGAACGCCCCGGGGAGCCTGTTGCAGAAACCCCCCACCGAGCGCCGGCGGTGCAGCTACGATGGGCCCGAACGAGGGCGCTTTCGGAAGGAGGGACGGATCGTGGGCTACAACTTCCGGCCGGTCGAGCGGGACCAGCAGTATCTCTTGCCGCCCTCGCTCCGCGATTGGCTGCCCGAGGACCATCTCGCCTGGTTCGTCCTCGACGCCTTCGGCGAGCTCTCGGAAGCCGAGCTCGCGCCGCTCTACGCCCGCCATCGCGCCGACGGCTGGGGCGCCGCCGCCTTCGAGCCGACGATGATGGCCGCCCTCCTCGTCTACGCCTACGCGACCGGTGAGCGCTCGTCCCGCCGGATCGAGGCCCGCTGCCGGACGGACATCGCCTACCGGGTCATCACCGCCAACCAGTTCCCCGACCACGCGACGATCGCCCGCTTCCGGGCCAACCAGGCGGCCGCCCTCGAACGACTGTTCGGAGCCGTCCTCATCCTCTGTGCCCGGGCGGGGATGGGTCGGCTCGGGCTCATCGCCCTCGACGGGACCCGGATCGCCGCCGCCACGACCGTCCGGGCCAACCGGACGGCGGCCGAGCTCGAGGCCGAGATCCGCGCGATCCTCGCCGAGGCGGCCGCGGTCGACGCGGCCGAGGACGAGGAACACGGCCCCGATCGCCGGGGCGACGAGCCGCCGCCCGGCCTGGCCAAGCGGACCGGCCGCCTCGAGCGGCTCCGCGAGGCCCACCGCCAGCTCGAGGCGGAAGCGGCCGAGCGGCGCCAGGAAGCGGAGGCTCGCGAGGCTCGCCGGGCCGAAGCCGCGGCGAAGGGCAGGCGCCCGCCCGGTCGACCCCGGACCCGCGAGCGACGACCGCCCCAGCGCAACCCGACCGATCCCGACAGCCGACCGCTGAAGGTCCCGATCGGTTGGCTCCAGGGCTACAACGCCCAGGCCGCGGTGAGCGAGGACGGCCTCATCGTCGCCGCCGATCTGTCGGCCGATGGCGTCGATGCCCACCACCTTGAGCCGCTCGTCGGCCAGCTCCGGGCGAACATCGCCCGGGCCGGCTTTCGGGACCCGCTCGGCGACCTCGTCGCCGACGCCGGCTACTGGAACCCGGTGCGCATCGCCGCGGTCGAGGCATCAGGCGGCCCGCGGGTCCTCGTTCCGCCCTGGCAGCCGCGCGGCAACCACGATCGGTGGCGGCCACCCCCGCCCGCCCGGGCCGAGATGCTCCGACGGCTCGGCGAGCCCGACGGTGCGGCCCGCTACGCCCGCCGCTCGACGATCGTCGAGCCGGTCTTCGGCGAGATCAAGGAGGCCCGTCGGTTCCGACGCTTCTCGCGGCGCGGTCTCGCCGCCTGCCGGAGCGAGTGGCTCCTCGTCTGCACGGGCTACAACCTCCGCAAGCTGTGGCGGCGGACCGGGAGTCAGCGGCCGCTCCTCGCCGCTGTCTGAGGGAAGCGGAGGGAGACCAGCCCAACCCCCATTCGGGCACCCTCCCGGGGGAGGTCGCGCATCTCGCTCCGCTGCCTCGGCTCGCTCCTGCGGGCGCGACCGCGACGGGTCTGTGCAACAGGCTCCCGGGGGCACAGAACAGCTTCAGCGCCATCGGCAGCGGCGCCACGAGCCCCTGCCCGCCGAGCGACACGACGGCGCCGGTGGTCGTGCCAACGATCAGCGGCACGCTCGGCGCCAACGGTTGGTACGTTTCGAACGTGACCGTCACCTGGTCGGTGACCGACCCCGAATCGGCGGTGACCTCGACCCCGGGCTGCGGCCCCACGACGATCTCGAGCGACACGACCGGGACAACGCTGACCTGCACGGCGACGAGTGCCGGCGGCACGACGAGCGTTCCGGTCACGATCAAGCGCGATGCCACGCCGCCGACGATCACCTACCTCGGTCAGAACCCCGCCCCGAACGCGAACGGCTGGAACAACACCGCCGTGACGCTGTCCTGGAGCTGCACCGACGCGACCTCCGGCCCGGTCAGCGCGACCGTGAGCCAGACGATCTCGACGGAGGGCGCGAACCAGTCGGCGACCGGCACCTGCACCGACACCGCCGGCAACACCGCCTCCGACCCCCAGGGCGGGATCGACATCGACCTCACCGCCCCGACCGACCTCACCTGGATCGGCGGCCCGGACGATGGAGGCGCGTACTACTTCGGCTTCGTCCCGGCCGAGCCGACGTGCACGGCGACCGATGCGCTCAGCGGCCTCGCCGGCTGCGTGGTCACCGGCTATGGGACGACCGTCGGGAGCCACACCCTGACGGCTACAGCGACCGACAAGGCCGACAACGTGGCGACGGCCGCGCGGACGTACACCGTCCTCGCCTGGGAGACATACGGGTTCTACCGCCCCGTCGACCCCGTTCCGGTGGTGAACACCGTGAAGGCGGGGAGCACCGTCCCGCTGAAGTTCGAGGTCTTCGCGGGCGCCCTCGAGCTGACCGACACGGCGATCGTCGACACCTTGACGTACCGCCAGGTGGCCTGCAACGCCTTCGAGGACATGACCGAGTCACCCGTCGAGCTCACCGCCACCGGCGGCACCGTCCTCCGCTACGACTGGACCGCCGGCCAGTTCATCTTCAACTGGAAGACGCCGGCGACTCCGTCCAAGTGCTACAAGACGACGCTCCTGCTCGACGACGGTTCGACGATCAGCGCCTACTTCAAGCTGAAGTAGGGCTGCTGCGGCCACGACGAAGGAAGCGGGCTCCCTTGAGGGCCCGCTTCCTTCGTGTTCGGCGCCGAAGGAGCGGGGCCACCGCCAGGGCTGGTCAAGCGGCCATCCCCCCGGTACCATCACCGCCACCGAGCACGCGTCCCGCGGCCGGGGGCGGGGACGATCCATAGAGGAGGATCGACCATGGCCAGTCCGTCCCGCGGGCCCGCACGCCGGCACGGCGTCGTGCCCCTCCTCGTCGCGCTCCTCGTCGCCCTGCTCGTCCCGTCGGCGGCCGCCGGTCAACGGCCGGCCACGCCGCCCGGCCCGACCATTGACCTCCAGATCCTCGACGTCTCCGACTGGCACGGCCAGCTCGACCCCGCCGGCGGCGTCGGCGGGGCGGCGGTCCTGGCGGCGTACTTCGCCGCCGATCGGGAACGGAACCCGAACACGATCACCCTGACCGCCGGCGACGACTTCGGAGCGAGCCCGCCGCTCTCGGGCTTCTTCGAGGAGCGGCCGGCCGTCCTCGCCGAACGGATGATGGGGATCCAGGTCGGCACCTTCGGGAACCACAACTTCGACCGCGGGATCGCCCACCTCCAGGCGATGATCGACCTCGCCGGCTCGACCGATCCCGCCGTCCCGGGCCATCCGTATCGCTACGTGTCGGCGAACCTCGCGAACCGTGACGAGAACCTCTCGGGCGTCGAGGACGTCGCCATCTTCCAGTTCCGGGGGGTCCGCGTCGCGGTCATCGGGATCACGAACGAGGAGGCGCCGAGCCTCGTCTTCCCGGGGAGCTTCGGGACGATCGAGGTCACCGATTCGGTGGCGGCGGCGAACCGAGCCCGGGAGGCCGCCAAGAGGCAGGGTGCCAGCGTCTTCATCGTCATCGTCCACAAGGGCGTGACGAACTTCGATCCCGACGGCAACCCGCAGGGTCCGCTCATCGACTTCGCGAAGGCCCTCCACGGCTTCCACGCCATCATCGGCGACCACACCGACGTCCAGTGGCAGGGCGTCATCAACGGACAGCTCGTCTTCGAGAACCGGAGCAAGGGGCTGACGTATTCGCGGACCACGCTGACCGTCCACCGCGGCACCGGTCGGCTCCTCGACTGGGACCACGAATTCGTGACCCCGACGGCCGCCGCCGTGACGCCCGACCCGGCGATCCCTGCCATGCTCGAGCCGTTCCGGGCCGACCTGGCCGCCGCGTTCGATCGGAAGATCGGGGTGGCGACCGACGTCTTCGTCCGGGGCGGCAACATCGAGCGTCGCCAGGAAGTGGCGATCGGCGATCTCATCGCCGACGGGATGCGGCTCCGCTACGGGACCCAGCTCGCCCTCATGAACGGCGGCGGGATCCGGGCCCCATTGCCCTCGAGCTACACCCCGCTCGACCCGACCCTCGATCGGTCGGCGCCGCCGCCCTTCGATCTCGTCGTCGGCGACGTCTTCACGGTCCTCCCGTTCGGGAACATCCTGGTGACCCGGACCGTCACCGGCGCCCAGCTCTGGGCGGCCCTCGAGAACGGCGTGAGCAGGGTCGCCGCCGACGGAACGGCCGCCGACGGGCGGTTCCCCCAGATCTCGGGCTTCCGGTTCGTGTACGACTCTCGGGATCCGGCCGGGAGCCGGGTGAAGTCGGTCGAGCTGACCGACGGGACCCCGATCCTCCCCGACGGGACGACGTACACCCTCGCCCTGCCGAACTTCGTGAACGCCGGCGGCGACGGGTACACGATGTTCGCCGATGGCCAGGGCGTGACCCGCGACCTCGACGCCCAGGTCCTCCTCGATTACATCGAATCCCTCGGGACCATCACCCCGACGACCGACGGCCGGATCGTCAACCTGGCGACGGCGCCATAGGTCGCGAGTCCTCCATGCTGAACGAAGCGGGCTCCATCCGGGGCCCGCTTCTTCCTTGCTCCACCGCGACCGAGCCGGATTCGACCTAGATTCATCGGGTGACCCCCGAACTCGAGGCGACCCTGGCGACCCTGCCCACCCAGCCCGGCGTCTACGTCATGCGCGACGCCCGTGGCGAGGTCCTCTACGTCGGCAAGGCCCAGAACCTCCGAACCCGAGTCCGAAGCTACTGGCAGAAGCAGGCCCGCGGGAGCGGCGACGTCCAGCGGATCCGGGCCGTCATCGACCGGGTCGCCGACGTCGAGGTCACGATCACCGATTCGGTGTCGGAGGCGCTCCTCCTCGAGGCGAACCTCATCAAGCGGTACCGCCCCCGCTTCAACGTCCGGCTCAAGGACGACAAGAGCTACCCCTTCATCAAGATCACCCTCGCCGACGACTTCCCGCGGGTCGAGCGGACCCGAAAGCTCGTCGCCGACGGGAGCCGCTACTTCGGCCCGTACGCCTCGGCGAGCTCGGTCGACGCGGCGATGAACCTGATCCGGCGGCTCTTCCCGTTCCGGACCTGCACGATCCCGATCCGGGAGGGCGAGCGCGCCCTCCAGCGGCCCTGCCTCCTCTACCACATCAAACGCTGCCAAGGCCCCTGCATCGGGGCGATCAGCAAGGCCGAATACCGGGCCGACATCGCCCAGGTCGAGCTCTTCCTCGAAGGTCGCCAGGAGGCGATCCTCCGGAGCCTCCGGCGGGACATGGAGGCCGCCGCCGAGGCCCTGAACTTCGAGCGGGCGGCCGCCCTCCGCGACAAGATCCGGGCCATCGAACGGACGACCGAGAGCCAGAAGATGGCGGCCTTCGAGCGGACCGAGCTCGACTGCTTCGGCCTCGCCCGCGAGGACAACGAGGCGGCCGTCCAGCTCTTCGGAGTCCGGTCCGGCAAGCTCGTCGCCCGCGACGTCTTCCTCCTCGACGCCGACCGGGGCGCCTCGGACGCCGAGGTCGTCGGGGCCTTCGTCCAGCAGTACTACGCCCAGGCCTCGAGCCTGCCCCGGGAAGTCCTCCTCCCCGTCCTCCCGGCCGACGCCGCCGACCTCGAGGCCTGGCTCGCGGGGCGGCGCGGCGGCCCGGTCCGGCTTCGGGTCCCGAAGCGCGGCGAGCGACGGGAGCTCCTCGAGCTCGCCGCCCGGAACGCCGCCGAGACCCTCGCCCGCGAGCACGCCCGCTGGCTCGCCGACCGGGGCCGGACCCGCCAGGCCCTCGAAGAGCTGGCGGCGGCCCTCGGGCTCCCGGGCCCGCCCGAGCGGATCGAGTGCTACGACGTCAGCACGTTCCAGGGCAAGGAGACGACGGCGAGCATGGTCGTCTTCGTCGACGGGACACCCCGGACCGGAGAGTACCGGCGCTTCGCCGTCAAGACCGTCCGGGGTCCCGACGACTATGCCAGCCACCAGGAGGTCCTCCGGCGCCGCTTCCGGCGGGCGAGGGCAGGGGAGGAGGGGAGCGAGGAGGAGCGGCGCTGGGCGATGCCCGACCTCGTCATCATCGACGGCGGCAAGGGCCAGGTCTCGGCGGCCGTCGAGGTGCTCCGCGAGCTCGGCCTCGACGACCTGCCGGTGGCGGGGCTGGCCAAGGAGCACGAGGAGCTCTTCCTCCCCGGACGATCGGACCCGATCCTCCTCCCGCCCACCTCGCAGGGCCTCTACCTCGTCCAGCGGATCCGGGACGAGGCCCACCGCTTCGCCGTCGGCTACCACCGCAAGCTCCGGGCGAAGCGGGCCGTCCGCTCGGCCTTCGACGAGCTCCGGGGGGTCGGTCCGAAGCGACGGGCCGCCCTCCTGCGGACGTTCGGGTCGCTCAAGCGGGTGCGAGAGGCGCCGGTCGAGCAAATTGCCGCGGTCCCTGGGATCGGCCCGAAGCTCGCCGCCGAGATCAAGGCGGCCCTCGAGGCCTGACCTCGGCCGTCCGAAGGGCTCAGGCGGCGGCCCGCGACCGGTGCGGGCGGCTGGTATAGTGCCGCCCGATGCGACGCGCCGTCCCCATCCTCATCGTCGTCCTCGGTCTCGCCGCGCTCGTCGTCGACTTCGTCCCCGGAGTTCGGGTCCCGTGGGGCGACCCGAACGGAGGCTGGCGGCTCGTCGAGACGAAGCTCGGCCTCGACCTCGAGGGCGGCCTGCGGGTCGAATACCAGGCGCTCCCGGCCGAGGGGCGTCAGCCCGGCCCGGCCGACCTCAACGTCATCCGCGACATCGTCGAGCGCCGGGTCAACGCCATCGGCGTCGCCGAGCCGGTCGTCGTCACCCAGGGGACCGACCGGGTCGTCCTCGAGCTACCCGGGATCTCCGATCCCGAGGCGGTCCGCAAGCTCGTCGGCCAGACCGGGAAGCTCGAGTTCGTGCCGATCGAGGGCAGCTGCCCGACGACGATCCAGCAGGGGATGACCCTCGATCTGAGCGTCTGCCCGCCGCTCTTCGGCGGCGAGGAGATCGCCAGTGCGAACCTCGGCACCGACCAGGTCGGGCAGCGGGCGGTCGACTTCACCCTGAAGAGCGAGGGAGCCCGCCTCTTCGCCGACTACACGACGAAGAACGTCGGGAAGCAGTTCGCCATCGTCCTCGACAACGTCGTGATCTCGGCGCCGGTCATCCGGCAGCCGATCACCGGCGGCCAGGGTCAGATCACGGGTGGCGGTGCCGGCTTCACCCTCGCCGAGGCGACGAACCTCGTCACCGTCCTCCGTTACGGCTCGCTGCCGTTCCCGATCCAAGAAGTCTCGGTCGAGCAGATCGCGCCGACCCTCGGCGACCAGTTCCTCCGCCAGAGCCTCCTCGCCGCCGTCATCGGGATCTCGCTCGTCTTCGTCTTCATGCTCGTCCACTACCGGCTCCCCGGGCTCGTCGCCGGTCTCGCCCTCCTCTATTACGCGCTCCTCGTCCTCGCCATCTTCCGGCTCATCCCGGTCACCCTCACCCTGGCCGGGATCGCCGGCTTCGTCCTCTCGGTCGGCATGGCCGTCGACGCGAACATCCTCATCTTCGAGCGCTCGAAGGAGGAGATGCGGGCGGGCAAGTCGCTCACCCAGGCGATCGAGGCCGGCTTCAGCCGGGCCTGGAACTCGATCCTCGACTCGAACGTGTCGAGCCTGATCACGGCCTTCATCCTCTTCTGGTTCGGCTCGTCGGTGATCCGCGGCTTCGCCCTCGTCCTCATGATCGGCGTCCTCGTCTCGATGTTCACGGCGATCACGGTAACCCGGACGATCCTCCGCTTCGTCGTCGCCCGCGACTGGGCCCGCCGGGCCAGCCTCTACGGCGTTTCGGAGGCGGAGTTCGTCGCCCGGCCGCTTGGCCGGCCGGCCCGCGGGGAGGCCCGGGGCCGTGTTTGACGTCGTCGGCAAGCGACGCTGGTTCTACGCCTTCTCGCTCCTCGTCACCGTTCCCGGCTTCCTCTTCATCCTCCTGACGCCGCTGACCGGCGGCCAGATGGGGCTGCGGTTCACGATCGATTACACCGGCGGAACCCGGTGGGTCATCCGGTTCGAGGACCCGAACGTCACCTCCGACCAGGTCCAGGCGGTCTTCGCCGAGGAGGGCTTCACGAGCACGACGGTGACGAAGCAGCCGAACGGCTTCTTCGAGATCCGGACCGAGCCCGTCGACCTGGCGACGCCGCCGCCTTCACCATCGCCGACCCCGACCCCGTCGGCCAGCCCGAGCGCGAGCCCCGGGGCCAGCCCGAGCGCGAGCTCGGAGCCGAGCGCGACGCCGGCGCCGACGGCCGAAGCCTCGGCGAGCCCGACCGCCTCCGCCTCGCCCGGCCCGTCGGCAAGCGGGTCCCCGAGCCCGTCGCCGACCCCGACCCCGTCGCCGTCGCCGTCGACCGCCCCGTCCCCGAGCCCGAGCCCCTCCGCGGCAGCCTCGCCGGCCCCGAGCC
>JBHOQO010000069.1:0-3524 GCA_042408925.1 Chloroflexota bacterium | reverse complement strand
ATCATCGGCGAGATCGGTACCGGCGACCCAATCGACGACGCCGAGCGACGTGTTCTGCGCGCTGCTGCGTCGGGATCGAGGCGGACCGGCCTGCCTGTCTCGGTCCATATCCAACCGTGGGGCCGAACGGGCTTGCCTGTCTTGGACGAGCTGGAGGCGAGCGGCGCCGCCCCACACCGAGTCGTTCTCGGCCACCTGAACACCGCCCACGATGACGACCGCTACATCGCCGAACTTCTCGGTCGGGGCGCATGGCTCGCCTTCGACCTCTTCGGTTTCGATCACTCGCTTCTCGGACTCGGCCGCTGCCCACCATCCGATGCCGATGTGGCGTCGACGATCGTCCGGCTGGTCGACCGCTGGATATCCGGCTGCGCCGCCCTGTATGAGCCTAGGTCACGACGCCGCGTCGACGATCGTCCGGCTGGTCGACGCTGGATATGGTGGCCAGCTCCTCGTCTCTGGTGACCTCGGGGTTCGATGCCGTCTTCATGCCTACGGCGGCTGGGGCTACGACCACGTCCTGAGGCACGTGGTCCCGCTTCTTCAGGCTCGGGGGCTCGACGATCCCGGCATCGATGCGCTGCTGGCGCGAAATCCGGCGCGCGTTCTGATCATCGACATCCGCTGATCGATGGGAGACGGATGCGGGGTGATGAGCGCCCTCCGACGATCGAGCTGGGGTCGGATCCGCTGCGCCGTCACAACCGGTGGTCGCGATGGTGAGCCCCAGGACCAGCGCCGCGAGACGAACCCATGGTCGCGCCGGTCACGTAGCCCGCGCGGTCGCCAACGAGGAGGTCGACGACCCAGGCGATCTCTCGGGCCTGCTGAACCGTCCGAGCGGGATCTGAGCCAGGCACCGCTGCCGCTCGTCGAAATCGAACTGCAACGTCATGGCCGTCTCCACCGCACCTGGCGCAATGGCGTTGGCGATACCTCGAGCGCTTCCGGTGACGAGGACGGTCGAGCGGGCGCGGCTGTCATCGGTGGCCTCAGCTCTCGGCCCGGGTGAGGCGAACTCGCAGCCGATCGACAGCGACGGCGCCGAGGAGAAGCAGCCCATTGGCGACCTCGATCCAGAAGGACGGGACGTTCAGCTGGATCAACCCGTTGGCCAGAACGCCGACGATGAGGACGGCGAGGACCGTTCCGGCGATGCCGCCCCGCCCTCCGGACAGGCTCGCCCCGCCGAGCACCACCGCCGTAATCACGGAAAGCTCAACGCCCAAACCAGCATTAACGGACGCACCGCCCACCTGCGAAAGACGGATCAAGCCGGCAATGGCGACGCAGAGGGACGAGAGAAGAAAGGCGATGAAGATCGTCCGGCGAACCCGGATCCCGGCCAGCCGTGCCGCGGTCGGACTGGACCCGATCGCATACAGCGAGCGACCGTAGACCGTGTAGCGCAGGATGAACCAGGAAACGAGGACGACGACGGCGAAGATGTACACCGGCAGGGGGATCTCGAAGATCCGAACGACACCCAGATCACCGAAGTTGTTGATACGGATGGTCTGGCCGTTGCCGAGAACCTTGGTCAGGCCGCGAAAGATGGCAAGCGTCCCGAGCGTGGTGATCAGGGCGTTGATCCCCAGCACCGTCACGCTGAAGCCGTTGATCACCCCGATGAGGAGCGTTCCCGCCACCGCGACGATGAATGCTGCCGGAATGTCGAGGTTCCCGGACCAGGGAACCTCGGTCCCGCCGGCGCCCGGCGCGAGGGCCGCGACGGCCATGAGCATGCCGACGAAGCCCGTTGCTGAGCCAACCGACAGGTCGAACTGGCCCGCGATGAGAAGGAGCGTCGCCGGACACGCGATGATGCCCACGACGGCGACGTTCTGAAGAATGTTGACCAAGTTCTCCGGCTTCAGGAAGAAGGGGGACGCGATCGAGAAGAACCCGAACAGCGCCACCAAGACGACCACCAACGCAGCCGTCTCGGGTACCCGAGTCGCACCCCGTCTCCCTGCAGCGCGGGACCCAGTCGTCAGCTCGGCATGGGCCGCCCCACGAACATTGACGACCTCCGCAGGACCCTCGTTCGACACCGCCACCTCGCTCTCATCCTCCCGACTCGGCCAGCAGCCTGGCAGTCGTCACCTCATCTCCGGTGAGGTGGGCGACGACACGGCCCTTGGCCATGACGTACACGCGATCGGCCACCTGGACCGCTTCCTCGTAATCGGACGTACTGATCAGAACAGCGACCCCCTGAGCAGCCAGCTCCCGAAGGGCTGCGTAGATGTCCTGCCGAGCACCGACGTCAACCCCCCGGGTCGGCTCGATGAGGATGAGGACGCGAGCGCTCCGTTCGAGCCAGCGACCCAAGAGCACCTTCTGCTGATTGCCGCCGGATAGGGTTCCCATCGGCTGCCGGGGGTCGTTCCGAGAGCGGATCGAAAGGCGCTCATGCCAGCGCCGGTAGGCCCGCGCTTCGCGCGCACTCGTGATGAACGTCCGTAACCGGGCGAGCAGCGGCCATGAGGCGACGGCGACGTTCTCGGCCACAGGTCGGACCATGAACGCGCCGCCCGCCTTCCGCTCGGCTGGCAGGAATCCGACACCGTGTTCGATGGCCTCCGACGGCCCCGCGAACTGGCCGCGACGGCCATCGACCTCGAGGTAACCGGCATCCAGGGGCCGCAGTCCATAGGCGGTCTCCCCGACCTCGGCTGCACCCGAGCCGAGCTTGCCATAGATGGCGACGATTTCGCCTGCCCGGACCTCGAGGTTAACGTCCTGGAACGCTCGACCGGCCGAAGCGCCGACCCATCGAATGGCGGGCCGATCACCGATCGGGTGCTGTGGGGTAGGCGGCCGCTCGATCTCCGAGATCCGGCGGCCGATCATCGCCTCGATCATCGCCGCCCGATCGGTCGAGGCGACGTCGCTTACGAGGGCCACGTCGCCGTCCCGCAGGACCTGGACGCGATCGGCGATCCGGAAGACCTCATCGAGACGATGGGTGATGTAGATGATCGCCACCCCCTGGTCCCGAAGTCTTCGAACGAACGCAAAGAGGGTCTCCGCTTCATGGTGTGAGAGCGCGGCCGTGGGCTCGTCGAGAATCAGCAGCCGCGCCGATGCGGAAAGGGCCCGAGCGATCTCGACGATCTGGCGCTCCCCGACGCGCAGGGTGTCAACCCGCGCCTCGGGATCGATGTCGACCTCCAGCTCCGCCAGGATTCGACGCGCTCGCTGCCGAACCTCAGGCCAGTCGACCACGCCGGCTCGGTGCGGCAGTCGGCCGAGGGAGATGTTTTCCGCGACCGTCAGTGTCGGCGCATCCTGGAACTCCTGGAAGATGATGGCGATGCCGAGCGACCGGGCGGTCAGCGGAGTGAGGGCGGCGTGCGCGACCCCATCGACGACGATGGAGCCGGCATCGGGGGTGTAGTCGCCGGCAATGATCTTGACGAGCGTGCTCTTCCCGGCCCCGTTTTCGCCGAGCAGAGCGAGCACCGAACCCCCAGCGGCGTCGAGGTCCACGCCGTGGAGGACCTCGACGCCGCCGA
>JBHOQO010000068.1:0-5525 GCA_042408925.1 Chloroflexota bacterium | reverse complement strand
CACGAGCTGCCCGGCGAGCGATTCGTTCCGGATGCTCGCCCGGCGGTACCACGACGAGCGCTGCCAGAACCGCTTCGCCGCGGCGTCGGCGTCGGCCTGGGTCGCCTCGAGCCGCTCGGGCTCGGCGGCCCACGGCGGCGGAGCGCCCGGTCCCTCGAGGAGCGGGACGTCGGCGGCGAGGTTCGCCCGGTTGAACGCCTCGGTCGCCGGCCAGAGCGCTTTCGTCCCGAAGCCGAGCGCCTCGCGCTGGTACGCCGTCAGCCCGTCGGCGCCTCCGGAGCCCGAGTAGACGGTGAGGATCGTCACGTTCTGACCGAGCTCGCGAAGGCCGGCGATGAGCCCGCCGCAGGAGAGGGCGGCGTCGTCGGGATGGGGGGCGACGAAGACGTGGGTCATGCCCGGCGAGTATACCGGCGCCCGGCGGCGAGTCGGGCGACGCCTCGATCGCCGCGGCCCAAGCATCCCGGCTGCTCAGCCCGGAAAGCCGCCCTCCCCGACGAGCGGAACGAAGACGCACGGTCCGTCCGACCGCTCGCGCCACTCGTTCCCGGTTCGAACGACGAGCATGAGCTCCTGGTGGGTCCGCGGTCCGACGGGGATGACGAGCCGGCCCCCGTCCGGATCGAGCTGCTCGCGGAGGGCGTCGGGGATCCGCGGCGCCGCCGCCGTGACGATGATCCGCGGCCACGGCGCCCCCTCCGGATCGCCGAGGCTCCCGTCGCCGACCCGGATCTCGACGAAGCGACCGTAGCCGAGTCGCTCGAGGCGCTCGCGGGCCTCGGCGGCGAGCTCCGGTTGGCGCTCGTACGAGACGACCGAGCAGCCGAGGTGGGCGAGGATCGCCGCCTGATAGCCCGACCCGGTTCCGATCTCGAGGACCCGGTCGCCGGGTCGGACCTGGAGGAGTTCGGTCATCCGGGCGACGATGTACGGCTGGCTGATCGTCTGGCCGTGGGCGATCGGGAGCGCCTCGTCGGCGTACGCGTAGCGGCGGGCCCAGTCGGGGACGAACTCCTCGCGGGGCACTTCGGCCATCGCCTGGAGCACCCGCGGGTCGCTGATCCCCCGAAGGCGGAGCTGGTACTCGATCATCTCCGCCCGAGCCTGGTCGAGGGCGGGCCGGCGGGCGTCCACGCGGTGAGGATACGCCCCTCGGGGGTGGTCGCGGCGGTCGGCGGGCGACGCGGTGCCGGGCCGGAACCGGGGCCGGGCCGACCCGGCCTATGGCGAGGCGCTCGGGCTCGACGACGATGCCGACGAGGGTGCGGGTGAAGGCGGCGGGGTCCCGGCCGGGCTTGGCGCCGGGGACGGGGTCGCGCCGGAGGAGGCGGTCGGTGTCGGTGCGGCCGTCGGTGTGGCCGACCCGCCGGGCGTCGCCGACCCGCCCGCTGTCGGCGAGGCGGCGGCCGTCGGGGTGGGGGTCGGACTCGCGGTCGCCGTCGGACTCGCGGTCACCGTCGGGCTCGCGGTCGCCGTCGGGCTGGCGCTCGGTGTCGGCGTCGGGAGCGGCGTCGCCAGACCGCCGGTCCCGAACACGATCGCGTAGCCGAGAAGGCCGGCGAAGAAGACGACGGCGACGCAGACGAAGATCGCCGAGGCGCGGTCGTCGATGCGGGCGGGCTCGGTCGTCCCCTGGCCCGCCGGTGGGCGGTCGCGATCGGGCGCCCGGCGCCGGTCGCGGTCGGTCATTCGTGCGCGTCTCCGTGGGGAGCGTGGTCGGGGGTCGCACCTCGCCGCGGGCGAGGTGCCGGCGCCAGTGTATCGAACCCCGGGGCCTCGAAGCCCGCCGCACCGCCCTGCTCCCGCCGCACCGCCCTACGCCCGCCGCACCGCCGGGACCAACAGCCCGGCGGCCCCGGCGACGAACGTCATGAGCCCCGAGGCGACGAGGACCGGTCCCAGCCCCACGAGCTCGACGAGGAGCCCTGCCGCGCCCATGGCGAGCGTCATCGCCCCGAACACGAGCGCGAACCGGAAGCCGACGACCCGCCCCATGAGCTCGGTCGGCGTCCGCTCCTGGAAGAGGGTCTGGCTCGGGATCACGTAGACCATGTTCGCGACCCCGATCCCGACCATGAGCCCCAGGGCGACCGGCAACGCCCCGGTGAAGGCGAGGGCCGCGGTGCAGAGCCCGGCCGCCGCGTACCCGACGATGACGAGCGGGCCCTTCGCAAGGCGAGCCCCCACGAGCCCCAGGAGGAAGCCGCCGGCGAGGTTCCCGACCCCGATTCCGGTCTCGAGGAAGCCGTAGATGGCCGTCGGCTCGAAACTCGTCCCGCGGATCGCGTCCCGGGCGTAGAGCGGGGCGACGGTGAGGAGCATCCCCGAGGTGAGCTGGCCGACGACGCCCTGGAGCGTGTTCGCCAGGAGGACCGTCTCGCGACGGAGGAACTGCCAGCCGGCCTTGAGCTCGGCCAGGAAACCGGGCCCGGCCTCGCCCTCGCCCGACGTGGTCCGCTCGATCGGCGCGACCCGGATCACCGTGAGGAGCGCCGCCGAGACGAGATACGTGCCCGCGTCGACCCAGAAGGCGAGCGGGAGCGCCGCGCCGAGGAGGGCGACGAAGATTCCGGCGAGCGGGTAGCCGACGATGTCGGCGATCGTCTCGCCGACCCAGGTCGCCGAGTTCGCAGCCATGAGCTCGTCTCGCTCGACGATCCGGGGGATGATCGCCGTCCGGGCCGGCCGGAAGAAGACCGAGATCGCGGTCACCAGGAACACGAGCGGGTAGACGAGGAGGACGTTCGTGACGGCGGCGAGCGGGACGACCACGATGACGGCCGCCCGCAGGAGGTCGGCGACGATCATGACCTCCCGGTGCTCCCAGCGGTCGACGAACGTTCCGGCGACCGGGCCGAGGAGGAGGTTCGGGAGCGTCGCTGCGACGAAGACGAGGCCGACCGCCGCCGGTGAATCGGTCACCGCGAGGACGAGGAACACGAGGGCGACCTGGTGGATCCGGTCCCCGAAGAGGCTGATGAGCTGGCCGGCCCAGAGGGCCGAGAAGCTGCCGTTCAGTCCGAGGCGGACGTACGGGTGGGTTCGGACCCGCTCGGTCAGTCGTGCCCAGGCCCGGATCCGAGGCCGGGTGACCGGCAGCGGGAGCGTCGCCGACGCCTCGGCCGCCGACCCCGCCTCGGAGCTCGGGAGCGTGACGAGGGCCGGAGCGGCGAGGCCGGTGCCGCTGCCGGCCAGGACGAGGGGTCGTTCGAGGGCCGACGCTTCGGCGAGGCCGGGCCCCAGGCCCGTCGCCGGCCCGATTGCCGGTCCGCTCGCGGCGCCCTCGATCGGCGACCGGGCCCGGGCGATGCCGGCCAGTCCGACGAGATCGCTCGCGCCGTCGGCCGCCTCGACGGCCTCGAGGCTCGGCGCCGGACCCCCGGCGCCCCGCAGGACCGCCGCGAACGTGAAGAACGTCAGCCCCGCGCCGAGGAAGAGATCACCGATGGAGGCGACGCCCTGGAACGGCGGGACCGGGATCGGGATGAGGTCGATGAGCGGGCCGGCCCGAAGGATGAAGTCGGCCGGCAGTTCGGCCGGCACGATCGAGTAGAACGGCGACGTCACGTCCGCGGGTCCGAGCCCGGCTGCCCGGAGACTCGGCTCGTAGATCGGCATCGCCCCGCCGTTTAGGAAGATCGCGGTCGCGTTCGCGAGGCTGCCGACGAAGGCGAGGGCAAAACCCGGATGGTGGCGGTTCGCCCAGAGGCCGACGAGGAGGAGGCCGTACGCGAAGGCGAAGAGCGGTGCTCGGAGCTGCGCGATTGGATCGACGCCCCGAGCGAGGAGGAGCTCGGTCCCGAAACGGACGAGGACGGCGAGGAAGAGGAGGGCGACCCAGCGGAGGCGAACCCGGAGGAGGTTGTCGAGCCGACCGCCCGCCACGAGCCCGGCGCCGAGGCCGAGCAGGATCCCGGCGATGAGCACGGCTCAGGACGGCGGCGTGGTGGTCGTGGGGGGCTGCGAAGCCGCTTGGCTGAGTCGGCCGGCGGCCTGGGCGAGGAGGGGGATCGGGCGCGGCTCGATCGCGGGTCGACCGGGATCGGGGAGCCCTTCGGCCCACCGGGTCCGAACGAAGGCGTCGACGACCTCCGGATCGAACTGGATGCCGGAGAACTTCCGCAGCTCGGCGATCGCCTGCTCGGGCGTCAGCGGCGTGAGCCGGTACGGCCGGGCCGCCGTCATGGCCTCGAAGGCGTCGGCGACGTGGAGGATCCGAGCGAGCTTCGGAATCTCGTGGCCGATGAGGCGGTCCGGGTAGCCGGAGCCGTTGAACCACTCGTGGTGGTGGCGGATGATCGGCAGCTCCCGGGCGAGCTTCGTGACCGGCTTGATGATCTGCTCGCCGAGGACGGGATGGGCGTTCATGATCATCCGCTCTTCGCGGGTCAGGCGGTCCTGCTTGAGGAGGACGCGGTCGGGGACGCCAATCTTGCCGACGTCGTGGAGGAGGCCGCCCCATTCGAGGGCCTCGAGCTCGGCCTCGCTGACCCGCATCTCGCGGCCGATGTCGACGGCGATCTCCCTGACGCGGAGGCTGTGGCGGCTCGTAAAGGGGTCGCGCTTGTCCACCGCCTCGGCGAGGGCCCCGATCGTCTGGGTGAACATCTCCCGCATCTCGACGAATTTCTGGTAGGCGACGCGGGTCGTGTAGAGGGGCAGGGCAAAGAGGAGGGTGGCCCACCAGCCGGAGGGGAGGGTGTAGGTGCGGGCCATGAGCCAGGCGACGGGGGCGAGGGCGAGGAGGTTGACGGCAAACCCGCGCGCATCCCCGACGATCACCTCCCGCACGCTCCGCCCAAACCGCAATGCCACAATGATGCCGGCAGTTCCCAAGTTGAGCGCGAAGAACAGCAGAGCGCCGAGCATCGTCGCGACAAAGTCTGCAGCGATGGATGCGTGGGTCCCAGATATCGCTGCTGTCGTCCACCCCGCAGCCACGGTAGCGATGACGATGCTCGCGTGGTTCGCCAGCGTTCCATACCAGGGGACCGAGCCACGAATCTCACGCAATTCGGTTGTTCCGAGGGCGGCCACCCATCCACCAGCTGCGGGGCCGCCGAGATTCGTCGCCGCCAACACCGGGGCGAAGAACACTGAGAGCATCAAGCCTTGCGGCATGCGCACAGGCAAAGCCGAGGCGAACAGGGTGAGAGCGCACCAAAAGGCCAAGCCGGCAGCCTCATCCGAGCCTGAAACTCCGGGACGGCCGTCGACCTCGATCGCTATCGCAGGTCGCACAGGGAACACGAGGCTCGTAACGACGAGCACGACAGCTGCCGTCGCTACGAGCCCCGCAATGTACAACTTCAAGGACTTGGGCATCGATGCCCTCGCACGCCGAACACGTCCACGTCGGACTGTAGCCGTTTTCGGCCTTCGGCGGAATGGGACGATCGTACCCTCAGAAGCCCTTGAAGGAAGCGCCGCCCGCGAAGGCGGCCGCGACGAGAGCGCTCAAGGCACCGAGGACGCGCACGATGCGATGAAACATCGTCGATCCTCCCTTCTCGTCTACCAGCCCT
>JBHOQO010000063.1:0-1550 GCA_042408925.1 Chloroflexota bacterium | reverse complement strand
CCGGCGGTGCTATCCTCTCGAAGCCCCGGCGCCGGGACGCTCGGAGGACAGCCGGACGGAGCCCCCGGACAACTCCCGAGAGCGGTTCGTCAGCCTGCTTCGGCGTCGGTCCGATCTCGCATCCGGTCCCCCGACCCCGGTGATCCGTGGCCGACGTCAAGCCCACCTCGAACCCGTAGCACCGAAGGTCCTCGAGCCGATGGACACGAAGCACGTCTGGCGAGCAGCCCTCGGAGAGCTCCAGGTCTCCCTGTCCCCCGCCAACTTCGAGACCTGGCTCCGCGACACCCAGCTCCTCGACGTCGACGACAACCGGTTCCGCATCGCCGTCCCCAACGGCTTCGCCAAGGACTGGCTCGAGGGCCGCTACCGGTCGCTCATCAGCCAGACCCTCGCCCGGATCGTCGGCTACTCGGTCCAGGTCGAGTTCGTCGTTCAGCCGGCCGCCACCGGCGAGGCGGCCCGAACAGCGGCGCCCCAACCGGTCCGCGTCGAGCCCGGTCGGGTCGGCGGCGAGGGCGGCGGGACGAACCTCAATCCCCGGTACACGTTTGCGAACTTCATCGTCGGCTCGGCGAACCGGCTCGCCCACGCGGCCAGCCTCTCGGTCGCCGAGCGGCCGGGTCACGCCTACAACCCGCTCTTCCTCTACGGCGGGGTCGGCCTCGGGAAGACCCACCTCATGCACGCCATCGGGAACCAGGTCATCGCCAAGTTCCCCCGCAAGCGGGTCGTCTACGCGACCTCGGAGAAGTTCACGAACGAGTTCATCACGAGCATCCAGCAGGGTCGGATCGACGAGTTCCGGGCCCGCTACCGGCGGATCGACGTCCTTCTCATCGATGACATCCAGTTCATCGCCGACAAGGAACGGACCCAGGAGGAGTTCTTCCACACGTTCAACGCGATCCACGAGGACGGCAAGCAGATCGTCCTGTCCTCGGACCGGCCCCCGAAGGCGATCCTGACCCTCGAAGAGCGGCTCAGGAGCCGCTTCGAGTGGGGCCTCATCGCCGACCTCACCGCGCCCGACCTCGAGACCCGGATCGCGATCCTCCGGGCGAAGGCCGAGGAGCAGGGGGTGGCGATCAGCTCCGACGTCATCGAGTTCATCGCCCGCAAGATCGTCAGCAACATCCGCGAACTCGAGGGGGCGCTGAACCGGATCGTCGCCTACGCCTCGATGGGCGCCCTGCCGATCAGCATCGAGCTCGCCCAGGCCGTCCTCTCGAACGTCCTCTACAACCCGAAGAAGCGCCAGGTCACGCCGGAGCGGATCGCCCGGGCGGTCGCCGAGTACTACGGGGTCGACATGGAGGCCCTCAAGGGCCAGAAGCGGGACAAGGGGATCGTCCTGCCGCGCCAGATCGCGATGTTCCTGATGCGCGAAGAGACCGACGCCTCGCTCCTCCGGATCGGGGCCGAGCTCGGCGGGCGCGACCACAGCACGGTCCTCCACGCCTGCGACAAGATCACCCGTGAGGTCGCCGCGAACGACGAGCTCCGGCGGGACATCGCGGCGGTCCGGGAACTCATCTACGCCGATTGAG